>NZ_LT629710.1:638500-957750 GCF_900104535.1 Nakamurella panacisegetis | reverse complement strand
GTCTGGACCCCGTTGTTCGGGCTGGCCACGCGCGATCTGGATCCGGCGCGGTCCGGCGTGGCGGCCGGAGTGCTCGACACCCTGCAGGAGTTCGGCTCGGTGCTGGCCACGGCCGTGCTGGGTGCGGTCCTGGCCGGCCGGTTGTCGGTGGATTGGCACAACCGGGCCGTGATCGCTGCCGCCGCTCTGCCCGAACCGTCCAGGTCGCAGTTCCTGACCGGGATCGGTCAAGCAGCGGGCGGCGGGCTCCAGGTCGGGGCCGGGCAGGCGGCCCAGCTCACCCTGCCGTCCGACGTCGCCGCGGCGACGGCCGATCAGATCAGGACCGTGGCGGCCGAGACCTTCGGCGCCGGCTTCACCGATGCGATGCGTCCGACCATGTTGATACCGGTGGCGGTGATCCTGGCCGCGGCGGGAGCGGTGCTGTTCGTCCGCGACCGATCGACGACCGTGGGGAAGTCGCCGGGAGACTGAGACTTTCGGGCCTCGTCCGATGGTCGGCCCGGGTCGGCCGGCACATGTGAGCCGCCCCACCCGGGCTCAACGCGAGCCGATCGGTGCCGTCTTCTTGTGGAAGCATGATCCACGCAGAAGTGAAGAGACCCGACCAGAAATGCTCGACGAGACACCAGACAAGGCACGGAACCAAGATGAGCACGGCTCGGCCCCGCGCCGCACTCCCGACAAATCCGGCAACCGGAGCAGCGACGCGAAAGCCGCTCGCCGGATGTCTGGCCCCGCTGACCCCCAACCGTCCGCACCTGCGGTAGGACGCGGCCCGCGGATCGAACTCAGTCTCACCCAGATCCTGGGCAGCACCGCGGCCGCCGTCACGGCCGCCTTCCTCGGATCCCGTCTCGGCGTCGTCGGCACCCTGATCGGTGCGGCCCTGGCGTCCGTCATCTCGGTGGTCGGTGGCGCGATCTACACGACGTCGATCAAGGCCACCCGACTGCGCATGGCCCAGGCGCTCGTCGCCGCGCGTGGCCTGGACGACCGCCCCGGAACGCGGCCGCCGGTGGTGGTCACCCCGTCGGGCACGAGAGATCCGGCGCGCCCGCGACGGGTGCCGGGACGCCGGCCGGTCCTGCGCGGCATCCTGGTCGGATCGCTCATCTCGGCCGGCGTGTTCGCCGGCGCGATCGCGGTGGTCACCGGGGTCGAGACGGTCAGCGGCAGTGCCCTGTCCGGCGGCACCGCCGGCAGCCTGACCATCCTCGGCGGCGGTCCGGGTCGTCCTGATGTCCGGCCGGCCACGAAGACCGACCCGTCATCGTCGAGCCGGTCGCCGACGTCCGCTTCGACCGTGACGCGGACCGTGACTCGCACGGGGACATCGACCGCCGCGCCGACCGCGGATCGGATGTCCTCGTCCTCGTCCTCGTCCACGTCGACGCCGGCCACCACGGCCGCGGTCACCGCGACCGGGACAGCCACTGCGACACCGTCTGCCCCGACGACCGCTACCTCGACCACGAGCCCGTCGACGACGGGGACCACCGGGCCAACGTCCACCCCGACCGGTTCCACCGCCACCGCGTCGGCCACGGCCGCTCCCGCGTCGGGGACGGCCGGTTCCGGCGTCGCGGGCAACACCGCTCGCTGACCCGGCTGGGTCGCCGCCGACGCCCTACGCTGGTCGTCATGGACCGGCGGTGGAGTGGGGCGGCCGTCGTCCTGGTCGGGTTGATCCTCGCCGCGATCGTGCCGGTCGCCGTCGTTGGTCGTCACATCGCCGGATCGCCGACCGCGCTGGACGTGCCCGGACCCCCGGCCGCCGGGGATTGTCTGATCGGCCCGATCGGCGCGTCCAAAGGGGACACCTATCCGACGCTGGTGGCCGCGCCGTGCACCGGCCTGCGGATGGGCGAGGTGATCAGCACGTACACCGACCAGCGGCGTCCATCGGTCCGGACCGGCGACGGCTACCCGAACGACGATGCCTGCACGAGCGCAATCGACGGGTACCTCGGTCACACCCTCGGACCGTCGGCCGGCGGGTGGGAACTGCCCACCACACTGGCCGGTGTCGTCGAGCAGCCGTCCGCACTGCAGGCCGCGGTGGGGCAGCACTGGCTGGCGTGCGTGCTGGTGCTGCTGGGACCTGATCAGAGCCCGACCTCATGGTCCGGGACGGCCCGGAACGCGCTCGCGCCCGGGGTCAGGCCGCCAGCCGGGTTCGCCACCTGCCTGAGGATGTCCAGCTTGATCAACTACCAGCGGGTGGATTGTGCGAGGGCCCATGCGGCCGAGGCGTTCGGGTTGATGTCCACCGCCCGGGACGGGCTCACCCAGCGGGGGCTGGACGCTTCGTGCCTGACGCAGGTGCGCCGCCGGACCGCGATGCCGGATCCCACCGCCGGCGGGGTCCTGAGCGTGAAGGCGGTCGCGGTGCACGGAGCGGACGGGCCCCCGCGGGCCGGCCTCGGCAGCGCCACCGACGACAGCGGATTCGCTCTGTGCGAGCTCGTGACATCGGCCGGCCGCACCCTGGTCGGTCCCCTGCTCGGCCTGGGCACGGGGCCGGTCCCGCTGTCCGGCTGACCCTTGCGGCGCACCTCGGCCGACGGCCACCCCGATACTCCTGTGACTGATGAACGGTCGCGGGACGGGAGTGCCGTGGTCCCCGGCGAGCCGCGGCCCGGACACGCCGGATGCGCTGGACCCGGCTCCGCCGGGCGTGCCACCATGGAGCCGGAATGACACGCTTGTGATTCAACGGCCGCTCGGCCGGCGAAGTTCCGGGAGGACTTGATGGACAACTCAGCCGCACGGCCGGTGCCGGAGGATGTCGCGACGGACGACGGCGCCACCTCGGCCCAGGGTCTGTCCCGCCGGGACCGCGAAATCCTGGGTTTCGAACGACAGTGGTGGCAGTACGCAGGGCTCAAGGAGCAGGCGATCAAGGAGATGTTCGACCTCTCGCCGACCCGCTACTACCAGGTGCTGAACAACGTCATCGACAACCCGGCGGCACTGGCCGAGGACCCGCTCCTGGTTCGCCGTCTGCGCCGGCTCCGCTCGACCCGGCAGAAGACCCGATCGGCCCGCCGGCTCGGCTTCGACGCCTGATCGGACGTCGTTCCCCCGGACGGGCCTGGCCGTCATCTCAGGCGGCGGCGCTCCTGCACGCGACCGCGCACCTGGCCCAGCGCGCCCCGGCGCCGAGCGGAGGGCAGCGGAGTGCCGTCGGACGCCCGGCCGGCCACCCGGCGGCGGCGTGGCATCCGCACCGACAGCCGGATACGCCGGGTCGATGACCGGAAGATCCGCTGCTTGCGCGCGTCCATCCACAGCTCGGGATGGCGCTTGAGGTACTGGAACTTCCAGCTCGCGTAGGGCAGGTGCAGCAGATACAGGCCCAGGCCGATGGCCATGACCAGCTGCGGCTCGTAGAACTCCAGGGCCACCGCCGCCACCAGCAGCACCAGCAACGGGACGATGAGGCCGGTCGGCACGCGCACCGACTTCGGCGAAATGGTCGGCAGCCGTGACACAGCCAGCGACCCGACGACGACCAGCCAGCCGGCCACCACCCACTGGCTGCTGAACCAGTGGTGATCGCCCAGCCGGATGGCCAGCAGCAGGGGGGCCATCGCCAGCAGCCCGCCTCCGGGGGCCGGGATGCCGGTGAAGAAGCCCTTCGCATACGGCTTGGGGGTGTCGTCGTCCAGCAACGAGTTGAAGCGAGCGAGCCGCAGCGCCATGCAGACGGCGAACATCAGGCAGAAGGCCCAGCCGAAGCTGATCGAGTTGCCGTCGTTGAACCGCCAGACGTAGACGACCAGGGCGGGCGCGACGCCGAACGACACCAGGTCCGACAGCGAGTCCAGCTCGGCGCCGATCCGGCTGGTCGAGTTCAGCAGCCGGGCCGCCGGGCCGTCCAGGGAATCCAGGATCGCCGCGATGCCGATGGCCACGATCGCCGGGAACCAGTGGTGATCCAGCGCGAAGGCCACCGAGGTGAGCCCGGCGCACAGGGCCAGGACGGTGATCGCGTTCGGGAGGAACCGGACGCCGGGGACAGTCGCCATCTACGCGGGCCCCATCACGAGGCGACGGTGGGCAGATGGGCCAGCACCGTCTCACCGCCGATGGTGCGCTGCCCGAGGATCGCGTCGACCGTCGATCCGGCGGGCAAGTACGTGTCGACCCGTGACCCGAACCGGATCAGGCCGTAGGTGGCCCCGGCCAGCACCGAGGCGCCCGGCCTGACGTCGCACACGATGCGGCGGGCGATGAGCCCGGCGATCTGGGTGACGATGACCTCCGGTCCGTGGGTGGACCGGATGACCAGCGAGTTCCGCTCGTTGACCTCGGACGCCTTGTCCAGGTCGGCCGAGAGGAACTTCCCGGGCTTGTACGCGGCCTGGGTGATGACGCCGTCGACCGGGATCCGCTGCACGTGCACGTCGAACACCGACAGGAAGATCGACACCCGGGTCCGCGGCTGCGGGCCGAGGCCCAACTCCGACGGTGGAACCGCGTCCTCGATCAGTGAGATCAGGCCGTCGGCGGCGGCCACCACCAGCGAGCTGTCGGTGGGCGTCACCCGGCGCGGGGCGCGGAAGAACACCGCGGAGGCCGCCGTCCCGGTGAGCCCGATCCGCCCGACGAGCGACCCTAACTTCTTCAGCCCGACCGCTCGGAGCAGGAACCGCAGGCCCAGCGATCCGGCCAACGCGCCGAGCACGATCGGTCGGCCGCCGGGGTGGATCGGTGGCACGGTGGAGCGGATCAACTGCACCAGGTGGGAACCGGCGGTAGCACCACCCAGCGGCTGGGAACCGGAGGCCATGGAAGTTCTCGCCTGCACTTTCTGCGGTCGCACGTCTCGTCACGCCACCGGGCGGACCCGTCGGCGTTGGCGCGAAGGGCACGCCGATCAACACCGATACGGTATCGGAGTCGAGCGACGATCAGGCTCGATCCCCGGCGGGGGACGCGATCGCACAGGCAGATCTCACACGGTGACGCCGAAGTCCTGGGCGATGCCGGACAGACCGGAGGCGTAACCCTGGCCGATGGCGCGGAACTTCCACTCGGCCCCGTTGCGGTACAGCTCGCCGAAGACCATCGCCGTCTCGGTGGAGGCGTCCTCGGAGAGGTCGTACCGCGCCAACTCGACCTGATCGGCCTGGTTGACCACCCGGATGTAGGCGTTGCGGACCTGGCCGAAGGACAGTCCCTTGGTGTCGGCATCGTAGATCGAAACGGCGACGGCGACCTTGTCGATATTCGGCGGCACGGCGGCCACGTTCACCGTGATCACCTCGTCGTCGCCGGAACCCTCTCCGGTCAGGTTGTCGCCGCCGTGCTCGATGGCGCCGTCGGGCGACCGCTTGTTGTTGTAGAAAACGAAGTGCTCGTTCGAGACGATCTTGCCGTCGGCGCCGAGGCCGAGCGCGCTGGCGTCGAGGTCGAAGCTGCTGCCGTCGGTCGTGCGGGCGTCCCAGCCGAGACCGAGGGTGACCACGCTCAGGCCCGGCGCCGCCTTGGTGAGTGAGACGTTGCCGCCCTTGGTGAGATTCACGCCCATGTGTCGATTCCTCCAGCTTGTGCGTGGGCCGGCTGTTCCGGTCCCGCCTGCCCTACACAATGACCGATCCGGTCTGCGCGCGCTGGGCAAACGGCGGATTCGGGTGCGGAGCATCCGTGGGCATACGGTTGCCGGCATGACTGAGGCACGGGCCACCATGCCCCCTGGAGCGGGCGTGGTGATGCCCATCGGCGGCGCGGAGGACAAGCTCGGCCGGATGACCATCCTGCGTGAGGTGATCCGACTGGCCGGCGGCAGCGCGGCGCGCATCGTCGTGATCTCCACGGCCTCCTCCCTCGGTGACGAGATCACCCACGCCTACCTCCAGCTCTTCGCCGGCCTCGGGGTGTCGGACGTCGTCGGGATCCGGCCGGAGAATCGGGACCAGGCCGGCGATGCCGCTCTGGTCGCGACCATCGACCGGGCCACCGCGGTGTTCATGACGGGCGGCAACCAGACGAAACTGGCCACCGTCATCGTCGGGACGCCGGTCGGAGACGCGATCCGGGCCGCTCATCTGCGCGGAGCGGTGGTGGCCGGGACGTCGGCCGGGGCCAGCATCTGCAGCGAGCACATGGTGTCGTTCGGCAGCGGCGGTTCGACCCCGAAGTTCCGGGTCGGACAGGTGTCACAGGGGCTCGGGCTGCTGTCCGGCGTCGTCGTCGACCAGCACTTCACCCAGCGGAACCGGTTCGGCCGGCTGCTGGCGTTGGTGGCCGCCAACCCCGGACAGCTCGGAGTCGGCATCGACGAGGACACGGCCGCGATCGTGTCGGCCTCGGGCCGGTTGGAGGTCAAGGGCCGCGGAGTGGTGACGATCATCGACGGCGCCGACGTGATCACCACCGCCTACACCGCGACCGGCACCCAGCCCTTGATGATGTCGGGACTCACACTGCACACGCTGCCCCGGGGAGCGATCTTCGACCTGACCACGCGCCGGCTGGTCTCCGCTCCCGGTCTGCCCGACGAGACCGAACCGCCGAAGGTGGCCACCCTGGCCGACGTTCCGGAGGACATGCGCCCGCGGACCCGCCGGATCGCGGCCGAGGGGGCGCACACCACGACGGCCGAGCTGCGGCGCCGGCCCGCTTCGTCCTGAGCGGTCCGGCGGCACCGGGCCTTCACCGGGAGCCGTGACGTAGGCGATGATCAACCCCTCAGCTGTTGGCCCGTCAGCGAAAGGCCCCCCATGACCAAGCCCACGTCGGAAGACCAGCAGCGCGCGATCAAGATCCGGGAACTGCGGGTCTACCGCGGCCCGAACTACTACTCCTACGAGCCGTCGATCCACATGGTGATCGACCTCGGCCCCCTGGAGGCGGCCCCGACCGACCTGCTTCCGGGCTTCACCGAGCAACTGGTCGCCCTGCTCCCCGGGCTGCACGATCACCAGTGCTCCCGCGGGCACGACGGCGGGTTCGTCGAACGGCTGGTCGAGGGCACCTGGACCGGGCATGTCGCCGAGCACGTGGCGCTGGAGTTGCAGCGCACCGCCGGCCACGAGATGACCAGGGGCAAGACCCGCTCCACCGGTGAGCGCGGCGTCTACAACGTCATCTTCGGCTACCTGGACGAGACGGTGGCGACGCTGGCCGGGCGGCTGGCCGTGAAGCTGGTCAACCACCTGATCAGCGTCGTCGACGCCGAAACCGACGTCGAGGGCGCGGTCCCGGTCGATCTCGACTTCGACTTCACGGCCGAGCACGAGGCGTTCCTGCTGACCAGCCAGCGGGTGGCGTTCGGGCCGTCGACCCAGGCCATCCTGGACGAGGCGATCTCGCGCGACATCCCCTGGCAGCGGCTCAACTCCGGCTCGCTGGTGCAACTCGGGCACGGCAAGCTGCAGCAGCGGATACGCGCCACCATGACGTCCATGACGGGCTCCCTCGCCGTCGACATCGCGTCCGACAAGGAGCTGACCAGCCGGCTGTTGGCCGCGGCCGGGCTTCCGGTTCCCTCGTCCGAGGTGGTCCGGAACGCCGACGACGCGGTCCGGATGGCCCGCCGCATCGGATATCCGGTGGTACTCAAACCGCTGGACGGGAACCATGGCCGCGGTGTGGCCATCAATCTCAGCACCGAGGACGAGGTGCGCGCGGCGTTCGAGGAGGCCTACGACCAGTCCCGCCGCGGGTACGTGCTGGTCGAGTCGTTCATCACCGGTAAGGACTACCGGGTGTTGGTGATCGGCGGCAACATGGTCGCCATCGCCGAACGGATGCCCGCCCACGTCATCGGGGACGGCGTGAGAAGTGTTGCCGCGCTGGTGGAACAGACCAACGCCGATCCCCGGCGCGGCGTCGGCCACGAGAAGGTGCTCACCCGCATCGAAGTCACCGATTCGGCGGTGGAACTTGTTCGGGCCCAAGGGTTCGAGATGGCCGACGTGCCGCCGCCCGGTGAGATGGTCAAGCTCGCCCTGACCGGCAACATGTCCACCGGCGGGATCTCCATCGACCGCACGTTCGAGGCCCATCCGGACAACGTGGACATCGCCGAGGAGGCGGCGCGGGTGGTCGGCCTCGACATCGCCGGTATCGACTTCATCTGCCCCGACATCACCCAGCCGGTCCGCGAGACCGGCGGTGCCATCTGCGAGGTGAATGCCGCCCCCGGCTTCCGGATGCACACCCATCCGACCATCGGCGAGCCCCAGTTCGTCGCCAAACCGGTGGTGGACCTGCTGTTCCCACCCGGGACGGCGTCGCGCATCCCGATCGTCGCCGTCACCGGCACCAACGGCAAGACCACCACCAGCCGGATGATCGGTCACATCTTCAAGGGCATCGGTCGCAAGGTGGGCATGACCTCGACCGACGGTGTCGTCATCGACGACCGCCTCGTCATCCGGTCCGATGCGTCCGGCCCGCGGTCGGCGCGAATGGTCCTGCAGAATCCGCGCGTCGACTTCGCGGTGTTCGAGGTGGCTCGGGGCGGCATTCTCCGGGAAGGTCTGGGCTACACCCGCAATGACGTCGCCGTCGTGCTCAACGTGGCGCCGGACCACCTCGGGTTGCGGGGCATCAACTCGGTCGAGCAGCTGGCGAAGGTCAAGCAGGTGATCGTCGAGGCGGTGCCCAAGAACGGCGCCGCGGTGCTGAACGCCGACGACGTGCTGGTGGCCGAGATGCGACGCGCGTGCAGCGGCGAGATCGTCTGGTTCTCGATCAAGCCCAACAACCGGATGATCGCCGACCACTGCCGTCGCGGCGGAAAGGCGATCATCCTGGAGAAGGTCGAGCTCGGCGACCAGATCGTGCTGGTCCACGGGCGGCGCCGGATGCCGTTGGCCTACACCCACCTGCTGCCGGTGACCTTCGGTGGCAAGGCGATGTTCAACGTGCAGAACGCGATGGCGGCGGCCGCCGCGGCGTACTGCGCCGGGGCCCACCTGCACGACATCCGGGCCGGCCTGCGGTCGTTCACGTCGTCGTTCTACCAGGCCCCGGGGCGGATGAATCTGACCGAGGTGCGCGGCGTGAAGGTGATCGTCGACTACTGCCACAACGCCCCGGCCATGATCGCGCTCGGCGACTTCGTCGACCGGTTCTTCGAGGACAGCGTCGGGACGACGGTCGAACGGCCGCAACGGATCGGCGTCGTGGCCACCGCCGGTGACCGCCGGGACCAGGACATGGTCGATCTCGGCTATCAGGCCGGAAAGCACTTCGACCGGATCATCGTCCGCGAGGACGAACGCCTGCGCGGACGCCAGCCCGGCGAGACAGCGGGGTTGATCGTCGACGGCGTGCGCCGCGCGCAGGGCGAGGGGGCCAGGGTCAAGGAGGTCGAGGTGGTGCTGGACGAGATCGACGCCACCCGGGTCGGGCTGGAACGGGCCAACGCCGGTGACCTGGTGGTGCTGTGCGTCGACCGGGCCCGGGCCGTGTGGGACCAGCTGCAGACCATCGGCAACGTCGCCCAGGCCGGCGCCGGCGAGGAGTTCAGCGACGCGTGAGTGGCGCGGCGGGTGGTCACTCCACCCGGCGCCGCGTCACCAGGTTGATGATCAGGAGCAACAGCAGCGAACCGAGCACGGCGACGCCGAAACTCGACCAGTGCCAACCGAAG
This sequence comes from Nakamurella panacisegetis, assembly GCF_900104535.1. Taxonomy (NCBI): domain Bacteria; kingdom Bacillati; phylum Actinomycetota; class Actinomycetes; order Nakamurellales; family Nakamurellaceae; genus Nakamurella; species Nakamurella panacisegetis. The sequence continues at coordinate 948,137 of NZ_LT629710.1, read as the reverse complement.
TCCCACTTCTTGCCGGTCGTGAGCTGATAGATGAAGCCGCCCAGCAGGGCGCCGAGGATGCCCGTCACCATGTTGGTCAGGCAACCGCGGTGTTTGTCCCGGATCACCAGGGACGCGACCCAGCCGGCCAGGGCGCCGAACACGATCCAACCGAGAACATTCATGCCGATCCCTCCTGGGTACTCGGGCGTGCGGCGATCACGTCCCGCAGGTTCTGCACCGCGGTGGTGGGGCTCATCCCGTTGGCGACCGCCAGCCCGACCAGGTAGCAGGTGAGGGGACCGGCGATCCGGGCCACGCCGTGGGCCACCTCGCGGGTGAGGTCGAGCAGGTCATCCCGCAGGTCGACCGTCATCGGTGCCGGGGGCAGCGCCAACGCCTGTGCGGCGTCGGCCATCCAATCGTCCAGGGTGCTCATCGTCCCAAGGTAGCGGCCGGCGGTGCCGTCGGCATCAGGGATGTCACTGATCGTCGAGTGGCGGCCGGCTCGAAGGTGGTGGCAGGGCGGCGCCGCTCAGCCACCGCGGAGCGCAGCGACGGCCAGGTCGACGTCGTCGGTGGTGTTGTAGAGGTGGAAGGAGGCCCGGACCCGGCCCGCGCGAACCGCGGTTCGGACCCCGGCCGCCGCCAGTCGCTCGGCCCCGGCCGCGTCGACGGTCACGATGGCGCTGGGGCCTGGCGGCTGGTCGAGGGCGGCCAGGAACCGGTTGGCCAGGGCGACGTTGTGCTGGTGGACCGCTACCGGATCGAGCTCGGCGAGCAACTCGAGGGCCTCGGCGGCGCCCAGCCAGGCGAACCAGGCCGGCGAGAGGTCGAACCGGCGAGCGCTGCTGGCCAACCGCAGCGGTGAGCCGTAGATGGAGTCCCACGGATCTTCGCCCGCGTACCAACCGCCGGCCAGTGGTCGGAGGGTGTCCATGGCACCGGGGTGCACCGCCAGGTAGGCGGTGCCGCGGGGCGACAGCAGCCATTTGTAGCCGCCGCAGACGACGAAGTCGAAGGCCGAACAGTCCAGGGGCAGCCATCCTGCCGACTGGGTGGTGTCCACCAGGAGTCTCGCGCCCGACGCGGTGGTCGCGTTCCGGATTGCCGCGAGGTCGGCCAGTCGCCCGTCGGAGGACTGCACGGCACTGACGGCCACGAGATCCGCGCGGCCCGCTTCGGCCGCGAGCGATTCGAGCGGTACTTCCCGCACGGTGATTCCGCGGTCCGCGTGAACCAGGAACGGAAAGACGAGTGAGGTGAATTCACCTTGCGCGATCACCACTCTCGCGCCGTCCGGCAGGCCGGCGGCGACGAGTCCGACGAATTCGGAGACCGTGCTGCCGATGGCCACCTGATCGGTCGGCACGTTGCTGATTGACGCCCACGCGGTGCGGGCCCGGTTGACGCAGAGGTCGAATTCCGGTGGGTGCAGTTGGCCCTTGGCCCAGCGCCGGTGGACCTCCGCGAGCTTGTCGACGGCCCGGTTCGGCGGCACCCCGAGCGACGCGGTGTTCAGGTAACCGGGGTCGGGAGCGAATTCGTGGGCGACGGCGTCGATCACCCGAGCAACCAGACCTCGACCGGGGCGCCGGCGTCGAGGTGGGTGACGCCTGCCTCGACCACGATCATGGCGTCCGCTCCGGCCAGCCAGGACAGCAGGTGGGAGCCGGGCCCGCCCCACGGTGCGACGGTGCCGTTGGCGGCGTCGAGAACGCCCCGCCGGAACTGCCGTTTGCCGGCCGGGGAGTCGATCGGCTGCGACAGGGGTAGGCGCAGTGCCGGGCGCGTCAGCTGCTCGTATCCCATGGCCGCCCGGATGGCCGGTCGCAGGAACACCTCGAAGGACACGTACGAGCTGACCGGGTTGCCCGGCAGGGTGACCATCGGAATTCCGTGGAAATGGCCGGCGCCCTGCGGCATTCCCGGTTGCATGGCCACCTTGGCGAATTCCACGCCCCGGCCGGTCAGGGCATCCTTGACCACCTCGTACGCGCCGGCCGACACCCCCCCAGAGGTGACGATGAGGTCCACGCCGGTGCTCGCCGCCGACAGGGCCGAGTTGAAGGCATCGACGTCGTCCGCGACGAAGTGCGCGATCCGCGCGTGGGCACCGGCGGCGGTGACGGACGCGGCCAGCATGTACGAGTTGGACTCGTAGATCTGCCCCGGACCCAGTGGTTGGCCAGGGGTGACCAGCTCGGTTCCGGTGGAGAGCACCAGCACCTCCAGCGGCCGGCGCACGGGAAGCTCGGCGAAACCGAGCGCGGCGGCCACGCCGATCTGCGGCCCGGCGATCACCGCACCGGCGTGCAGTACGACCGCTCCGGTCCGCACGTCCTCGCCTCGGGTTCGGACGTGGATGCCGGCCGGGGGTGCATCGTCGATCCGGACGGTTTCCGTTCCGCCGTCGGTCTTCTCGACCTGGACGATGGTGTCCGCCCCGTCCGGCATCGGCGCCCCCGTCATGATCCGGGCGGCCGTCCCCGGAGTCAGCGGCCCGGTGTCCTGCCGCCCGGCCGGAATGTCCTGCGATACCGGCAGGGTGATGGGGAAGGACGGGAGGTCCGCCGCACGCACGGCATAACCGTCCATCGCCGAGTTGGGGAAGGGGGGCAGGTCGATGGGGGCGATGAGGTCGTGGGCGAGGACCAACCCGGCCGCGTCGTGCAGCGACACGTTGACGCTTGGGCTGGGGGACAGCAGGTCGCTGACGATCTTGGCGTGTTCTTCGACGGAGCGCATGGCCTCATCCTGCCTTGCACGGCCAGGCGGCCGTGCGGTGGTCGATCGGTCAGAAGGGTGGCGTGTCGGGGTCGGGCCGGGCGGCGGCGAGGGCGGTTCGGATGGCGGTGGTGAGCTCGGTGCGGTAGCGGTGGGAGAACTGGCGGCGGTGCAGGTACTCGGCCAGGGTTTCGTCGGGGTCCTTCCCGGGTCGGTCGGGTCGGTGGTGCAGGTGCACGGTGGAAGGTGGGGTCACGATGTGGGGCGGCCGAGGAGGTCCCGGACCCGTTGTGCGGTGCGGGTTTCGATCTCGGCGGCCGAGACGGCCTGCGCGTGATCGGGTGGTTGCTCTCCGTGACCGTTGCCGCGCAACAGCTCGACGATCATTTCCGCGCCGGCTACTCCTGTTCAACCGGCCACTCGCTCCGCCACCTGCTCGGCGCTCATCTCCGAACCGCCACGACGCAGGATGTCGGCCGCCATTTCGGCCCGCTGCTCGAGGGCGCAGACCGCGATCGACGACCCTGCGGGCAGGCCGAGATCCAGCAGATATCGCAGTGCCGAGAGCTCGTCCGGTTCCTCGGTGACCTCCAGCACGCCGGCCTCGGCGGCCCCGGACCGCCACAGGCCTTCCATCTCACCCGGTTCGCGACCGCGCAGGTACTTGTGACGGGCCGCGATGACCATCACATCCGATCCGGCGGCGGCCATCTCGCCCATGGCGTGGATCGCCTCGTCGGTCCGGTCGCCGGCCGTGCCGACCACCACCGCCAGCGACCCGCCGGCCAGACGGAGCGCCCCGGACACCTCCAGCAGTGACTCCAGCGACGCTTCGTTGTGGGCCAGGTCGAGCACGACGGCCAGCCCGGAAACCAGGTACACGTTCAGCCGTCCGGCGTTGTGTTCGGCTCCGGACGTGAACGAACGGAGGCCGGCGCGGACGGCCTCCAGGGACGCACCCACCCCGAGCGCCGCCGCCGTCGCGGCCAGCACGTTCGACACGTTCACCCGTGACGTGCCGGCCAGGGTCAGCGGCACCTGCGCCACCGGCAGTACCCGGGTCGGGTCGAGACCCCTTGACAGCACCACGATGTCGCCGTCGATCACGGTGATCGCCTTGCCGCCGGCCTCGAGAGCGTCGTCCAGGAAAGGGTTGTCCGGATCGGGGGAGTAGAACCAGGGCCGGGCGCGGGACACCAGCCGCATCTCGCGGACGAGCGGATCGTCGGCGTTCAGCACGGTCCAGCCGCTCGGTTTGGTGATCCGGGCGACCACCGACTTCACCTCGGCCAGTTGCTCGACGGTGTGCACCCCGAGAAGGCCCAGGTGATCCGCGCTGATGTTCGTCACCACCGACACGTCGTTGGCCGCCGTGCCGACGCCCCGCAGAAGGATTCCACCGCGGGCGGTTTCGGTCACGGCAACCGTCACCGACGGATCGGACAGCACCCGCGCCGCCCCGCCCGGGCCGGACCAGTCGCCCGTTTCGACCTCGACGCCGTTGATGACGATCCCGTCCGTCGACGACCAGCCGGGTATCCGGCCGTCGGCCTGCATGAGGTGGGAGATCAGCCGGGTGGTCGTGGTCTTGCCATTGGTCCCGGTCACCGCGATCACCGGGATCGTCGGACGCAGCGGCGTCACGACCTCGCCCGGATCCACCCCGGCCATCGCGACGGCGACGTCGGCCAATGCCACCTGCGCATCCACGCCGCCGCGGGTGATGCGGTCGAAGGCCACCGCCACCGCCTCGCCGAAATGCTCGGCCAGGCCGCGGCGCCGGAAGGGGAACGCGACCACGACCGTGCGGCCGTCGCCCCCGCGGCCGACGGCCGGGACCCGGGTGTCGATGACACCGCCGCTGCGCCGGACGACCGCTGCGGCCAACTCCGCCGCGGCATCGACCCGAACGGCCGAATCGGCCATCCCGACCGACGGGTTGCGCACCCGAAGGGCGCGCTGCCATCCGACGACGGTCGCCGGGTCGGCCTCCATCACCCCCGAGGCGTCCAGGGTGAGCTTCACCGCCGGTCGCGGGAAATACAGGTTCGGGCCGGTCAGCACCCTCAGCTCGATGGGCACCTCGGGGTGCTCGCCAGTCATGCGCCGAACCCTACGACCGCAAGGCCGGACGCGACATCGGGGTCCATCCGGCGAAGCCGCCGTGACGACGAGCCGGCCCATCTAGGCTGGGCCTGTGTCGGTCGACCTCACTGGGCAGCGCCTGGGCCATTACCTGGTGCAGGAGGTGATCGGCCGGGGCGGGATGAGCGTCGTCTATCGAGCGGTGGATGAGCGCCTCGAGCGGGCCGTCGCACTGAAGGTGATGAGCGAGAATCTGTCCACCGACCCGGAGTTCCGGGCCCGGTTCATCGAGGAGGCACGGGCCGCCTCGGCCATCGACCACGTCAACGTGGTGCCGTTGTACGACTTCGGTGAGGTCGACGGCGCCCTGTTCATCGCGATGCGCCTGGTCGACGGCACCGACCTGGCCCGCGAACTGGCCCGCGGCCAGATGCCCGTTCGTCGGGCGCTGGCCCTGCTCGGCCAGGTCGGCGCCGCCCTTGACGTGCTCCACGAGCGGGGCCTGGTGCACCTCGACGTCAAACCGGCCAACGTGCTGATCACGCGGAACGAGTCGGTCGGCCAGGAACACGTCTACCTGGCCGACTTCGGATTGACCAGACGGGGGGTCACCGGCCACCAGACCGCGTCCGGTGACTTCCTCGGCTCGCCCACCTACGCGTCCCCGGAGCACCTCCGCGGACAGGAAGTCGGACCGTGGTCCGACGAGTACTCCCTGACCTGCGTGCTGTTCACCGCGCTGGCCGGGCGGGCGCCGTACGTCGGGGATGTCCGGACGGTGATCACCGGCCATCTGTCGGGCGTGGTCCCGTCGCTCTCGGCGCTGGCCGGCCTGCCGCCGGCGATCGACCGGGTCATCGCCCGTGGGCTGGCCGCCGACCCGGCGTTGCGCTACGGCACCTGTGCCGACCTGCTGAGCGCGGCCCGGCGGGCCATCGGGTCGCACCCCGACGACGAACGGACGCGCGGCACCGCCGAGGCGACGAACCGACCGGCCGATCGACCGGCGGAGCAACGCAGCGGCCCTGGATTGTCGGCCGAGCCGACCGGATGGCGCCCCCAGCCGAACCCGACGTGGACGCAGATCCACGCTGCCGGGGCGCGTCCGCCCGGACCGGGGACGCCTCCGCCTCCGCCACCGCCCGGCGTCCGGCCCCCCGTCGGCCGGGGCCAGTTCCTGGCCTCGCAGTTCAGCCCCGAGATCACCGGCCGCCGCCCGTCGAGCCACCGGATCGAGCCGGTCTCGCCGAAGAAGCGTTGGCCCTGGTATCTCGGCGGCGGTGTCCTGGTGGTCGCCGCCGTTGTGGTGGTCGTCCTGACCAACGGTGCCTCCGGCGTCACCGATCAGCCGACCGTGTCGCCGGGCGGCCTGCCAAGTACGTCGGCCGGCTCCGGGGCGGTCACCCCTCGATCTACGGCGACCCTGCTGCAGCCGTCCGTCATACCGACCGGACTCACCACGGTCAGCGGTCTGCCGAATCCGCTCACGGGCGCAGGCTGAATCGGCGGGAGCTATCGTCGGCCGACGAATGCCTTCCCGTTGGCGTCCACGGCCACGCAGAAGGCGTTCGACGAGCACGACACGGAGGTCAGGTTGCTCGCCCCGCGTACCGCCGTGGGTGCGGTCCAGGTGCCGTTGCTGCGCAGCGTCGTCACCCGACCCTTGTTGTCGACCGCCGCGCAGAAGGACGACACCGGGCACGACACGGACAGGTCGAAGACTCCCGGACTTCGGTCGATGGACCGCGCCGCACGCCAGGCCGAACCGCTGAACGTGTACGCCCTACCGGCGCCGTCAACGGCGACACAGAACGTCGTCGACGAACAGGACACCTCGGTCAGCGAGTTCGTGTCGTCGAACAACGTCCGTGATCTGCGCCAGGACGTCCCGTTGAACACCATCGCCGTCGCTCCTTGCAACCCGACGCAGAAGCTTGCCGACACACAGGACACCGACCGGAGGGATTCGCCGACGAACCGGGGGGCGGACCACGTGGAACCGTTGAACGTGACCACGTAACCCGGGTTGGTCACGCCGGCGCAGAAGTGACTCGACGGGCAGGACACCGACACCAGACGGGCCACGGGGTTGGGCGCCGGCGCCGTCCAGCCGGTTCCGTTGAAGGTGACGACATCCGAGGAATCCTCGTCGTCGCTGAGCGCTGCGCAGAAGGAGCTGGACGTGCAGGACACCGTCACCAGGTTCCGGCCCGGGGCGGCACTGACCGGAGGGGACCATGACGTGCCGTTGAACGTCACCGCGTCGCCCAGCTGGCCGACCGCCGCGCAGAACGTTCGGCTCGAGCAGGACACGGACGACAAGCGCGGATTCGCCTTCGGCAGAGTGGTGACGGTGAAGACCGAGCCGTTCAGGACGGCCGCCTTGCCGGTGCCGTCGACGGCGGCGCAGAACGTCGGGCCCGCGCACGAGAGCGACGGCGAGCCGAGGCCGGTGGCGACCGGAGAACTCCAGGTGACCCCGTCGTAGATGACCGCCAGGCCGGCGAAGTTGACCGCCACACACCTGGTTCGACTGGTGCAGGCCACTGCGGTCAGCCCGAAGCTGTCGTCGATGACGGGTGCGTCCTGGTCGAAGGCGGTACCGTCGAAGGTGATCGCATGGGCACCGTCGAGCACCTCGCAGAACGTGCGGGAGATGCAGGAGATGGCCCGGACGTTGTCGGCCGGGAACCCCGGTCGGTTGTTCCAGGTCGAGCCGTCGAACACGGAGACGCCGCCGCCGCTGCCGAAGACGCAGAAGCCGACTTCGGGACACGAGACCGACGTCGCGGCGGTGGCGGACAGGTACGTCGGACCGGACCACGTCGCTCCGTCGAACGAAACGGCGAACCCGTTGGACTCCGGACTCTGGAACACCGGCTCCGCACCGCCGGCCACACAGAAGGACGGCGACGCGCAGGACACCGAGCCCAGGAAGGTGCCGGCCGGCGTGATCTCTTTCGGGGCGCTCCAGGTCTGCCCGTCGAACGTCAGCGCAACGTTCTGCCCGACCGCGAGGCAGAAGCCAACGGTCGGGCACGAGAGGGCAGTCAGGCCGGAGCCATCGATCGGGACCGCTCGGGTCCAGCTGGTGCCGTTGTAGATCATGCTGCTCGCGCGGTCGATGGCAACGCAGTACGTGCTGCTCGGACAGGAGATCAGATTCGGCCGGGCGGCACCGGACGGGATGGCCGTCCCGGTCCACTTGAAGGGCTGGGCCGACGCGGCGACGGCCTGCCTTCCGGTCGGTCCGGCCGCAACGGCCACACTTGTCTCGACTAGCCCGAACGAGGCAACCACGGCGACAACGAAGAGTGTGAACAGTGCAAAAGGACGGAAATTGCTCCGCCGAACTACACGTAGGAGTGAGACAGGTCGCGCATTCGACGTGGACACTGTCACAGTATGTCACTGAACGACCGTGGTGAGAAGGGGTCGGAGCCTGTGGTCCGGCCGTTCTCCCGGTTGGCGCGGGACGAGCCGTACCGGTCGCCACTTCTTGCACTCACGGCCCCCGAGTGCTAAACCTGAATTGGCACTCGAGTAGTGTGAGTGCCAGGTCGAACCGGTGAGTACCGGCCGATCCATTGGCCTCCGATGGTCAAGGACCGGAAGGTGCGTCCGTCGCGGGCATCGTCGAGACCGACCACACGCCAATTGCTTACCGACTTCTTGACGCTGACCGGCGGAGAAGAGGTCGGCCGATCTGGAGGATCTACACCTCATGGCCAAGCTGATCGCTTTCAACGAGGAAGCGCGTCGCGGGCTCGAGCGCGGGATGAACATCCTCGCCGACGCCGTCAAGGTGACGTTGGGGCCGCGCGGCCGCAACGTCGTTCTGGAGAAGAAGTGGGGCGCGCCGACCATCACCAACGATGGTGTGTCGATCGCCAAGGAGATCGAGCTCGAGGACCCGTACGAGAAGATCGGTGCCGAGCTCGTCAAGGAAGTTGCCAAGAAGACCGACGATGTTGCCGGTGACGGCACCACCACGGCCACCGTTCTGGCTCAGGCCCTGGTTCGCGAAGGTCTGCGCAACGTCGCGGCCGGCGCCAACCCGCTGGCTCTGAAGCGCGGCATCGAGAAGGCCGTCGAGGCCATCTCGGCTCAGCTGCTCGAAGACGCCGTCGAGATCGAGACCAAGGAGCAGATCGCGGCCACCGCCTCGATCTCCGCCGCCGACGCCACCATCGGCGAGCTCATCGCCGAGGCGATGGACAAGGTCGGCAAGGAAGGTGTCATCACCGTCGAGGAGAGCAACACCTTCGGCCTGGAGCTCGAGCTCACCGAGGGCATGCGCTTCGACAAGGGCTACGTCTCGCTGTACTTCGCGACCGACGCCGAGCGCCAGGAAGCCGTCCTGGACGACCCGTACATCCTGCTCTACGGCTCGAAGATCTCCGCGGTCAAGGACCTGCTGCCGATCCTCGAGAAGATCATGCAGTCCGGCAAGCCGCTGCTGATCATCGCCGAGGACGTCGACGGCGAAGCCCTCGCGACCCTGGTCGTCAACAAGATCCGTGGCACCTTCAAGTCCGTCGCCGTCAAGGCTCCTGGCTTCGGTGACCGCCGCAAGGCCATGCTGCAGGACATCGCGATCCTGACCGGTGGCCAGGTCATCTCCGAGGACGTCGGGCTCAAGCTCGACTCGGTCGATGTCGCCCTGCTGGGTACCGCCCGCAAGGTCGTCGTCACCAAGGACGAGACCACGATCGTCGACGGTGCCGGCGACGCCGAGCAGATCGCCGGCCGCGTGGCCCAGATCCGGGCCGAGATCGACAAGTCGGACTCGGACTACGACCGCGAGAAGCTGCAGGAGCGGTTGGCCAAGCTGGCCGGCGGCGTTGCCGTCATCAAGGCCGGTGCCGCTACCGAGGTCGAGCTGAAGGAGCGCAAGCACCGCATCGAAGATGCTGTGCGGAACGCCAAGGCCGCCGTCGAAGAGGGCATCGTCGCGGGCGGTGGCGTCGGACTGCTGCAGGCCGGCACCAAGGCGCTGGCCACCCTGACGCTGACCGGTGACGAGGCGACGGGCGCGAACATCGTCCGGGTCGCCATCGAGGCGCCGCTGAAGCAGATCGCCATCAACGCCGGCCTCGAGGGCGGCGTCGTTGCGGACAAGGTCAAGAACCTGCCTGCGGGCCAGGGCCTGGACGCCGCCACCGGCGAGTACAAGGACCTGATCGCGGCCGGCATCATCGACCCGGCCAAGGTCACCCGCTCGGCGCTGCAGAACGCCGCGTCCATCGCCGCCCTGTTCCTGACGACCGAAGCGGTCGTCGCGGACAAGCCGGAGAAGTCCGCTGCCCCGGCCATGCCGGGTGGCGGGGACATGGACTTCTGAGTCCGAGCGCTCCCGCTCCACGCACCACTCGCAAGGGCGGTCCCACCACGGTGGGGCCGCCCTTGCGGCGTCCCGGCCCGGCGCCGGCCGTCCCGCCGAGACCCAGCCCGATCAGGCGTCAGCCGCCGGCGTAACGGGCCGGGGACACCCCGAAGGCGGCGGTGAAGTCGCGGGTCAGGTGAGCCTGGTCGCTGAAACCGAGGGATCGGGCCACGTCGGCCCAGGCCACCGGGCGTCCCTCGGATGCCGCCTCGGCCGCCTCCAGCAGCCGGTACCGCCGGATCACCCGCTTGGGTGGGAAGCCGACACACTCCCGGAAGAGGCGCTGCAGCGAGCGGGTCTCGATCCCGGTCCGCGCCACCAGGTCTTCCACCCGGCACAGCGTGCGGTCGGAGGCGATCAACTCCGAGGCGGCGACGGCGTCCTGCACGTCAGCCGGTACGGCGGACGGCGCCAGCCCGGCCATGAAGGACCGCAGCAGATCCGCCCGCGAGCGATCCACCTCGTCCGACGAGCCGGGCACCTGGGAGATCCGGTCGGCCAAGCCGGCGCCGGCGGCCCCCAGCCGGTCGATCGGAACCACCCGGTCCACCCACTCTCGCAGGGCGGCATCCAGGAACGGCCGGGCCGCCCCGGGCCGGAACATCGCCGCGACGGCCCACCCGGCTCCGGACAGGTGCTGCCGCCCCAACCGACTGGTCGGTCCGTAGACCGCACCGCGGCCCGGCTCGACGACCACGTTGACCACCGGATGGGCGAGAACCGGCTGCTCGAACGATTCCCCCGGGGGCAGATCCCAGCTCACGCACCAGAAGCGGTCGACGTACGGTCCCAGGGTCTCGCCGGCCGGGAACCGATGCAGCTGGAAGTGCTCGAAAGCCCGTTGTGGGTGCAGGATTCCCCGGGTGTCGGTCACGCCGTCAGACTAGAGCCGGAACCGTTCGACGGCCCGGTGTGCCCGGCCGCGGTCACCCCGCCGGCCGGCGGGCACCCGAGAGCTAGCGGGGCGAGCGTCCGGCGAACCCCAGGAACCGGTCAAGGCCGGAGGCGTCGTCCGGCACCTCGACGATGTGACCGAACGGCATGCCCGGACCGCGGTACTCGGGGGACAGGAGCGGGGTGAGGCCGATGCGGGCCGCCTCGGCCTCGGCGTCGGTGTACTCGACCGGTTGGCCGGTGGCCCGCGCGAGGTCCCAGCCGTGGGCCAGGTACTCGCCGGTCATCATGGCCACCGAGGCCGCCGCCGGCATCGACCCGGAACTGAGGGTGACCGGGGCGTCGTCATCGAGTTTCGCGTATCCGGCCACGGCCTTCGCCGCGGCCCGCTCGAACTCGGCCGAGGCATTGTCGATGGTCTGCCCCTCCGGGTCCTTCGGCTGCGGGTCCCCGGCCCCGGCGTTGGCGAAAACCTTGACCCAGCTGACGATGTGGTGCACCAGCTGATCAACCGAATAGTCCTCACAGGGTGTCCGTAGTTGGCCCTGGTCGGGTCGGACGCCGGCCACGATGGCCCCGGTCTTCCGCAGGACGGATTCCAGGGTGGTGGTATCAGTCATGTTCCCCACGCTAATCCGCCGCTGCCCGCCCGGCTTGAAGGAATGCGACAGCCTTGCGGTCCGGCCCCGGGCCGGGACGATCCACGACGGACACCTCACGGAAACGTCCGGTCCCTACCGTCGTCGGGATGACCGAACTCGCCGTTCCGCCGGTCACCGGACCCGTTGCCCCGGACACGGTGGCCGGGCACGTCATCGTGTGCGGCTTGCGCGGTATCGGGCTGCGGATCGTCGAGCAGCTGCATCGCTCGGGGGAACGGGTGGTGGTGCTGGCCGAGTACGCCGATCGCACGCAGCTCGAGGTGGTGGCCGCGTGGGGGGTCGGAATCGTGGTCTCCCAGGGCAACTCGGCGGCCACGTTGACCGCGGCCGGCATCTCGGCCGCCCGGGCGGTGGTGTGTGTGGTCGAGAGCGAGATCGCGAACCTGGAGATCTCGCTCGTCGCCCGGGAGTTGCGCGACGACGTCCGGGTCGTCGCGCAACTCAGCAACCAGGCCATCGGTCGGGCGGTGGCCGGTGGCAACGGTCCAGGTGCCGTCCTGGACGTCGCCGACCTGGCCGTGCCGGGAATCGTCGAGGCCTGTCTGCGCCGCCGCATCCACGCGATGGAGATCGGTGACGAGACGTTCCTCCTCGCCCGGCTCCCAGTGGATCGCCCCTCGACCCTCCGCGGCCTGTTCGGCCCGCTGGCTCCGATCGCCGTGCTCCGTCCGGCGGCGGGCCACCTCGCGGCGACGGTGGTGGACTGCCCGGGCCGGGACTTCCCGGTGCGGCCGGGCGACGTCGCGGCCATGCTCGGCACGGCCGAGGACTTCGCCCACCAGAACGTCGATCTCGAACACGATGCGGTCGATGCGGTCCGGGTTCGGCCGGGCCGCCTCCGGCGGGGGCTGACCGCGATCGTCGGCGTCCTGCGCGACTTCGACCGCGGCCTGTACAAGGCAGTCGCGGTGCTGGCCGGCCTGGTCGTGCTGTCCAGCCTCGTGCTGTCCGTCGGCTACGCCTCGCCGAAGATGAGCTGGCTGGATGCCTGGTACTTCAGCACGGAGACGGTGGCCACCGTCGGCTACGGCGATTTCAGCTTCGTCGACCAGGCGCCGTGGTTGCGGATCTGGGCCATCTTCCTGATGTGTGCCGGCATCACCTGCACCGCGGTGCTGATGGCGTTCCTGACCGACATGCTGGTCAGCCGGCGACTCGGCGATTCGATCGGCCGCCGCCGGGCCCGCAACCTGTCCGGGCACGTGGTGGTGGTCGGGCTGGGCACGTTCGGCATCAGGGTGGCCGCCGCGCTGGTCGCCTCCGGCCGGGCGGTGGTGGTGGTGGAACGGGACTCCGGCAACCGCTTCCTGGCCGACGCCCGGGAGCTCGGCGTCCCGGTGATCTTCGGCGACTCGACCCTGCGGTCCACCCTGGATGCGGCCCGGGTGGCCGAGTCGAGTGCGGTGGCCGTGATGACGAGCAATGACATGGTGAACATCGAGACGGCGATCGCCGTCCGGGACATGTTCAGCGCCCAATGGGCCGGAACCGGGGCCGTACCGGTGGTGACCAGGGTGTTCGACCGGTCCCTGGGACGCACCGTGGCCCGGCGGTTCGGGTTCGAGAACGTCCAGTCGACCGAGGAGCTCACCGCCCCGTACTTCGTCGGCGCCGCACTCGGCCTCGAGGTGCTCGGGTCGTTCCCGGTGGCTCAGCAGACGTTCATGGTCAGCCGGCTGACGGTCGAGCCCGGCAGTTCGCTCGCTGGTCTGGCCATGAACGAACTCTCCGCCAACACCCGCGTGATTGCCCTGACCAGGGCGGACACCTGTCGCATGGAGCACCCGCCGCGCCGGGGCACCCGATTCAAGGCCGGAGACCTGGCCTATCTGGTGGGACCGTACGAGGAGTTGCTCGGAGTGCTGCACCGGGCTCGGCTCGCCGATGACCCGCTCGCCGTCGACCGTCCGGCGGTCCCCGACGTCACCGGGTGAGCCGCACCCACAGGAACGTGCCGTAGCCGATGAGCACCAGCACCAGGGCCCACAACAGCTGGTCCCACTGCAGCGGGATGTCGGTGACGACGCTGATCACGGCCGCACCGATCAGGATCAGCAATGCGATCAGCCCCAGCAGAACCACGCCGAATCGGCGCTTGTCGTGCGCCGACCGGCGACCCTCTGGCCCGAACTCGTCGATCTGCGCCAGGTGCGGGTGCGGATGCCTGCCCATGAATCCAGTGTCCGCCGGCGACGGTGAGATCGCCACTGCGGCGCTGACCGTCCCGGAGCCGGCAGTGGCCCTGGCGACGGCCGGTCGAATCGTTTGAAATGATGCCGGTGTGATGGAGCGACGGCAGCGGAGCATTGCCCTCCTGGTGGCCGGCACGTTCTTCATGGAGAACCTGGACGGCACCATCGTGTCCACGGCGGCACCCTCGATGGCCCGGTCGCTCGGCGTCACGTCGGCCGACATCGGCGTCACGATCACGGCGTACCTGCTCACCCTGGCCGTACTCATCCCGCTCAGCGGTTGGATCACCCAGCGTCTCGGCGTCCGGCGGGTCTTCCTCAGCGCCATCGCCGTGTTCACCCTGGCGTCGGTGCTGTGCGCGCTCAGCACGAACGTCGTCGAGCTGACCGCCTTCCGGGTTCTCCAAGGCATCGGCGGGGCCATGATGGTGCCAGTCGGACGCCTGGCCGTGCTGCGCAGCACGGCCAAGGCCGACGTCATCCGGGCCATTGCCCTGCTGACCTGGCCGGCCCTGGCCGCGCCGGTGATCGCCCCGCTGCTCGGCGGCCTGTTCACCGCCTACCTCACCTGGCACTGGATCTTCCTGGTCAACGTGCCTCTTGGCGTCGTGGCGTTCGTCGTGGCCCTCCGGTTGATCCCGCAGCGGGCGGAGCAACCGCCCCCCGGACTGGACTGGGCCGGCCTGGCGCTGACCTGCCTGGCCGTGGCTGCCCTGGTCGTACTGGCCGACATGCTGGCCAGCGCGGACGTGGTGCCGGCCGCATCGGCGGCCGTCGCGGTGGTCGCGATCGTGCTGGTGGTGGCCTCCGTCGTGCATCTGCGCCGGACCGCACACCCGTTGCTGGAGTTGACCATCCTGCGGGTGCCGACCTTCCTGGTGTCCCACCGCGGGGGCGCGGTGTTCCGGGTGACCGTCAACGCCGTGCCCTTCCTGCTGCCGCTGATGTTCCAGGACGCCTTCGGCTGGTCGCCCGTGAAGGCAGGCGCGATGGTGCTGTTCGTCTTCGTCGGCAACCTGGCCATCAAGCCGGCCACCACGCCGCTGCTGATGCGGTTCGGCTTCCGCCCGGTGATGGTCGCCGCGACCGCGGGAGCCGCACTGAGCATGGCGCTCGAGGGTCTGCTGCGGTCGGACACCTCGCTGGTGCTGGTGATCCTCGTCCTGACGTTCGGCGGCATGGCCCGTTCGGTCGGGTTCACCGCCTACAACACGATCGCGTTCGCCGACGTCGAGGAGCCGCAGCTGCCCGGAGCGAACACGCTGTCCTCCACGGTTCAGCAGGTGGCGATCGGCTTCGGCGTGGCCGTCGGCGCGGTGGCGCTGCGGGCCGGTGACCCGATCGCCGGATGGACCCATCTGGCCGAGCCGGACGGTGCCTACCGCATCGCATTCTTCGTCATCGCCGCATTGACCCTGTTCCCGGTGGTCGAGGCCCTCCGGGCCGACCGCAACTCCGGCGACGCGTTGCGGGCGCGGGCCTGAGACGTCAGCGGGCCGGGACGTAGTCGGCGATACCGGGTGCGGTCTGCAGCCAGATCAGCGGTCGCAGGCCGGCCGGGGCGCTGGGATCGGCTCGTGCGATCGAGGAGACCCGAGTGGCGGGCAGGGCCGAACCCACCACCAACCCGGGATCGCTGGGCCCGAACAGGGAATCGACCGAGGCCGGCCCGACCGTCGTCATGGCCGTCACCACACCCTGGTGGGTCAGGGTGCGGGCGGAGCAGGCCTGCGTGAGGATCCGCCCCCACGCGGCGCCGACCCCGTAGCCGGCGATGAGTTCGGCTCCCGGACTGGTCTGCCCGGAGGCGACGAACTCCTTGGCCACGGCGGCCGCGCCCGGGTTGTCCGATCCGTAGGCCGGGGTGGGCAGGGTGACCAGCAGGCGGCCGCCCGGCGCGGTGATGGTGCCGGGGTCGTAACCGCGGAGGTCGGTGACGATGTCGACGTCGTTCCTGGTGGCATCGACGGTGGCCACCACCTGCGCCGCCGGTGCCATCACCAGGACCGCTCGAACCGATCCCCAATCGGTCGGAACAGTCGACGCGGCAACCATTTTCGCGTTGATCGACACGGAGTTCCTGGCCGCCCACCAGCGGGCCCCGGCCAACGCGTTGGCGGCGTCGACCGACGAGTCGGTCAGCACCCCCAGCGTGCTCCCGGACGGCAGCCGACCGACCGAGCGGAGGTAGGCCAGGGCGTTGATGGCCTCGATGTCGGCGGTGGCGCCGATGACCACCGGCCCGGTCCGGGTGAGGGTCGACGAACTGCCGCCGAGGGTCAGGGTGGGGATCTGGTCGGCGCTGGACAGCGCGGCCAGGGTCGGGGTCTCGGCTTCCGAGGGGAGGGTGATCAACCCGAGCGTGGCGCCTGCGATCCGGGCGTAGGCGTAGGCCAGGGACTCGGAGGGCCGGTTGGCGGTGGTCTGGACGCGCCGCCCGCAGATGCCGCCCGCGCTGTTGGCCGTCTTCTCCCACAAGGCCACACCGGTGCTGAATCCGCGGTCCTCGGTGGCGTTGACCAGCATGCCCAAGGTGATCGTGCGGTCGGTGACGCCGGCCCCGGCGAGAAGACCGTTCGGGGTGACCGGGGTCAGCGTCATGCTGCTGGACGCGGTGGCCGCGGTGGTCCGGCCCGGCGACGGTGGGGCGCTGAGGCTCACCGTGCCGGTCGAGCCGAGCGTGGCGCCTGACGTGCACCCGGCGGCCCCCACCGCCAAGGTCATCACCACGGCGGTCGCGAGCGACAACGATCGGCGGGACACGGATTCACGGTACCGGCTGTCCGGCACCGTCCGGCCCTGCCCCGTACGGGTGATGGAGGGGGCGTTCGGGTCCACCCCGGGTAACGGTTGGGTGGGGATCGGGGCTCGTCAGCAACGGTCCGGATGTGATTGGGTGAACGAAGCGCACACGACTCGTGCCGCTGACCACCTTGTGCCGCGGCTGCGAGCAAGAACATATGGGGTGAGGGATGGCGGCGATACCGCAGAGGCTCCGGCCTGCCCTGTCCCGGGTGCGCCGGTATGCCTCGCGGATCGGGCCCGGCCGCGGCGTCGCCGGAGTGTGCGCGGTCGCCCTGGTCGGCATCGGGGTGGTCGCGGCGACCCAGCACGGATTCGCCCAGCAACCGCCGGCACCGGTCAACCGTTCGGCCTGGGTCCTCAACGCCGACAAGAGCCTGGTCGGCCGGATCAACCCGAGCGCCGCCGAACTCGACTCGGCCCTGACCGTCAGGGGTTCGGTCGCCCTGTTCCAGGACCCGGTCGTCGGTACCCCGCTGTTGCTGGACAAGGCCGCCCATGAGTTGACCCTCGTCGATCAGGCGACCGTCACCGTCGGAGCCCGGGCCGCCGTTCCGGACAACGCCGAGGTGGCGATCGCCGGCGGCGTGGTCGCGGTCGCCGACCGGAATGACGGCCGCCTGTGGTTCGGTGCAGCCACCGCCGTCGCCTCGGTCGATTCGCACCTGGTCAAGCAGAAGGCGACGATCGGGGCCCGCCCGACGCTGGCCGTCACCACCGCCGGCACGGTCCTGGCCGTGGCGCCCGGCTCGGACCGGATCACGGTCGGGCGCCTGGACGGGTCGGTCGGCACCGTCCCGGTGGCCGGTGGACGGACCGCGGGCGCGTCGCCGTCCGGGTCCGACATCCAGCTGACCGCGGTCGGGGAAACGCCCGTCGTCCTCGACCGGACGGATCGGACCCTTCGGGTGGCCGGCCACCGCTTCGTGCTGCCCCTTGGCCAACGCATCGAGGCCGCGGTGCTGCAGCAGCCGGGGCCGGCGGCGTCCATGGTGTACCTGCAGACGCCGACCAGCCTGCTGTCGGTCGACCTGGACTCCGGGGCGGTGACCACGTCCGCCGTCGTGACCGGCACCGCTGGTGCCGTCCGCCCCGTCGTCGCCGGTGGGTGCGTCTACGCCGTCTGGGGCGGGACCCTGACGGCGGGGGAGCGGCTCTGTCCAGGTGCTCCGGCCATCCCGCGGCGCCTTGACGGCACCACCGGCGCATCGGTCCTGCACCTGGCGGCCGTCGGTGACGTCGTCACCGTGAACGACTCCGTCACCGGCCTGAGCTTCCTCGCCTCGGACGATTTCCGGGTGGTGGACAACTGGAACGACGTTGCGCCGCCGGCTGTCTCCGATCCCGACAAGACCGGTGTGCAGAATCAGAACGCCTCCGACCAGACCCCGCCACCCCCGCCGAGCTGCACCTCGGTGCCGATCGGCAAGCCACACGCACAGAATGACGAGTACGGGGTCAGGGCCGGTCGGGAGACCGTGCTGCGGGTGCTCGACAACGACCCGACGACCGACTGCACGTCGGTGGTGATCACCGGGGTCTCGGCCTGGCCGGCCTCGGTCGGCACGGTCAGCGTGGTCGCCGGCGGGACCGCGCTGCAGGTCAGCACCGCCCCGGAGGCGACCGGAGTGTTGCCGGTGCTGCGGTACCAGGTCGGCAACGGCCGCGGCGGCACCGCCGAGGCGTCGGTCACCGTCACCGTTGCCCCGCCCGGCGAGTCGAAGGCGCCGGTCCGGATCCGCCGCCCGGCGGCCGACGTCGAGGCCGGGGCGACCATCACCTACAACGTCCTGGACGACTACTACTCGCCGGTCGGTGACGACCTGTACCTGGAGTCGGCCGTCACCGACGCCGGTGATGTGGTGTCCTTCCGCCCGGATGGATCGATCACCTATCGCAGCACCGGTACCGGAATCGGCTCTGACCGTCGGGTGCAGTTCGTCGTGTCCGACGGCCGGACCCGGACCTCCGGGGTGATGGCGGTCAGCATCACCGACGTCGGTTCCAGCGCGCCGGTCTCGTTCCCGGTCTATGCGCACGGTCGGGCCGGGTCCACGATCCAGACCGACCCCACCCGCACCCTGACCACCGCCTCGGCCAAGCCGGTGGTCATCAGCAAGGTCACCGCAGAGGGGCCGGACGCAGGGGCCACGGCGACGGTCAGCCCGGACGGTCGACGGATCTCCGTCTCGTCTTCGGCCGCTGGCACCTACTACTTCAGCTTCGAGGCCGCGACCGGTGACCATGCCACCACCGGAGTGCTCCGGGCCGACTTCACCGCCGGCGCCGCGGCCGCGGTCCCGATGGTCGACGTGGCCTACCTCCCAGCCGGCGGTTCGGCCGTGGTCGACCCACTGGCCAACGACTCCGACCCGGCTGGCGCCGGCCTGGCCGTACGCCGGGTCGACGTCCCGGCCTGGGCCGGCCTGACCGCCGCGGTGTCGGACCTGCACCTGGTGCGGATCGAGTCGCCGCGTCAGCTCGCCCGCGAGGTCACCCTCGCCTACGACCTCTACGACGGCCACGCCGATCAACCGGGACAGATCCGAGTGGTGCCGGTACCGGCCACCGCTGCGGCACCGCCCCCGGTCGCGACGCCCATCTCGGTGACCGTCCGGGCCGGGGATGCGGTGACCATCCCGGTGGCCGATCACGCCTACGCGCAGGACGGCACCCAGGTCACCGCCGTCCTGGACGCCGCGGAGGTCGCCGCGATTCCGGGCCGGGCGTTCTCCACCGGGAGCGAGATCCGCTATCTGGCCCCGGCGATCGCTCCGGCCGGACCGATCACCTTCGGCTACACCGCGATGGCCGCGTCGAGTACACCCACCGAACCGGTGCAGGCTCGCTCCGCGGTGAGCATCACCGTGGTGGGGGCCGACGCGTCCGTCGACCGGCCGCCGGCGTCGCCCGCCCCGGTCGTGGCCCGGGTGTTCGCCGGGGGGTCGATCACAGTCGCCCTGCCCCTGGACGGCATCGATCCGGACGGCGACTGGGTGGTCACCTCGTCGCTGCAGCAACCGGAGGCGCCCCTGGGATCGGTCTCCCTTTCCGGCGCGGACTCGTTGTCCTACACCGCTTTCCGGACGCCCGGGGTGGATCGCATCAGTTACCGGGTGACCGACCCGTACGGCAAGACCGCGGTCGGCACGGCCACCGTACTGGTGGTCCCGCCGCTCCAGGAGGCCGCGCCGCCGATCGCCCCCGATCTGAGCGCGTCCGTCCGGCCCGGCCGCAGCATCCGCATCGAGCCGTTGGCCAGCGTCGTCGATCCGGGCGGCCGGAGCGTCACGTTCGCGTCCCCGGCCTTCGAGGCGCCGAGCGGGGTGAGTGTGGTTCGCGACGGCGACGGCCTGGTGGTGACCGCACCGAACAGACCGACGCAGATCAGCCTGCGCTACAACGTGATCAACACCCAGCACCTGGCCGCGACCGGGGCCATCAGCCTCACGGTGAGCAAGGACGCGCCTGTCCCGCCGCCGGAGGCGACCGACGTCTTCGTCCCGCCGTCGGCCATCCAGGCGGGCGCCGCGACCGTGAACGTCGACGTGTCCGACCACGTCACCAACCGCAGCGGCCGGCGTGACCAGCTGACCATCTCGGTCGACCCGGTGTCGGCGACGGTCGCCGTCATGGACGGCCGGTACAGCCTGCGGGTGACGCTGTCGGACCACCGGCAGGTGGTCGCCTACCGCGCCCGCAACAACGACGGCGGCACGGCGACCGCGTTCGTGGTGGTCCCACCGCGGACCCAGCTCGACCCGCCGCGACTTCTCGTCGGTGCCCCGGTCATCTCGCTAGAAGCCGGGGGATCGGTCACCGTGCTGATCGCCGACCAGGTGGCCGTGGCCACCGGGACGCCACAGATCGCTGCCGACCCGGCGCTGCGCGCCACCCAGGGTGCGGCGATCCGGCTGTCCGCCAACGCTTTCCGGTTGACCGCGCCGGCCACCGCCGGCGGGGCCGCAGTGGTCTACGTGCCGATCAACAGCGGCTCGGGGCCACCGGTCGTGCTCGGTCTGGCCGTGACCATCGTGCCGAAGGTGATCCCGGCGCCGCAGCTGGACAACACGCTGCTGCCGGTGGAGGTGGGCCAGTCGGCTCAGGTCGACCTGCGGCCGCTGACCACCACGTTCGACACCTCGCAGGCGGCGGGGCTGGTGTACTCGGCCGGAGCTACGCCGGCCGGGGTCACCGACTCGATCAACGGCAGCGTCCTGACCGTCACCGTCCCGCTCGGTGTCCCTCGCGGGACCGAGTTCACCCTGCCGGTCCAGGTCACCGACGACCAGGGCAAGATCGGCCGCGCGGTGGTCACCGCCCGGGCCACCGGATCCCGTAAACCGTTGGCCACCTTGGTCTCCCAGCACATCAGCGGCGGCCGCGGCGGCGTGCCGGTGACGGCCGACGTCCTGACCGGCAGTTCCGACCCGATCGGACTCGGCCTGACCGTCGGGTCGGTGAAGGTGACCGCAGGCGCGGCCGGGGTACGCAGCGGGCCGACTCTGAGCGGCTCGAAGATCACCGTGGTCCCGTCGCCCGGATACGTCGGGGACATCGTCATCGGCTTCCAGGTCACCGACGGGACGAAGGACCAGGACCGGGCGGTCGCCGGGACCCTGACCGTCACCACCCAGGACGTCCCGTCGGCACCGGGCACGCCGTCGGTCGTCGCCGGCACCCTGTCCGCGCACAGCGTGGAGCTCACCTGGGCGGCGGCCGATCCGAACGGTGCCCCGATCACCGGTTACACGGTCAGCGGCAACGGCATCAGCCAGACCTGTCCAGGGAACGCCCCATCCTGTCGGCTGGACGGCCTGCAGGCGGGCGACGGTTACCGATTCAGCGTGATCGCCCACAACGCGATCGGGAACTCGCCACCGTCGCCGGTGTCGGCAGCGGTGGTCCCCGATGCCCTCCCGGCCGCTCCGGCCGCTCCGGTCGCCGCCTACCTGGGCCGCGGCACGGTCCGGGTCACCTGGACCCAGCCCACCGGGGATTTCACACCGGTCACCACGATGACCCTCCGAGAGGTGATCGACGGCACCGTGGTGGCGACGGTGACCGGCCGGACGAGTCCGTTCCAGGCGTCCGGGTTGGACAGTGCAAGCCAGTACCAGTTCCAGGTCAGGGCGACCAACGCGTTCGGTGACGGGCCATGGTCGGAGCTCAGCGCGCCGGTGATCCCGTCCGGGGTGCCGGCCGCCCCGATCGGCGTGGTCGCGACCTATCTGTACGACGGATCGATGCAGCGCGTCCGCATCACCTGGTCGGCGCCCCCGGACGACGGCGGAGTGGCTGTGTCGTCCTACCGCTTATTGCAGGACGGCCTGCCGGTCGACCAGCACGCCGACAGCCCCACCATCCGCTCCGTGTCGGGCACGGCACCGGTCACGTTCAGCGTGGCGGCCATGAACAGCCGCGGTGTCGGGCCGGAGTCGGCCCGGGTGGTCATCGATCCGTGGATCACGCCGACCGCACCGGGGCCGCCGCAACTGACCCCGGGTGACACCACCGTTGCGGTCGGGGCGAGCGGGGGGACCACCCCGGGAAGCACCGTGCGCGGCTACCAGTACCAGGTCGGGGGCGGCGGCTGGCGGGACCTGGCGTCCGACGCCTCGGCTGTCCTCACCGGTCTGACCAACGGTCACCCGTACTCCGTGGCCGTCCGCGTCTGCAACACCGAGTCCGGGCCGTCCACCCTGACCTGTTCGCCGGCCAGCCCGTCCGTCACCGTCACCCCGTTCGGACCGCCGGGCAAGCCGGTGATCACCGACATCTCCGCGCCCGACAGCGCACCGACCACGGTGACCGTGCGCTGGACGTGGCCCGATTCCGGCGGCCGGCCGGTCGGAGCCCGCACTGTCACCATCAAGGTCGGCGGTACGGAGGTCGCCGGGGTCGACGCCGGGAGCGGGACCTGGACCGGCGACGCCCACTGGGGCACGACGGTGACCGCCGACGCCAGGTTCTGCGTCACCGATCCCGCCACCTGCACCGACGCCGACCAGAAGTCCTACTCGACCCCGCCGGTGTTCTCCTACCAGGTGGACGGCGGCAGCCTGGGTGGCACCTGCGCCGCATCGGCTTCCTACGGCGGTGACTGGGTGCTCGACCGGGCGTCCTGTGACGGGACCTGGCAGCCCAACGGAACGACGGTGCAGGTGCGGTACTGCCGGACCGGGGCGACCTACAACCAGGACCCGGGGGATGATCACCCGGTCTCCACCCCGCCGACCACCGGCCCGACGACGCCGACCGATCCGACCACCCCGACGACGCCGACCACGACGACCTCACCGCCCACGTCGTCGAACTGGTACGTCGACGTCGACGGGCTCTGGTACCGGGCCCCGGCGTTGACCGGGTCAGGCGCGTCCGGATGCTGAGCCGTCGCCTTCCGACAGCCCGGCCGGCCCCCGAACCGCCCCGCACACCGAACTTCCAGCGTGAGGAACACACCGTGACCGCCGTTGCCGCCCCCGTCCTGAGCGTCGAAGAGGCCGCGGCCTTCCACGACCACTTCGAGCAGCTGGTCGGCCATGTCGGGCGCGTGGTGGTGGGCAAGCCCGACGTGATCCGGCTGGCCTTCGTGTGTCTGCTGGCCGAGGGTCACCTGCTGCTCGAGGATGTGCCCGGCACCGGTAAGACGACCCTGGCCAAGGCCTTGGCGTCGAGCATCTCCGGCACCAGTTCGCGGATCCAGTTCACCCCCGACCTGCTGCCGTCCGACCTCACCGGCGTCACCGTGTTCGACCAGCGGACGAGCGAGTTCGAGTTCCACCCGGGCCCGATCTTCGCCTCCATCGTGCTGGCCGACGAGATCAACCGCGCGTCACCCAAGACGCAGTCCGCCCTGCTGGAGGTGATGGAGGAGGCGGCGGTGACCGTCGACGGCGTCACCCGGCCGGTCGGGGCTCCGTTCATGGTGATCGGCACCCAGAACCCGATAGAGCAGGCCGGCACCTACCGGTTGCCGGAAGCGCAACTCGACCGGTTCCTGATGCGAACCGGCCTCGGGCATCCCGGCACCGACGCGGCGCTGTCCATCCTGGGCGCGGTCGGCACCCGGTCGAGCCGGCTGACCCTGTCCGCCATGACCACCCCGGCGGTCATCCTGGACATGACCGGCGACGCATCGCGCGTTCACGTCGACCCGGCCCTGTTCCGCTACATCACCGCCCTGGTGGAGGCCACCAGGGCCGTCGACGACGTGGCGCTCGGTGTCTCGCAGCGCGGCGCCATCGCGCTGCTGCGGACGGCGAAGGTCAGAGCGGCCTCGCAGGGCCGCAACTACGTGACCCCCGACGATGTGAAGGTCCTCGTGCGGCCCGTCCTGACCCACCGGATCGCGGTGCACGCCGAGGCCGAGTTCAACGGCGTCAGCGCCGACGACGTGATCACCGCGGTGCTGGCCCAGGTACCGCCGCCGCGGACCGACACCTGATGACCGGCCGGCGGTCCGCCCCGGTGTCGAGGCACCGGGTCCAGCGTCCCCCGTCTCCCCCGGAGGAGGACTCGGCCACCCCGTTCGACGCGGCCGGCGACGGCTGGCGCGGGGCGTTGCGCGTGGTCACCTCGCTCGGCTGGACGGTACTGGTCGCCATGGTCGTGTCGATCGCCGTCGGGGTCGCCACCGGGTGGACCGAATGGACCGGCATCGGCCTGGCGCTGGCCCTGATCTTCCTGGTTTGCGTCGCGATGTCATTGGGCCGCTTCGCCTTCGCCCTTCAGCTGCGCGTGTCCGACCGCCGGCTGGTGGCCGGCGAGCCGGGCCGGGTCGGCGTGCGGGTGCAGAACACCTCGCGCCGACGACTGATGCCGGCCGCGATGGAACTGAAGGTGCGCAGCTCGGCCGACGTGGACGCGCCGGCCACCTTCACCGTGACCATCCCGTCGCTGCCCGGGCACGGCGCCCACGACGTCATCCTGCCGGTGCCGACCCAGCGGCGGACCGTGCTGGTCGTCGGCCCGGTCCGGGCGATCCGCGGTGACGTCCTCGGCCTGATCCGCCGGGTGGTCGGGTGGCCGCTGGCCGAGAAGGTGTACGTCCACCCGAGGACGGTCCGGTCGGCCACCACCCTGGCCGGTTTCGTCCGCGACCTGGAGGGCGAGGAGTCGAGCGTACGGACGGCCAGCGACCTGTCGTTCCATTCGCTGCGGGACTACGTGCCCGGAGACGACCGTCGGCACGTCCACTGGAAGAAGACGGCCCGCACCGGGACGCTGCTGGTCCGGGAGTTCCTCCAGACGCGTCGGTCGATGGTCGTGGTGGTGCTGTCCACCGACCCGGCGGACTACTTCGACGACGACGAGTTCGAGCTGGCCGTGAGTTGCGCGGCATCGATCACCGGGGACCTGCTGCGCGCCGGGCGCGAGGTGGTCGGGGGAGTCGCGGCGGGCGACATCCGCGGGGTCGCGGTGCCCGGGGTCCTCGACCAGTACGCGGCCCTGCAGAAACTGAGCGGAGCGGGCGCCCTGGTTCCGACGGCCAAGGCGGCCGTTCGTCGTCATCCGAACCTGTCGTTGCTGATCCAGGTGTTCGGCTCGACCGTCACCGCGGCGCAGGTGCGGGCGGCCTACGACACGAAGCCGCCCGGTGCGACGCTCCTCGGCGTCCGCGTGCACGGGGCGGCCTCGGATGTCCAGGGCGGATATCTGGCCGGAGACACCGTCACCGTCCGCGAACTGGCCGAACTACCCATCGCGCTGCGCTCGGGCGCCACCGGGCGGGGGGTCCGCCGGTGACCTCGGAGTTGCGGTACCGGCTGGTGGATCTGGGCGTTCTGGTGCTCCTGGCCGTACTCCCGACACTGCTGCTGGTGCCGGTGTACGGCGGGGTGGCCCCGGTGGCGGCCGCGGCCACCGGCGCGCTGCTGGTCGGTCTCGTCTTCGCCGCGGCCACCCGGTTGGGTTGGTCCGGATTAGTGGCCGCACCGATCGCCGCCCTGCTGGTGGTGCTGGCCGGTTCCTGGGTCGCCGTCCTGTCCGGTCCGCAGGTCACCGTGCGCGGCCTGGTCACGGGCTGGCGCGACATGTTGACCGTGGCCGCACCGATCGGCACCACCGGAGACCTGCTCGTGCCGCCGCTGCTGATCGGCGCGCTGGTCACCGGAGTGGCCGGGCTGATCGCCGACACCCGCCGTCACCAGTTCGCGCTGCTCCCGGTGGCCGCCGGGTTCGCCGGATGCGCGTTGCTGGGCCAGGCGTCGGGCGTCGGCTCCGCGGCGGCGGCGGTGGGCGGCGGCTGCGTCGTGGTCGCGTTCGGCTGGCTGAGCTGGCGTCGTCAGCAGGAGGTGCAGCGAGTCGGGTCCGCCGCGGCCCGCTGGCGCCGCCCGTTCACCGCGGTGGCCCTGCTGCTGGTGGCCGGGCTGGTCGCGTCCTGGGTCGGTGTCTCCGGCGCGGCCACACCCGGCGGCGGCTCGGCCCGGTTGGCGCTGCGCACCGATCTGGCCGTCCCGGTCGACCCGGCGATGCTGCCGAGCCCGTTGTCGGACTTCCGCCGGAACGTCAAGGACGACGCCGCGACCATCGACTTCGAGGTGACGGGGGTGGTCGCGGGCGATCGGCTCCGACTGGCCTCGCTCGACTCCTATGACGGTCAGGTCTTCACCGCCACCGCCGCCGAAGGTCCGTTCGCCCGAATCGGCGACCGCACCGATCGTCCGGTGATCGACTCGTCGGTCGGCACCGCGCGGACCGTGCAGGTGCAGGTGGCCGGCTATCACGGCGCGTACGCACCGATGCTGGGCCAGCTCCGGTCGGTGACCTTCTCCGGTCCGCGGGCCGGTGCGCTGACCGAGGGATTCCGGTACTCGGTTCCGGCGTCGACCGGACTGCTCGCGGACGGGTGGCAGGTCGGCGACACCTGGACCGAATCGACGGTGGTCCCCGCCGTTCCGGCGGTCCAGCAGCTGGCCGGCCGTTCGATCGCCGCCGTTGGGTTCCCGGCCACGCCCCCGATCCCGGACGCGTTGCGGGTGATCGCCGGCCGGTACACCGTCGGGGTGTCAGGGCCGGCCGCCCAACTCGCGGCGCTCGCCACCGGTCTGGCCCGGGACGGGTACTTCAGTGACGGCAAGGGCGGCCAACTGCGCTCCCCGTCCGGGCACGGGCTCGACCGCCTGCTGGGTATGGTCGCCGGATCCGGCATGGTCGGTGATCAGGAGCAGTACGCCGCCCTGATGGCCGTCCTGGCCCGGTCGCTCGGTATTCCGGCCCGGGTGGCCGTCGGCTACCTGGTTCCGGCCGGCGCGCAGGGGACCGTCCCGCTGACCGGCGCGGACGTCACGGCCTGGGTCGAGGTGCCGTTCGACGGCTGGGGGTGGGTGGCGTTCGATCCGACCCCGTCGCGGACCCGGACGAGCCTGGACCAGCAACCTCAGGCTCAGGCGGGCCGGCACGTGAGCAACAACCAACCGCCACCGGCCGCGGCCGGAGCCGATTCGGCGACGATCGGGTCCAGTGACTCCCAGCATCTGCGGGACCCAGCCGCCCCGGCCCCGCCGCGTCTTCCGGCCGCACCGCACGTGACGCCGTGGTGGGTCTGGGTGGCCCTGGCCCTCGCGGCGCTGCTGGTGCTGCTCGCCGGGCCGGTGCTGCTGATACTGGGCGTCAAGGCGCTGCGGCGCCGACGCCGCAGCCGGATCGCCGAGCCCGGGGCGCGGATCAGATCGGCCTGGCGCGAGGTGCTCGACGCGGCGGTGGACGCCGGCTACCGGCCCGGCGCGGCCCAGACCCGAACCGAGATCGCGGCCGGCCTGGCCGCCGCGCTGGCGATCGACTCGGGGTACATGGCCACCGTCGCCGACGCCGCGGAGTTCTCGCCCGCCGCCGTGGCCGAACATGTGGCCGTGACCCAATGGTTGACGGTGGCCGATCGGAGGCGGGACATCCTGCGCGGCCTGCCCTTCGCCGCCCGCTGGCGGGCCCGGGTGTCCCTGGCGTCGTTCGCCTCCGCCGGCCGCTGAGTCACGGCCCGGGTCGGTCGGCTCAGCCGCCGCGGACCTGGTCGGTCATTCGCCGCCCGGGACGGCCGGGCCCAGCAGGTCGTCCGCGTCCGTGATCCGGTAGGCGTAGCCCTGCTCGGCCAGGAACCGCTGACGGTGCGCCGCGTAATCGGTGTCCAGGGTGTCGCGGGAGACCACCGAGTAGAAGTGGGCTTGGCGCCCATCACCTTTCGGGCGCAACAGGCGACCGAGGCGCTGGGCCTCCTCCTGCCTCGAACCGAAGGTCCCCGACACCTGGACGGCGATCGTCGCCTCCGGCAGGTCGATGGAGAAGTTGGCCACCTTGGACACGACCAGGGTCGTGATCTCCCCGGACCGGAAGGCGTCGAACAGCCGCTCCCGCTCGACGTTCTTGGTCGAGCCCTGGATGATCGGTGCGTCCAGGGCCGCCCCCAGTTCCTCCAGCTGGTCGAGGTAGGCGCCGATGACGAGGGTCGGCTCACCGCGGTGCTTGTCCAGGATCGCCTGCACCACCGGCATCTTGGTCCGGGCGGTGGCCGCGATCTTGTACCGGTCCTCCGGTTCGGCGACCGCGTAGGCCAGCCGCTCGGCGTCGGTTAGAGTGACCCTGACCTCGATGCACTCGGCCGGCGCGATCCAACCCTGGGCCTCGATGTCCTTCCACGGCGCGTCGAACCGTTTGGGTCCGATCAGCGAGAAGACGTCACCTTCGCGGCCGTCCTCGCGGACCAGGGTGGCGGTCAGGCCCAAGCGGCGGCGGGACTGCAGATCGGCCGTCATCCGGAACACCGGGGCGGGCAGCAGATGGACCTCGTCGTAGATGACCAGGCCCCAGTCGCGGGAGTCGAACAGGTCCAGATGCCGGTACACGCCCCCGGACTTGCGGGTCATCACCTGGTAGGTGGCGATGGTGACCGGACGGATCTCCTTGCGCTCGCCCGAGTACTCGCCGATCTCGTCCTCGGTCAACGTGGTGCGGGCCAACAACTCTCGCCGCCACTGCCGGCCGGAGACGGTGTTGGTGACCAGGATCAGCGTGGTCGCCCCGGCTTTGGCCATGGCCGCCGCCCCGACCAGCGTCTTTCCGGCCCCGCAGGGCAGCACCACGACCCCCGAACCGCCCTGCCAGAAACCTTCGACGGCGTCGGCCTGGTAGCTGCGCAGTTCCCAGTTGGCATTGTCCAGGGCGATCGGGTGGGCCTCGCCGTCGACGTATCCGGCCTGGTCCTCGGCCGGCCAGCCGGCCTTGAGCAGCACCTGCTTGAGGTTTCCGCGCTCGGACGGGTGGATGACGACGGTGTCCTCGTCGATCCGGGCGCCCAGCATCGGCGCGACCTTCTTGTTCCGCAGGATCTCGGCCATGACGGCGCGGTCCGTGCTGATCATGATCAGGCCGTGGGTCGGGTGGGTCTGCAGCACCAGCCGGCCGTAGCGAGCCATGGTGTCGACCACGTCCACCAGCAGCGCCTGCGGCACCGGGAACCGGGACCAGCGGACGAGCGCATCGACCACCTGTTCGGCGTCGTGGCCGGCGGCGCGGGCGTTCCACAGGGCCAGGGGCGTGATGCGGTAGGTGTGGATGTGCTCGGGCGAGCGCTCGAGTTCGGCGAACGGTGCGATGTTGGCCCGGGCGGCCGGCGCGTCGGGGTGCCCGATCTCCAGGAGCAGCGTCTTGTCGGACTGGACGATCAGGGGTCCGTCGGTCACGTGGGTCCTTCTGCTTGGGTGGTGCCGTTGGGCGTGGCGAGTGCAACCTGTCCAGTGTGCCCGTTTCTGCCGGTTGGCCGGTGAGTGCGTCATCACAACCGACGAATCCCCGGTTAGCGGTTGATTTCACCGGCGAACGATCGATAGCATGGGGGTCAGTACAGGGTTTGCGGCGCCGGGGGTGGGACGGGGCCCGCCGAGACAAACCCGGAGTACCCCAGTGACCGCACTACGCCCGGCTCCCCGCGCGAGCATCAGCGTCCGTCCAGAAGCCGTCGAAATCACTTCCCCCGGCCTCCTGGCCCAGTACCGGCAACTGCCGGCGATGGCCGGCCGCAGTTTCCTGCCGATCGCCTTCCTGGCCCGCCTCCCGATCTCGATGACGCAGATCGGCACCGTCGTGCTGGTGTCCACCAGCTTCTCCTCGATCGCCGCCGGCGGTGTCGCCGCCGGATTCCTGGCCGCCGGTTCCGCGGTCGGGGGCCCGGTGGTCGGCCGGCTGGCCGAGCGTTTCGGCCAGCGCTCGGTCATGCTGGCGGCCTCCCTGCTGAACGCCCTCGCCACATTGGCCCTGGTCGGATTGGTCGTCCGGCACGCCCCTTGGGCGTCGATCTACGGCCTGGCCCTGCTCTCCGGGGCATCGACGCCGCAGATCGGGCCCATGGTCAGGGCCCGCTGGGTGCGGATGACCAAGGGCGGACCGCGGCTCGGATACGCGATGTCCTACGAGGGGGCGGCCGACGAGACGGCCTACGTGCTCGGCCCGGCCGCGGTCAGCCTGATGACCGCGCTGGCCTCCCCGGCGCTGGCCATGGTGACGGCCGCGGTGCTGGTCGGCGTGTTCGGCTCCTTGGTCGCGCTGCACCCGACCGCGCCGGTCACCCCGACCGGGGCCGACCGGGCCTCGCAACGATCGGGACGCACCCTGACCCCGCGGATCCTGGGGCTGATCCTGGGCACCATGGCCGTCGGCTGCTTCTTCGGTGGCATGCAGACCGGAGTCACCGGCGTGGCCACGGCGGCCGGGCTGGCCGGGGCCGCGGGCGGGATCTACGCGATCATGGGCGTCGGCTCCGCGATCGCCGGCCTGTCCAGTGCGGCCATCCCGGTGCGGTGGGCCCTCTCCTCGCGGCTGGTGTTCTTCGCCGCCGTGATGGTTGCGCTGGCCACGCCGCTGTTGTTCGTCTCCGGCGTGACGGCGACGATCGCCGTCATGGTGCCGCTCGGATGCGCCGTCGGGCCCTACATCATCACGCTGTTCTCGCTGGCCGAACGTGAGGTCAGTGCGTCGAGAACGGCCGGCGTGATGACCCTGCTGTCCAGCGGCTTGGTCGTGGGCTATGCGGCCGGCTCGTCCATCGGCGGGAGCCTGGCCGGTGCGTCACCGGCCGGGGCGTTCGCGGTGTCCGTGATCGCCATGCTGATCGGCACCGGGATCGCACTGGCGTTGCGGGATTCGGGGCGTCCTCGGCGGGCCGAGGTAACAATTTCGGCACAGTAAGAACCCTTTACCTGCGAATTCTCCTGAATATTGTGCAGAACTCCACAGCCGCGTCTCGCCGGCCTATAGGGTCGGCCGGTCAACAGACATGGCAGTGCTCGGGATTGAATGCACCCGCCCAGGTCCGGGTGAGGTGGACAGGGGAGGACATTTCTCATGACGACACCAGGAACGCCGGACGCGAACCAGCCGCCGCTCGGCGGTTCGCAGCCGCCCTACGGCTCGGGCGACCACCCGGCCGCTCCGCCGGCCGGCGGGTATCCACCGCCGACCGGCGCCCCGGCGCCGTATGGTGCACCGATCGGTAACCCGATGGACCCCAATGCGTTTGCCGCTCCCGGGTATCCGCCCCCGGCCGGTGCGCCGGCGCCGTACGGTGCACCGATCGGTAACCCGGTGGACCCGAACGCGTTCGCCGCTCCCGGGTATCCGCCGCCCGGATCCGTCCCGCCGCCGCCTGCGGCGGCCGGAGCCAAGCGCAACCGGCTGATCATCATCGGCGTGGTCCTGCTCGTCATCGTGGCCGGCGTCATCTTCGCCGTCGTGAAGAACCAGAAGACGGCCACCACGGCCGCCAATGTCGGCGACTGCATCAAGATCACCAGCGCGAGCACCGTCAATCCGGACACCTCGCAGGCTCCGTGCGGGGAGGCCGACGCCATCTTCGTGGTGACCGAGACCGGTGGCAGCAGCATCACCTGCGACTCTAACGAAACCTCCTACGTGGAGGGCAAGAAGAAGGACAATCCCGACACCCGCGTGTGCTTGCGCTACAACGTGAAGGCCGGCGACTGCCTCGACCCCGGGGCCGCCGATACCGACGTGCCGAAGAAACTGCCGTGCGCGCAGGCCACGTCGTCCAACGCTGTCAAGGTCGTGTCGCTGATCACCGACTCGGCCGACAAGTCGAAGTGCCCGGGCCAGTCCTTCGGGCTCCCGCTGACGAAACGCAACATGGTGTACTGCCTCGCGCCCGTTTCCTGACTCGGCGGCCGAGCGGCGAGCAGTCACCGCTCGGCTCTCAGTTCGTGTGGCGGTCCAGGAAGGTCAGGACCTCGGTGTCGTCGACGCCCGGGAACACCCCCGGGGGCATGGCGGCGAGCAGATGGGAGTGCACCCGCGCGCTCGGCCAGACCTGATCGGCCCACCGGGCGGCGAGGTCGGCCGGCGGCTGCAGGCAGCACGACGGGTCCGGGCATCGCGAGCGGGACCGTTCCGTGGTCTCCCGTCCCCGCATCCACTTCGCCTGCGCGTAGGGCAGACCGACGCTGACCGAGAAGTCGCCGGCGTTGGTCCGGTCGACAACCGCGGTGCACCAGTAGGTCCCGGAGCCGGTGTCGGTGTACTGGCGGTACGCGGCGGAGATGTCGGCCTGGTCGAAGACCACCCGCGCCGTCCAGTACTTGCACACTCGCTGGCCCTCGATGGCGCCGACGACGTCGGTCGGGAAGTGCACCCCGTCGTTCTCGTAGGCCTTGTAGATGATCCCGGACGA
Source organism: Nakamurella panacisegetis (assembly GCF_900104535.1). NCBI lineage: Bacteria > Bacillati > Actinomycetota > Actinomycetes > Nakamurellales > Nakamurellaceae > Nakamurella > Nakamurella panacisegetis. The sequence goes on along the minus strand of NZ_LT629710.1, from coordinate 915,737 downwards.
GGAGATCCGCATGAAGTGGACCGGGAGGTCGAAGTGCTCGGTGGCCAGGTTGGTGAAGCGGTGGGCCGCCGTCTCGTAGGACACCGCGTAGGCGTCCCGCAGGTCCTCGATCGCGATGTCCTTGGCCGCCTTCGCCCCGGCCAGCATCGGCACGGCCGTGCGCTGGGGGATCAGCAGGGCGGCCGCGAAGTAGTTGATCTCCACCCGTTGGGTCAGGAACTCGCCGTAGTCGGCCGGGACCCGGTGGCCGAGCACCACGTGCCCGAGGGCCTGCAGGGCCAGCGTCCGTGAATCGTGCTGGCCCATCTGTGGGTGGGGTAGGAACACCTTGCGGTGGGCCAGATCGGTGACGGTGCGCGTGGAGGACGGCAGGTCACCGGTGTGGACCAGGGTGAATCCGAGATGGGCGGCGATCTTGTCGACCCCGGTCCGCGTGATCGGCCCGGCGGTGTAGCCGGTGCGGGTCAGCAGGTCGTCGGCCGTCTTCTCGATCGCACCGAAGTAGTTGTGCTGCCGGCGCATCCGGTCGCGGAGATCGGCATTGGCCCGGCGGGCCTGCTCCGGGGTGGCCGCCCGCTCCGCCGCGGCGGTGGCGATGGCGCGATGCATCCCGACCAGGGCCTCGAGTGCCTCGGTGGGCAGCCGCGGTCCCGACCGGACGGCGGGAACGCCGAGCGCCGCGAACCCGGGAGCCCGCTGAGCCCGCTCCAGTTCGATCTCCAATGCCGCCCGGCGGCTCGGAGGTTCGCCGGCCAGCAGGTCCGACAATTCGGTGCCGAGGGCGCCGGCCAGGGCGGTGAGCACCGACAGCTTGGGCTCCCGCTTCCCGTTCTCGATCAGTGACAGGGCTGACGCGCTGAGCCCGGCGGCTTGGCCCGCCTCGTCCAGGGTCAGCCCCTTCGTGCGTCGCAGGTGCCGCAGGCGGCGTCCGACGGTGAGCAGATCGGTGTGGTTGTCGGGGTTCGCCATGTCTGCACAATACCGCAAGAACTGCATTTCTTGACGTCACAATTGCCTGGTGAGGTCTTGTTCTTGACGCGATGGTGGTCCCAAGCCCCACCGAGGGACCGTCGATCGCCAGGAGTCACCGATGAGCACCAGCCCTGTCACCGAGATCAATTCCTGTGCCGCGCAAGCAGTTTCCGCAGACCGGGCCGACGCCGTGCAGCTGCTCGAGCACGAGTGGGCCACGGCCGAGCGCTGGGCCGGCATCCAACGGACGTACACCGCCGCCGATGTGGTCAATCTCCGGGGGAGCGTCGTCGAAGAGCACACCCTGGCCCGGCTGGGGGCCGAGAAGCTGTGGAACGCCATCCAGACCACCAAGTTCACCCGCGCCCTGGGCGCCCTCACCGGCAACCAGGCGGTGCAGATGGTCCGCGGCGGCCTCGAGGCGATCTATCTGTCCGGATGGCAGGTCGCCGCCGACGCCAACCTGGCCGGTCAGACGTACCCGGACCAGAGCCTGTACCCGGCCAACTCGGTCCCCGCGGTGGTCCGGCGCATCAACAACGCCCTGATGCGGGCCGACCAGATCGACCACTCCACCGGCAAGGCCGACCTGGACTACCTGGTCCCGATCGTCGCCGACGCCGAGGCCGGTTTCGGTGGCCCGCTCAACGCGTTCGAACTGATGAAGTCGATGATCGCGTCCGGGGCGGCCGGCGTCCACTGGGAGGACCAGCTGGCGTCGGAGAAGAAGTGCGGCCACCTGGGCGGCAAGGTGCTCGTCCCGACCGCACAGCACGTGCGCACCCTCAACGCGGCGCGGCTGGCGGCGGACATCCTCGGGGTGCCGACCCTGGTCGTGGCCCGCACGGACGCGCTGGCCGCCGATCTGCTGACCAGTGACGTCGACCCGATCGACGCGCCGTTCACCACCGGCGAGCGCACGGGTGAAGGGTTCTTCCGTGTCCGCAACGGCATCGAGCCCGTGCTGGCCCGGGCCCGGGCCTACGCCCCGTACTCGGACCTGATCTGGGTCGAGACCGGCACCCCCGACCTCGGATTGGCCCGCGAATTCGCCACCGAGCTGCACCGCGACTTCCCGGGGAAGAAGCTGGCCTACAACTGCTCACCGTCGTTCAACTGGAAAGCCGCATTGTCCGACTCCGAGATCGCGAATTTCCAGGACGAGCTGGGCGATCTCGGCTACGCGTTCCAATTCATCACCCTGGCCGGATTCCATGCGCTCAACCACTCCATGTTCCATCTGGCATCGGGCTACGCCCGCACCGGGATGTCGGCCTACGTCGAGCTGCAGGAAGCGGAGTTCGCCGACGAGCTCGCCGGTTACACCGCCATCAAGCATCAGGCGGAGGTCGGGACCGGCTACTTCGACAAGGTGTCGACCGCCATCAACCCGGACAGCGGCACGCTGGCGCTGCTCGGCTCGACCGAGGCGCAGCAGTTCCACTGATCGTCCCGGATTCACGAACAACCCTGATCGAAATCCTTCATCGGCAGAAAGGCACCGACATGACCTCGACCATTGATCACACCCCGACCGAACCGTCCGCCCCGGTCGACTCGGCGGCGCCCGGACCGTCCTCCATCGACGACCGCCCGGCCGGCGCGCCCCCGGCGCGCATCCCGGCCATCCGCGGCCCGCAGATCCCGCGGGGCGAGGAAATCCTCACGCCGGACGCGCTGGCGTTCGTCGCCGCGCTGGACGGAGCGTTCGCCGGACGGCGTGCGGAACTGCTGGCCCAGCGCCGGGCCAGGGCGAAGCGGATCTCGGCCGGAGAGACTCCCGGGTTCCTCGGCGTCTCGCGGTCGGTCCGGGCCGACCCGTCATGGCAGGTGGCGCCCCCGGCGCCCGGGCTGATCCGCCGGCGGGTCGAGATCACCGGGCCGCCGACGGTGAAGATGACGATCAACGCGCTGAACTCCGGGGCGGACGTCTGGATGGCCGACCTGGAGGATTCCACCGCGCCGACCTGGGAGAACATCATCTCCGGGCAGCTGAACCTGTTCGATGCGATCCGCGGGCAGCTGTCGTTCACCGAGGGCGGCAAGGACTATCGGGTCGGCGAGCGAACGCCGACCGTCCTGATGCGGCCCCGCGGCTGGCACCTGTGCGAGAAGCACCTGACCATCGACGGGCGCCCGCTGCCCGCCTCGCTCGTCGATTTCGGCCTGTACTTCTGGCACAACGCCAGGGAGTTGATCGCCCGCGGCGCGGGCCCGTACTTCTACCTGCCGAAGCTGGAGTCCCAGTGGGAGGCCCGGCTCTGGAACGACGTCTTCGTGCTGGCCCAGGACCTGCTCGGCATCCCGCAGGCCACGATCCGGGCCACGGTGCTGATCGAGACGCTCCCGGCCGCCTTCGAGATGGAGGAGATCCTGTACGAGCTGCGGGATCACAGCGCCGGGCTGAACGCCGGCCGGTGGGACTACATCTTTTCCTACATCAGGACTTTCGCGCATCGAGGGCCCGAGTTCGTGCTGCCCGACCGCTCGGAGATCACCATGACGACGCCCTTCATGCGGGCGTACACGGAACTGCTGGTGGCCACGTGTCACCGCCGGGGTGCTCACGCGATCGGCGGGATGGCCGCATTCGTCCCGAACCGTCAGGACGAGGGTGCGACCAAGGTGGCACTGGCCAAGGTGCGGGCCGACAAGCAGCGGGAGGCCGCGGACGGGTTCGACGGATCGTGGGTGGCCCACCCGGGCCTGGTCCCGGTGGCCGCGGCGGCCTTCGAGGCCGTCCTAGGGGAGCGACCGCACCAGATCGCTCGCCAGCGGCCCGAGGTGAAGGTGCAGGCGGCCGACCTGCTCGACGTCGGCTCGGCCCGCGGGGCGGTGACCCAGCACGGCTTGCGCACGAACATCTCGGTCGCCTTGCGGTACCTGGCGGCCTGGGTCGGCGGGTCCGGGGCGGTCGCGCTGGACAACCTGATGGAGGACGCCGCGACGGTGGAGATCTCGCGGGCCCAGGTGTGGCAGTGGATCCACAACGGTGTCCGTCTGGCCGAAGGGCCCACGGTCACCGTGGGGCTGGTCCGCCGCCTGCTCGACGAGGAGCTGGCCCGGCTGGGCCGCACCGCGCCGGATCCGATGCGACCGCGACTGGCCGCGGCCGCGGACATCTTCGCCTATGCCGCACTGGGCGAGACCATGCCCGGCTTCTTCACGCAGTACGGCTACGTGAAGTACCTGCTGGAGAGTGGTCTGCGGATGACCGGTGAACTCCGTCCGGAGGATCTGCGCATGTCCGAGCGGGTGTAAGGCGGCCCGGGCGTCCGGCCGGGCGGGCGATGTCGAGCCCCCCGGGCCGGAGGCCGCGGTCGGAACGGGAGCCGCAACCGTGAAAGGCTCAGGACATGACGACCGGCGCCCCCAGCACGGAGGCCACGCTGACCCCACCGGCCGAGAGCGACCCCGGATCCCTCTTCGACACCTTCACCGCATGGGCCACCGGTCGCGGCATCGACCTCTACCCGCACCAGGAGGAGGCCCTGCTGGAGATCGTGTCCGACGCGAACGTCATCGTGGCCACCCCGACCGGGTCGGGCAAGAGCCTGGTCGCCACGGCCGCCCTGTTCGCCGGGTTGGCCGCGGGGCGCCGGGCGTACTACACGGCCCCGATCAAGGCCCTGGTCTCGGAGAAGTTCTTCGACCTGACGGAGATCTTCGGCCCGGCCAACGTCGGCATGATCACCGGGGACTCCTCGGTCAACTCGTCCGCTCCGATCATCTGCTGCACGGCCGAGATCCTGGCCTCGGTGGCCCTCCGGGGCGGCGCCGACGCCGATCCGGGCGTCGTCGTGATGGACGAGTTCCACTACTACGGCGACCGGCAACGCGGGTGGGCCTGGCAGGTTCCGCTGCTCGAGCTGCCGCATGCCCAGTTCATCCTGATGTCGGCCACCCTCGGCGACGTCCGCTTCTTCGCCCGCGACCTGACCGAGCGGACGGGCCGCCCGACCACCCTCATCGACGGGGTGGAACGCCCGGTCCCACTGCACTTCTCGTACGTCCAGGTGCCGTTGCAGGAGACCCTGGAGGATCTGCTGGCCACCGGCCGGGCCCCGGTGTACATCGTGCACTTCACCCAGCAGGCGGCCCTGGAACGGGCGCAGGCGCTGACCAGCATCACGGTGGCCACCCGGGCCGAACGGGATCAGATCGCCGAGTTGATCGGCGATTTCCGGTTCTCGCCGGGGTTCGGGCGCACGCTGGCCCGGCTGATCCGGCACGGTATCGGCGTCCATCACGCCGGAATGCTGCCCAAGTACCGGCGTCTGGTGGAGAAGCTGGCCCAGTCGGGGTTGCTCAAGGTGATCTGCGGGACCGACACCCTGGGCGTCGGCATCAACGTCCCGATCCGGACGGTGCTGTTCACCGGCCTGGCCAAGTACGACGGGCACCGCACCCGTGTGCTCTCGGCCCGCGAGTTCCACCAGATCGCCGGGCGCGCCGGCCGGGCCGGCTTCGACGTCGCCGGTGACGTGGTGGTCCTGGCGCCAGAGCACGTCATCGAGAACTACAAGACGGCGGCCAAGGCCGCCCTCGACCCGAAGAAGAAGAAGGTCGTCAAGCGGAAGCCCCCGGACGGATTCGTCGGCTGGAGCGAGCAGACCTTCGACCGGCTGGTGGCCGCTGACCCGGAACCGTTGAGCTCCCACTTCCGGGTCAGCCACGCCATGCTGCTCGGCGTGCTGTCCCGCCCCGGCGACGCGTTCTCCGGTATGCGCCGGCTGATCGACACCAGCCACGACCCGCGCAATCGTCAGCTCCAGCACTCGCTGCGGGCCCTGGCCATCGGCAAGGCGCTGCTGGCGGCCGGGATCGTCATCAAGCTGGACGTGCCGGACGAGGAGGGCCGCAACTACCACATGACGGCCGACCTCCAGCTCGACTTCGCCCTCGACCAGCCGTTGTCGCCGCTGGCCCTGGCCGCCCTCGACCTGCTCGACCGGGAGTCGCCCGAGTACGCGCTGGATGTCGTCTCGCTGATCGAGGCCACCTTGGAAGGGCCCGGTCCGGTGCTCTCGGCCCAGCGGTTCAAGGCGCGGGGTGAGGCGGTCCAGGCGATGAAGAGCGACGGCATCGAGTACGAGGAGCGGATGGCGCTGCTCGAGGACGTCGACTATCCCAAGCCGCTCGCCGACCTGGTCGAGGTGGCGTTCGAGTCGTATCGGGCGGGGCACCCGTGGATCACCGAATACCACCCGGAGCCGAAATCGGTGGTGCGTGACCTGTACGAGCGGGCGATGAACTTCTCCGAGTACGTGGCGTTCTACCAGCTGCAACGCTCGGAGGGCGTGGTGCTGCGGTACCTCGCCGACGCCTACCGGGCCATGCGCCGCACCGTGCCGCAGGACGCCCGTACCGAAGAACTGAGCGACCTGATCTCCTGGCTCGGCGAGCTGGTTCGCGGCGTCGACTCCAGCCTGCTCGACGAGTGGGAGGCCCTGGCCCATCCGGACCCGGACGAGGCCGGCCTCACCGACGTCCGGCCACCCACCGCGGCGCGCGGTGTCAGCGCGAACGTCCGGGCGTTCACCATCATGGTGCGCAACGCGCTGTTCCGCCGGGTCGAACTGGTATCCCTTGGCCGGTTCGACGTACTGGGCGAACTCGACGGCGAACACGGCTGGGACGCGGCCCGCTGGCAGGAGGCGATCGAGCCGTACTGGGACGAGTACAGCGACCTCGGCGTCGGCCCGACGGCCCGTTCGGCCCAGCTGATCGTGATCACCCACGGACCGCAGGCGTGGTCGGTCCGCCAGACCTTCGACGACCCGGACTCCGACCGCGACTGGGGTATCACGGCCGAAGTCGACCTGGAGGCGAGCGACGAGGTCGGCGAACCCGTGGTGCGGATCCTCGACGTCGGCCCGCTGACCGGCTGAGCCGCTGACCGGTGGTGCCCCGGAGCGGTCACCGCGGCGTCAGTAGGCTGCGGACATGGCCGAACCCGACGCCCCGCCCCGGTGGCACGCGATGCCGATCGGCCCCGGCGGGCTACCGGCCGCCGACGTGCGGCCCAGTGGTCCGGGCGCGCCCTGGGCCGCCACCGCGCCGGTCTTCGGCCTGACGCCTGAACCGCTCGAGCGGGCGCCGGTCAACCGGACCCTTCTGGTCGTCGGGCTGATCGTGGTCGCGCTCGGCCTGGTGGTCGCGCTCGGGGTGTGGATGAACAACGCCCGTCCGCTCGGCTCGGTCGGTTCCTCGTCGGTCGCGGTCGGCGATTGCCTGTCCTCCAGCGGCCAACGCCTGTCCGGCGTCGTCAGCTGCACCGACCCCGCCGCGGACTTCTCGGTCGTCGGTCGTCATGGCGGCAGTTCGGACGCCAGTGACTGCAGCGCGACGCCGTCCGACGTCGTCGTGGTCGGTACCGGCCCGACCGTGCTCTGCCTGGACTACGTCGCCACGGTCGGCCAGTGCCTGTTCGCCGGCGATCATTCGACCGGGGTCGGCAAGGTCAGTTGCGCCAGCACGGAGACCGGGGTGCTCAAGGTGACGGCGATCCTGCGGAACACCATCGACCCGTCCGACTGCCCCTCCGGTACCCAGGCGTCGCTCGTGCACCGCTACAGCTCGCAGGTGCTCTGTCTCGCCGCCAAATAGGTGGGCCGGGCCGGTGAGTCAGCTGGCGTAGGCGTATGACTCGCTCAGCGCCGACAGCGTCTGCCACTTCGACCACGGGATGGACCAGTCGTAGATGTCGCCGTCCGACTGGGACATCGGGATGGAGGAGTTGGTGATCTCCACCGGGTCTCCGTACAGGGTCTGGTCGTAGAAGGCCTTGGCGTTGGTCATCGTCAGATTCGCGCAGCCGTGGGTCACGTTCTCGTAGCCCTGAATGTCGGCGGTGCCGTCGTTGGCGTGGATGAACGTGCCGTTGTTGGAGATCCGAACCGCGTAATAGGCCTTGAAGTTGAAGTAGTGGTACGCCGGATTGGACATCAGGTGCAGGTATTCCTTGCCCATCACGATGTACGTGCCGCCGCGGGTGACCCGGCCGGGATCGGATTCGAGCCCGAACGAGGTGGGGAAGTCGAAGACCAACTTGCCGTCGCGGTACACCTTCAGCCGGTGGGTACTGATGTCGCCCTTGGTGATCTCGGCCCGGCCGATGGTGAAGCTGGAGGTGAGATCCTCCTTGCCCCACAGGTTTCCGCCGTAGCTGACCCCATAGAGGTCGGCTTTGACGGTGACCTTGGTGCCCGGCGCCCAGTACGACTTGGGCCGCCAGTCCAGACCCCAGCCGTCGTCGTGCTGGATCCAGGCGAACGAACCCTCGGTCTTCGGCACCGTGGTGACCGTGATGGCCTTCTCGATGTTCTGCCGGCCGACGGTGTCGACGATGTCGGTGCCCAGACTGATCAGGATCGGTGCGCCGATGCCGACGGTGTCCCCGTCTCCGGGGGAGATGCTGGCGCTGATGACGTTGTCCGGGCTGACCGTGCTGTAGCTCCCCTTGAGTGCGGTGATCTTGCCGTTGGCCGCGACCGCTTTGCCGGTGACGTCGTACGTGGCGTCGTATCCGAGCGGTTCGCCCAATCTCCAGGTCCGACGGTCGGTGCTCAACGAGCCCTTCACCACGGTGCCGTCGGTACCGCGCATGACGACGTCGGCCAGCGTGCCGTGGTCGGCCTGGATGGTGATCGCGGTGCGCGGGGAGATGCCCCGGCTACCGAGTCGCGGACTGACCGCAATCGTGGCGGCCGGGATGATGACCGTGGTGGGGGTGGTGGTCGACGTGGTGGTGGACGACAGCACGGGCGGGCTCGTGACCGGGGTGAGCGTGGCCGGGGCGGACGACACCGGGGGGACGGTCACCTGGGTCGAGGAACCGGTGGCCGCGGCCGCCGTGGCGGACGACGATCCGGCGGTGGCCGGTGACGGCACCGAATTCGACGACGAAGACGAGGTCTTGCCGGTGCACGCGGCCAACAACGCACCGACCAACACCGCAGATACCGCGAACCTGATGGATGTTCCGCGCATATTCCGACCTACCGTCCCGCCCACGTCATTAATTCGTTATCAATGCGACGACCGATATGTGGCATCGGCCGCCGATCGGGTCGCCGACCGGGCCGAACATCCCGGGTTGTTCGAAGCGTAGACGGCTCAGGTCACGTGAAGGTTGCCTTTGGGAAAGGTTGATCGGGCGTGTCCGGGACACCACTGCGGTCGGCGCGGTCCGAACCCGCCGACCGGGGCAACTTCGACGGCCGGGCCAGCCTTCACGGTGCGGCGTCCGGTACCGCCTGGACGCCGGTGATGCGGTGCAGGGCGAAGGTGCGCATGGTGTCCCGCAGCCGATCGAACGCGGCCACCGCGCCGCCGGAGACCGCGACCGGCTCGATCATCCGTCGAGTGGTACCCCCCTCGGAATCGACGTATCCGATCCAGACCGCGCCGCGGTGGTCGGCGGCGTGCCGGAGCAGGGCCAGAGTCTCCTGTGGCGACTGTTCGGCCGTCTCCGGGTTGCTGTCGGCGCTGCGCATCCGCCCGATCAGCGCCGTCAGCTGGTCCTCGGACGGCAGCGGCGGTTCACGACGACGGGCCGGAGCCAGGGTCGCGCCGCCGGTACGCTGCGGCGCCGCCCGCAGGTCGATGACCGTGCCGGACGCGTCCTCGGCGGCCGGCACCAGCCCCGCCTGACGAAGTGGGGCCAGCAGGTCCTCCAGCCGACTGGTGGAGATGGCCACCGTCGGGGCCAGCCGACGGACCAGCACCCCCGACGACGCGGCCTGGGCGATCGCCTGGTCGATCAACGCCGGGTCCTCGCTGCGGAGGTAGGACGCGGCGGCGCCGACCCGCAGCACGCCGTGCCGGCGTGCGACGTCGTCGATCAGATAGGTGAGCGCCTGCGGCACGCCGGTCAGCGAGTGCTGCTCGAACAACTCGTGCAGGTCTCCGGTCGACGCGCCGCCGTCGAAGGCGCGCCGGAGGCTGTCCGGTGTCACTCGGTACACCGTCGCGCTGCCGGCCGATTCCACCTCGGCGGCGGCGGCCAGCCGGGCGGCCAGCTCTGGCACCAGACGCCCAGGGGCGACCACGGTCAGATCGGCCTGCACCATCACCTTGTCCACCGGCGACGGCAATGCACTGGTCAGTTCCGCGGCGGCCTCCTGAGCCGTTCCGGTGAGCAGTCGCCGGCCCGCGGTCGAGATGGCGCTGAACGCCACGATTCCCAGCGCGGTGGCCTCGGCGATGACGGTGGCGGCCATCGGGTCCCGGCGTTCCGGGGTGCGCAGCGGGGCCGACCAGGCCAGCCGGGTCGAGAGGCTCTCCGGTTCCAGGCCGGTGCCGGGCGGCAGTTCGGCCAACGCGGCGAGCACGAAACGCCGGTCGACCGGCCCGCGGACCCAGGACAGCTCGGCCGACAGGGCGGCCAGCACCTTGCCGGCGGCGTCCTTCGTCCCGGTCCGGGACGGATCGCGTCGCAGGTCCAGCCACGTCGTCGCCAGCAGTGACCAGGATTCCTCGACGTCACCGTCGGCGAAGTCGTCGGCCGCGCCGGTCGGCGTCCAGGAGTTCAGCGCGGTCTTCGTGCGCGGTTCGCTGGTCGCGATCAGGCCAGCGGCGGCCAGCAGTTCGACATGCAACGCCGTGATGGCAGGGTCGAGGTCCAGTTCCTTGGCCAGCCGCCGCAGCTCCCGGACGCCCATGCCGCCCGACTTGAGTGCGGGCGCCGGGACCTGCCCCAGCAGGTCGAGCATCCGGTTGGCCACCGCCACCGCCGCGACAGCCTGCCCGGCGGCGGTGCCGTCGACCGTCGCGGTCCCCTTCTCGACGAAGGTGACCGGCGGGCTGGACGTGTGCACGGGGCCGAGCGGCGCTGTTCCCCGCAACGCCAGCCCCACCTCGCGGGGGAGCAGTACGGTGGCCTGGTCCACCCGGATCAGCAGGCCGGCGTCCACCAGTCCGCGCACCAGATCGGCCAGGGGACCGGTGGTTCCGACGGTCCCGCGCGGGCGACCCTTGGCCAGCCGGGCCAGCAGGGCCCGTCCGTCATCCGACGCGGACGCCAGGGCCAGGGCCGTCTCGTCGGCGGTCAGCCGTCCGGGTGGTCCGAACCCGCCGGGAAACTCGCCCATCGCGGCCGGCACGGCGGCCGACGGCCGGACCGCGGCGCCGCCGCGGACCAGGGCCAGCGTCTCCAGTTCGCCGAACACCCGCTTCACCTGTCGGATCGGGGCGTCCTTGCCCAGGAAGGCGGTGACCTCGGCCGGGGTCACCGCGTGTTGGCCGGCGCCCAGCAGTACGACGGACTCCAGGACCTGGACCGCGAAGCGATTCAGCGACTCCAGGGCCCGCCAGACGGAGGGCGGGCTGTCCAGACGTCGGGCCAGCACCGACAGATCGGTCGGCGCCGGGACGGTGAGGTCGGGGCGGGCGCGCAGCATCTCCATCAAGGCGGCGTCGTCCCGGCCGCGCAGCCATTCGAGAGTGGATGCCACATGTGCAAACCTATCTCGCGCTCAACGACTCCAACCGCCCTCGTCGACCCAGCTCCCGGCAGCCCGGAGGACGGGCGCCGGTCGATGCCGGGTCCGCCGGTTGTCGGCGTCACCGACGGTGCTGGATACTGGGCCGTGAGCGACGTCGTCGTTCGCCCGGGCAATCCGGGCCGGCGCGGATGCCGGTGCATCCGCAATGTGAGGAGTCACCGATGGCCTCGAAGAAGACCAAGGGCGTCGACCCGCGGTGGCCCGAGATCGAGGAAGGCGGCCACGCGGTCAGCGAGTTCAACGCCGATCGGCAGGGCGCGCTGTCCCCGTTCGGTGAGGTCGACTTCCCGCTGAGCGGCGACCAGATCCCGTACATCCACCCGACCACGGTCATCAACCGCTGACCGCTCCCGCACCCCCGGTCACCGGCCTGCTGCTGGCCGCCGGGTCCGGACGCCGGTTCGGGCAACCGAAAGCGCTCGTCGACAGCGGCTCCGGGCCGTGGGTGCTGCGTGCTGTCGACGCCCTGGCCGGATGTGACCGGATCGTCGTCGTGATCGGGGCCGAGGCGGATGCGGTGCGCGAGATCCTGCCGCCCACGGTGGAGGTGCTGGTCAACCCGGACCACCTGACCGGGATGGGGTCCAGTCTCCGCGCGGGGCTGACCGCGATCGGGCACACACCCGCGGCGGCCGCCGTGGTCATGCTGGTCGACCTGCCGGACGTCGGGCGCGCGGTGGTCGATCGCCTCCTGGCTCACCTGGACCGGACGGACCCGTCCCGGTCCCTGTCGCGGGCCGCCTACCAGGGCCGACCCGGACACCCGGTGCTGATCGGCCGCGAACACTTCGACGGGGTCATCACCGGCGCGGTGGGCGACAGTGGCGCTCGCGAGTACCTGGGCGCCCACGGGGCCGATCTGATCGAATGCGGAGACCTCGGCGGTGGGCGCGACGTGGACCGGCCGGATCAACTGTGAGTCCTGACGTGGCCCTTGCCACTTGGGTCCGGCCTCACATCGGGCGAGCAGGGACGGCCCGCCGGGCTACCCTCACCTGCAGTGCACCTGCGGCGTTGCCGGCTCTCTCGAGCCTGCCACCGGTGTCGAACATCGTGTGCGGTTCAGAGAGGGTTTGACGAACATGGCCATCCCAGGTCCCGGATATTCGATCACCATGCGGATCGCCGCCCCGCCGTCGGCGTCGGCGGCCGGTGATCTGACGAGCGCGGTCGGGCGGGCCGGAGGCGTGATCACCGCGTTCGACGTGGTCGAGTCGGCGGCCGGCCTGATGGTCGTCGACCTCTCGGCCAACGCCCTGTCGGCCGACCACGCCGACGAGATCACCGATGCGGTCAACGCGCTGCCGGGCGTCACCGTCCGCAAGGTGTCCGACCGCACGTTCCTGGTCCACCTCGGCGGCAAGATCGAGGTCACCTCCAAGGTCCCGCTGCGGAACCGCGACGATCTGTCTCGCGCCTACACCCCCGGCGTGGCCCGGGTTTGCATGGCGATCGCCGAGAACCCCGACGACGCCCGCCGGCTGACCATCAAGCGGAACACGGTCGCCGTCGTCACCGACGGCACGGCGGTGCTGGGCCTGGGCAACATCGGTCCGGCCGCGGCACTGCCGGTGATGGAGGGCAAGGCCGCCCTGTTCAAGAAGTTCGCCGGGGTCGACGCGTGGCCGGTGTGCATCGACTCCACCGACACCGAGGAGATCATCCGGACGGTGCAGCTCATCGCTCCGGTCTACGGCGGGATCAACCTCGAGGACATCGCCGCGCCGCGGTGCTTCGAGATCGAGCGGCGCCTGCGGGAACTGCTGGACATCCCGGTCTTCCACGACGACCAGCACGGCACGGCGATCGTGGTGGTGGCCGCGCTGCGCAACGCGCTGCGCGTGGTGAAGAAGGACATCCGGGACTGCCGGATCGTGGTGTCCGGGGTCGGGGCGGCCGGCAACGCGATCATCCGCCTCCTGCTGCACCAGGATCCGGCCGACATCGTCGCCGTCGACATCAAGGGCATCGTCCACCGCGGCCGCGAGGGCATGGATCCCAATCTGGCCGAGGTGGCGTCCCGGACCAACAAGTACGTGCAGGCCGGATCCATCCACGACGCGATCGTGGGCGCCGACGTCTTCATCGGGGTGTCCGCCCCGAACATCCTCACCGGGGCCGACATCGAGAAGATGAACAGCGACGCCATCGTCTTCGCCCTGGCCAACCCGGACCCCGAGGTGGACCCCATCGAGGCCCAGCAGCACGCCGCGGTGGTGGCCACCGGCCGATCCGACTTCCCCAACCAGATCAACAACGTGCTCGCCTTCCCGGGCGTCTTCCGTGGTCTGCTGGACGCTCAGGCCCGGATGATCACCGACGAGATGCTGACCGCCGCCGCCCTGGCCATCGCCGACGTGGTGGCCCCGGACCAGCTCAACGCCTCCTACATCGTGCCCAGCGTGTTCGACGAGAAGGTCGCCAAAGCGGTGGCCCGGGCCGTGGTGGCGGCGGCCCGCGACGGCCAGCACGTTGCCGGCGGAGCCAAGGAATCGGCGGCCACCTCGTGACCGGCCCGACCTTCTCGCACACGGACGAGCACGGCAAGGCCCGGATGGTCGACGTCGGGGACAAGGCGCCCACCCCCCGCGCCGCCGTGGCCACCGGGTGGGTCCACACCACGGCCGAGGTGATCGAGTTGCTCCGGCGGGACGGTCTGCCCAAGGGCGACGCGCTGGCCTCGGCCCGGATCGCCGGGATCATGGCGGCCAAGAAGACGCCCGAGCTGATCCCGCTCTGCCATCCGATCGCGCTCTCCGGAGTGGTCATCGACCTCGACCTGACCGCGACCGCCATCAAGATCACCGTCACCGTGCGGACCACCGACCGCACCGGCGTCGAGATGGAAGCCCTGACCGCGGTCGCCGTGGCCGGCCTCACGCTGCACGACATGATCAAGGCGGTGGATCCGGCCGCGACGATCGACGCCGTCCGGGTGGAGAGCAAGGACGGCGGCAAGACCGGGTCCTGGACGCGCCCGGAAGGGGCCACGTCATGAAGCGGTCAGCGGTGGTCATCATCGCCTCGACCCGGGCCGCCAACGGCATCTACACCGATCGCACCGGCCCGATCATCGCGCAATGGCTGGCCGACAAGGGTTTTGCCGTTCAGGGTCCGATCGTCGTGGCCGACGGCCCGGCGGTCGAGGAGGCGTTGCGGTCGGCCGTCGGGGCCGACCTGGTGATCACCTCAGGTGGCACCGGCCTGTCCCCGACCGACCGGACGCCGCAGGCCACGGCGGCCGTCATCGACTACGACGTGCCCGGTCTGGCCGACGCGATCCGGCGGGCCGGCGGCGACGCCGTGCCGACCGCCATGTTGTCGCGGGGCATCGTCGGGGTGGCCGAGCGGACGTTGATCGTCAACCTGCCCGGCTCGACGGGCGGGGTCAAGGACGGTCTCGGCGTGCTGTACCGGGTGATGGCCCATGCGCTGGAACAGATCTCGGGTGGCGACCACCGGCCCGGCGGCGGCGTCTGATGGGTCGGGTCGCCCTCGCCGGGGTCAGCTCCGACGCGCTGGACCTGACCGCTCATCACGACGCCGTGCAGGACCGGGCGGCCGGGGCGACGGTGACGTTCGCCGGTGTGGTGCGCGATCACGACCACGGCGAATCGGTGACCGAGCTGGAGTATCAGGTCCATCCGACCGCGGCCGCGGTGGTGGCGCGGGTGGCGGCCGACCTGGCCGACCGGGACGGGGTCATCGCGGTCGCCGTCACCCATCGCTACGGACTGCTCGGCGTGGGCGACATCGCCCTGGCGGCCGCGGTGTCCGCCGCCCACCGGCAGGAGGCGTTCGACGCCTGCTCGGATCTGGTCGAAGAGGTGAAACGCCGGCTCCCGGTGTGGAAGCGGCAGGTGTTCACCGACGGGCGGGACGAGTGGGTCGGATCGGCCTGACGCATCTGGCGGGGGCGTTGTCGAAGCGAAGAGGGGCCGCGACCAACTGGTCGCGGCCCCTCTTCTCGGAACGGGTCCTCCGAAACGGGCGAGGACTGACTACAGCGCCGGGCCGGGGAGCTTCGGCAGGGTCCAGCCGGGCTGCTTCTGGGCCCACAGCCAGACGAAGTACGTCTGTGCGGCGGAGATGATCAGGCAGACCCAGATGCCGAAGCCGGGACCGACGGAATAGCCTTCGCCGCTGGTGCCCTTGGAGAAGATCTCGATCAGCGAGATGAGCGTGATCACGAACCCGACACCCGCGGCGATCATCAGGAAGAGCGGCTTCACCTGGCTGATCGACTGGCCCATCATGGTGCGCAGCGCGACGACGACCGCCACGCCGACCCCGAGAACCGTGGCCAGCCACCAGTACTCGTGCCAGGCGCCGAGGCTGGTGCTGCCGCCGACGCTGACGCCGTAGCCGGAGTAGGAGTAGGAGTAGGAGTACCAGCCGAAGAAGCTGAAGATGAGCAGCACGACACCGGCCCCGATGACGATCCAGTCGCTGGTGCCGACCTTGGAGATGTCAACGGCCGGCATGCCGCTGCCGCCGGCCGGTGCGCCGTAACCGGGCGCCGGCGGGTAACCGCCCGGCGCGGGCGGCGGGTAGCCACCGGCGGCGGGCGGGGGATAGGCGCCGGGTGCGGGCGGCGGGGCGTAGCCACCGGCCGGTGGCTGGTATTCGCCGGGCGCCGGAGCCGGCGGCGGTGTGTAGGCCGGGGGCGGCGTGTAACCCGGGGCAGGAGGCGGGTAGCCGCCCTGGGCGGGGGGCGGATATCCGCCCGGTTGGTTCGGATCCGGAGGCGGATACCCTCCGGCAGGGGGCTGGGACACGAGAAACCTCCAGTTGCGGGCCGCGGTACCGGGTGTAACCGCGATCATGCTCAGGTGTCGACCTGTTACGGGCTGCAACCCGTGATCGAACCGTATCGTCCTCGACCGGCCACCGGAAGTGGACACGCGAACGAACGCCGTCCGGCACCGCGAGCTGCAACTGACCGGCAAGAGGCCGGATTCCCCTGGATTGATACACAGACCACACGGACGGTGTAGTCACCCTCCGGCGAACGGCGGCAAAACGTCGATCGCGTCACCGTCGGTCACCGCAGTGGCGGCCGTATGGACGGCGACCTCGCCCAGCAGATAGGAGCATCGGCGCAGCACCCGCTCCAGGACGTCACCGTGCCGGTGCACTCCGACCGCCAGTGCGTCGGCCACGGTCGCCGGCGCGGGCAGTTCCACCTTTTCGGAATCGACGCCCGCCGCCGCCCGGGCGGCGGCGTAGTACCGAAGGGTCACCACGACGACCCGGGGGCCGGAGACGGGACCGGGTTCAGCCACCGATGGCGCTCATCGGACGGTCCGGTTGCAGGAACGACGGGTCGTTTATCCCGTGCCCCGGGAGCTTGCGCCACATGGCCAGCCGCCAGGTGTCCGCGATCTCGTCGTCGGTCGCGCCGGCGCGCAGCATCGCTCGCAGATCGGTCTCGGACCGGGAGAACAGGCAGCTGCGGACCTGCCCGTCGGCGGTTAGACGGGTGCGATCGCAGTCGCCGCAGAACGGGCGGGTGACCGACGCGATGATCCCGACGGTGCCCGGCCCGCCGTCGACGTCGAACAGCTCGGCCGGGGCCCCGGCGCGCGCGGCGCGGTGGGGGGTCAAGCGGAACCGGGCGGACAGGGCGGTCTGGATCTCGTCCGCCGTCACCATCGACGTCCGGTTCCAGCCGTGGCCGGCGTCCAGGGGCATCTGTTCGATGAAGCGGAGCTGGTAGCCGCGCTCGACGGCAAAGGCCAGGAGATCAGCCGCCTCGTGGTCGTTGATCCCTCGCAGCAGGACCGCGTTGATCTTGACCGGCCCGAGGCCGGCCTTCGCGGCGGCATCCAGGGCGGCGATGACGTCCCGGTGCCGGTCGCGTCGGGTCAGTTGGATGAAGGTCGACGGGTCGAGGCTGTCGAGCGAGATGTTGATCCGGTCCAGGCCGGCCGCGGCGAAATCTTCGGCCCGGCGCGCGAAGCCGATGCCGTTCGTGGTCAGGGACATCTCGGGTCGGGACGGGAAACGTCCCACCTCCGAGATGAGCCCGAGAATGCCCTTGCGCAGCAGAGGTTCTCCGCCGGTGAACCGCACCTCGGTGACGCCGAGGGAATCGACGGCGAGCCGGATCAGGCGCAGCAGTTCCTCGTCGGTCAGCAATTCCTGCCCCGGCATCCAGTCGAGCCCCTCGGCCGGCATGCAATAGGTGCAGCGCAGATTGCATTTGTCGGTCAACGACACCCGCAGATCGATGGCCCGCCGACCGTGCGAATCGATCAGAAACGGAGAGGGGCCCCGCGCGGCCCGCTCGGCGGCGGTGTCGCCGTCCGCGCGGCGTGCCCCGACCATCGGGATGCCAAGAGCGGTCGAGGTCATGGCGTCAGCCTAACCGCACCGGCCACAGGCGCCTCGCCGACGCCGATCGGGGATAGTGGTGCGATGACGGCCTTTGCTGATCCGCGGAGTGTGTCCGATGCGCTCGACGCCACGGGGTACCTCAGTGATGCCGGGATCGCCACCGCGGCCTTCCTGGCCGACGCGCTGCGCCGGCCGCTGCTGCTCGAAGGCGAGGCCGGGGTCGGCAAGACCGCCTTGGCGGCAGCGTTGGCGCAGGCCAAAGGGGTCGAGCTGATCCGCCTTCAGTGTTACGAGGGGATCGACGCGGCTCAGGCGCTGTACGACTGGGACTTCCCCCGGCAGGTGCTGCACCTGCGGGCCGCCGAAGTGGGGGCCGTCGGCGGCGGTGAATTCGACCGGCAGCGGGTGGAGGACGAGCTGTACAGCGAGCGGTTCCTGCTGCAGCGGCCGATCCTGGCCGCTCTCCGGACGCCGGGCTCGGTACTGCTGATCGACGAGATCGATCGGGCCGACGACGAATTCGAGGCGTTCCTGTTGGAGGCGCTCTCCGATTTCGCGGTGACCATTCCGGAACTGGGTCGCATTCGGGCCAGCGTCCCTCCTCTGGTCGTCCTCACGTCCAACCGCACCCGTGAGGTGCACGACGCACTGAAGCGGCGGTGCCTCTACCACTGGGTCGAGCATCCGTCCCTGGAACGGGAGGTGGCGATCCTGCGCCGCCGGCTGCCCGAGGTCACCGAACGGCTCGCCACGCAGGTGGCCACGGCGGTCGCCCGCCTCCGCGAGGCCGACCTGCTCAAACCGCCCGGGGTGGCCGAATCGCTGGACTGGGCGATGGCGCTGCACGCGCTCGGCTGCCGCGACCTCGACCTGCAGGTGGCGGCGTTGACCCTGGGAGCGGTGCTGAAGTACCGCGAGGACACCGACCGTGTGGTGTCCGCCGGCCTGGCTCTGCTGCTGGCCTCCTGAGATGGCCGGGCCGGCCCGAGGTGGGTCAGGCGAGGGGACGGCGTCCGGAGACCGGTTCGGGTCCGGGAGCTCGGTCGACGTACTGGTCGGTTTCACCTGGGCGTTGCGCGGGGCCGGTCTGACCGTGGGCTCGGAACGAGCGGGGACCTTCCTGGCCGCGGTGGCTCGCCTCTCAGCGCTCGAACCGGATGACGTGTACTGGGCGGGACGGCTCACCCTGACCGCATCACCGGACGACATCCCGGTCTACAACGCGGCGTTCGAGGCGTACTTCACCGGCCGGACGGCCGCCGCGGGCCGCGGACGGTCGAGGTCGGAACTCTCCGGGCTGACCCTGTCGATGGATGCCGACGCCGCCTCGGGTCAGGAGTCCTCTCCCGAGACCACGCCGCCGGTGCGGGCCGACGCGGCCGCGGCCGAGGTTCTGCGTCATCGTGATTTCGCCGCCTTCTCGGCCCAGGACCGCCGGGAAATGGCGGCGCTGCTGGCTCTGCTCGCGCCCGGCCTGCCCCGACGTCTGTCCCGGCGGAGAGTGGCCGCCCGGCGTGGCCCGGTCGACGTCCGCCGAACCGTCAGGGCGATGCTGTCGTCCGGCGGCGAACCAGGGGCGCTGCGTCGTCGCCGCCAGGGCACCCGGGCTCGACGGGTGGTCCTGCTGATCGACGTGTCCGGATCGATGGCCCTGTACGCGGACGCCCTGCTCCGGTTCGCCCACGTGCTCACCCGCGCCCAGCCGACCGCGACCGAGGTCTTCACCATCGGTACCCGGTTGACCCGGATCACCCGCGCCCTGCGGGTGGCCGATCCGGAGGCGGCGCTGCGGGCGGCCGGTGAGGTGATCCCGGACTTCTCCGGCGGTACCCGGCTGGGCGAGGTGCTCCGGGTCTTCACCAACCGGTGGGGGCAGCGCGGGACCGCCCGCGGGGCCGTCGTCGTCCTGTTCTCCGACGGATGGGAGCGCGGATCGGCCGACGAACTGGCCCGGCAGGTGCAGCGGCTGCGGCGGCTGTCGCGCCGCCTGGTCTGGGTGAACCCGCACAAGGGGCGCGAGGGTTACCTTCCGGTGCAGACTGGCATCGTGGCCGTTCTGCCGCACCTGGACGCATTCGTGGCCGGTCACTCGCTGGCCGCGCTGGAGGAACTCCTGGAGGTGATCCGCGATGCGTGACGTCCTGCCCGATCTGCGGCGCTGGTGGGAGTCGGGCGGCCAGGTGGGGGTGGGCACGGTGGTCGGGACCTATCGTTCCGCCCCGCGCCCGCCCGGTGCGTCGATGCTGGTCGGCCCGGACGGTACCGCCGTGGGCTCGGTGTCCGGCGGGTGCGTCGAGGGGGCCGTCTACGAGCAGGCCACCGCCGTCCGGGACGGCGCCCGACCGGCGTTGGTGCGGTACGGGGTCAGCGACGACGACGCGTTCGCGGTCGGGCTGACCTGTGGCGGCATCATCGACATCTTCACCCAGGAGTTCTCCCGAGCATCGTTCCCGGAGTTCGGCGAGCTGGCCGACACCGTCGAGGCCGACGCCCCGGTCGCGCTGGCCACGGTGATCGAGGGGACACCGGAGCAGTTGGGGCGCCACCTGGTGATCTGGCCCGACCGTCGGGTGGGCGACCTCGGCTCGTCGCGGGTCGACGACGCGGTCACCGACGACGCCCGCGGGCTGCTGGCCTCGGGCCGCACGTCCATCCTCACCTACGGCCCGGACGGCGAGCGGCTGGGCACGGGGCTGCGGGTCTTCGTGGCCAGCTTTGCGCCCGCGCCCCGGATGCTGGTGTTCGGCGCCATCGATTTCGCGGCGGCGGTGGCGAAGGTCGGTGTCTTCCTCGGCTACCGGGTGACGGTGTGCGATGCCCGCCCCGTGTTCGCCACGCCCAAACGCTTCCCCGACGCCGACGAGGTGGTGGTCGACTGGCCGCACCGCTACCTGCAGTCCCAGGCCGATGCGCTCGACGAGCGGACCGTCATCTGTGTGCTCACCCACGACCCGAAGTTCGACATCCCGGTGCTGGCCGCGGCGCTGGCCCTCCCGGTCGCCTACGTCGGAGCCATGGGCTCCCGCCGGACTCATGCCGAACGGGCCGAGAAGTTGCTCGCGGCCGGAGTGACGCCGGAACAACTCCAGCGGCTGTTCTCGCCGATCGGGCTCGATCTGGGCGCGCGCACCCCGGAGGAGACGGCCGTGTCGATCGCCGCCGAGATCATCGCGCACCGCTGGGCCGGCGGCGGTCGTCGGCTGTCGTCGCTGGACGGGGCGATCCATCGCGAGCCGCTGGTCCAGGCCGCCGGGGGTTGAGTCGCCGTCTGGTGTGACGGACCGGCTGGTGGGACGGACCGGTCGATCTGATGGGCCCGGCGGAGTGGATGGGGCCGGTGGGTCGGCGCGATGCCGGACACTGGCGGTATGGGCCAGAAACACCAGTCGCGGCGAGCGACTCGACTCGACACGACGGCCCCACCTCGTCCCACTGCGGCGCGCGCGGGTGGGCCGGACCGCGTCGAAGGCCGGTCCACCGAGGTCGGCCGTCAGGAGCAGGCCAGGTCCCTGCTGATCACCGGGGCGCGCGCGGTCGGTGATCCGACGGCCTTGGAGGATGCGATCGGGGACCTGGTGATGTTCGGTGGCACCGCCGCGGCAGGAGATGCGCTGCTGGCGTCCCGGGTGGCGACCGGGTTGATGACCGAGGAACTCGACCAGCTCTACGCCCACGGTTGGCAACCGGCCGACGTCGTGCACGTGGTGCGGCGGGATCGCGGCGTCCGGGTCGCCCGGTTGGCCGCGGCTGTCGTCATGGAGCATGGTCTGTCGCAGCGGGCGCCCGCCCGCGCGCCACTGGAATGGGTCGCGCAGCTCGAGTCGATGGGATCCCGTCGGTTGGCCGACGTGCCCGCCACGCCGGGCTGGAACGTCGTGGGCCACATCGGGTCCGGTCTGCCGCTGTGGGAGTCGTGGTCGGACGTCCTGACGCTGATCGCCCAATGGCTGGCCGTGGTGCCGATGGAACGGCTGCTGCCGGTCCCGTCGTCCTGGCCGGCGAGGCGGGCCGTGGCCAGCTCGCCGAGATCCGGCGGGCACGACCCGAAGAAGCTGGTCACCATCCGCGCGCTGCTGGCCAAGGCGGAGGCGTCCGGATTCGCCGAGGAGGCGGAGACTTTCACGGCCAAGGCGCAGGATCTGATGACGCGCTACGCCATCGACGAGGTGTTGTTGGCCGATCCCGGCGACGGTCTGGAGATCCGTTCCCGGCGCGTGCATGTCGACAACCCCTACGCCGCGACCAAGGCCCAGCTGCTGGCGGCCGTCGGGCGGGTGAACCACGTCAGGGCGATCTGGAACGATCAGTTCGGCACAGCCACCGTCGTCGGGCTCCCGGTCGACCTCGACCTGTCGGAAATGTTGTTCACCTCTTTGCTGGTCCAGGCGACGAAGTCGATGACGGAGGCCAGTTCGGTGGCTCGCGGCGGCCATCGGCCGGACCGCGCGCCCTCGTTCCGGCGCGCGTTCCTGCTCGCCTACGCACAGCGCATCGGGGAGCGGCTGAGCGAGGCCGAGCACACCGCGCAGTCGCAGGAATCGGCGACCAGGGGCGCCGATCTGCTCCCGGTGCTGGCCCGGCGGACCGCCGCCGTCGAGCGCGAATTCGAGCGACTCTTCCCCATCACCACGCAGTCCCGGGCCACCCAGGTCGATGCGCGGGGATGGAACGCCGGACGGGCGGCGGCCGACCGGGCGGTGCTGGCCCGCGGGCAGGTCGACCGCTGACGGATCCAGCCGCTCTGACGGGCGCATTCGCGGGGTCGCCTCGGGCTTGTAGTCCGCAGATGCGGAGACTGGGAAACGCGCAGTTGCGGACTGTCGATCTTGGGGGCACTGTCGTGACAGCGGTCACTCTCGTCCGGCCCCGCCTCCCGCCCGACCGGGCCATGCCGCAGCGCCGCACCCTGTGTTCGTGAACTGCCCGCCCGCAAATGTGTGCCTGCACTGCCCCCAGCGAATCCCGTACTGCCCCCAGCGAAGAGGGAGAGCCAATGACGGCCCTGTCGGTCAAGGTGGACGGAGTCAAGTACTCCGACGACGTCGAACCCCGGATGCTGCTGGTGCAGTATCTCCGCGAGCGGCTGGGGAAGGTCGGGACGGTGATCGGTTGCGACACCAGTAATTGCGGGGCCTGCACCGTCCATCTGAACGGCCGGAGCGTCAAGTCGTGCTCGGTGCTGGCCGTGCAGGCGGACGGGGCCGAGGTGACCACCGTCGAAGGGCTGGCCACGGGCCGGGATCTGCACCCGATCCAGAAGGCCTTCCACGAATGTCACGCCCTGCAATGCGGGTACTGCACCCCCGGAATGATGATGCAGTCCATTTCCCTGCTGACCGAGAATCCGCACCCGACCGAGCATGAGATCCGAGAAGGCCTGGAGGGCAACCTCTGTCGATGCACCGGATATCAGAACATCGTGGCCGCGGTACAGGCCGCGGCGGAGGAGATGGCACTGGCCACCGCCGGCGCCGCTCCGGCCGACGAGGCGGGTGAGCCGGCATGACGGCCACCCTGGACGCTCCGCCGACGGGCCCGGCCGAGATCGGGAAGGACCGCCGCCGCAAGGAGGACGCACATCTGATCACCGGCCGCACCCGCTGGACCGACAACATGGTGCTGCCGGGAATGCTGCACCTGGCCTTCCTCCGTTCGCCCTATGCGCACGCCAGGATCAGTTCGATCTCGGTCGCGGCGGCAGCGGACGCGCCAGGCGTGGTGGGCGCCTGGTCCGGGGCCGATTTCCCCGAGCAGGGCGGTCTGCCCTGCGCCTGGCCCATCACGGCGGACATGAAATCGCCGGTACGCCTGCCGATCGCGGTGGACAAGGTGAACCACGCCGGCGAGATCGTGGCCGTCGTCGCCGCGCGGACCAAGGCCGAAGCGGTCGATGCCGTCGAGCTGATCGAGGTCGACTACGAACCGCTGCCGGTCGTACTGGACATGGAGGTCGCCCTGGCCGAGGGGGCCGCCCTGGTCCACGAGGAACTCGGTACGAATCAGAACGCCGTGTGGGTCTTCGACTCCGGTTCGGCCGGCACCGGCGGCAACGTGGTCGACGTCCTGGAGGCGGCTGCGTCCGACCCGGATCAGGTGGTGGTGGAACGCGTCTTCCGGCAGCAGCGGCTGATCCCGGCGTTCATGGAGCCCCGCTCCACCGTGGTCGATCCGACGTCGGAGCAGATCACCATGTGGTCGGCGACGCAGATCCCGCACGTGCTGCGGGTACTGATCGCCCTCTCGCAGGGCATCCCCGAGCACAAGCTGCGCGTCATCGCCCCGGACGTGGGCGGCGGGTTCGGCGGCAAGCTGCAGGTGACGCCGGAGGAGATCGCCACCCTGATGGTGGCGCGACGGCTGAACAAGCCGGTCAAGTACACCGAAACCCGCTCCGAATCGCTGATGTCGGCCCATCACGGGCGGGACCAGATCCAGCGGCTGAAGCTCTCGGCCCGGCGGGACGGCACCATCACCGGATTCGATGTCGACCTGCTGGCCGACATGGGCGCGTATCTCGGCACGGTCGGACCCGGTGTGCCGATCCTCGGGGCGTTCATGTTCAACGCCATCTACAAGATCCCGGCCTACCGGTTCACCTGCACCAACGTGTTCACCAACAAGACGCTCACCGACGCCTACCGTGGGGCCGGGCGGCCCGAGGCGACCTTCGGGGTCGAACGGATGATGGACGAGCTGGCGGTCGAACTCGGTATGGAACCGATGGACCTGCGCCGCAAGAACTGGATCACCCACGAGGAATTCCCGTTCACCACCGTCTCCGGCCTGACCTACGACTCGGGCAACTACGAGGCGGCCACCGCCCAGGCGATGGAGCTGTTCGACTACGACGGCCTGCGGACGGAGCAGGCGCGGCGCCGGTCGTCCGGCGACCCGGTGCAACTGGGCATCGGCATGTCCACCTTCACCGAGATGTGCGGCCTGGCCCCGTCCCGCGTCCTCGGGTCGCTCTCCTACGCCGCCGGCGGGTGGGAGTCGGCCTCGATCCGGATGCTGCCGACGGGCGGGGTCGAGGTGATCACCGGTGCCTCGGCCCACGGGCAGGGTCACGAGACGGCCTGGTCCCAGATCGTGGCCGACCAGCTCGGTGTCCCGTTCGAGAGTGTCGAGGTGATCCACGGTGACACCCAATCGGCCCCGAAAGGCATGGACACCTATGGTTCCCGATCGCTGGTGGTCGGCGGAGTGGCGATCGTCAAGGCGGCCGAGAAGGTGGTGGCCAAGGCCAAGGTCATTGCCGCCCACCTGATGGAGGCGTCCGCCGATGACCTGGAATTCGCCTCCGGCAAGTTCACCGTGCGCGGCACCGACACCTCGATGGGAATCGGCGAGATCGCGTTCGCCGCGTTCGCCGCGCACAACCTGCCGGACGGGATCGAACCGACGATCGATGCCGACGCCACCTTCGATCCGGACAACTTCTCCTACCCGCACGGAACTCATCTGTGCGCAACGGAAGTCGACACGCAGACCGGGAAGGTGACGATCCGCTCCTACGTCTGCGTGGACGACATCGGGGTGGTGGTCAACCCGCTGATCGCCGACGGTCAGATCCACGGCGGTCTGGCCCAGGGCATCGCCCAGGCGCTGTACGAGGAGGCCCAGTACTCCGAGGACGGTCAGCTCACGTCGGGCACGTTCGTGGACTACCTGGTGCCAACGGCGGCTGATCTGCCGTCGTTCACCACCGGCCGTACGGTCACCCCGTCCACCACGAATCCGTTGGGCGCCAAGGGTGTCGGCGAGGCCGGCACCATCGCCTCGACGCCGGCCGTGGTCAACTCGGTGATCGACGCGATCCGTCATCTCGGCGTCAAGGACGTCGAGATGCCGTGCTCACCGCAACGGGTCTGGCGGGCCATCCACGACGCGCAGGCCGGTTCCTCGTCGGGTGAGTCGGCGCCGGTCGCGGCCGGCCCGGCCGAAGGCGTGCTGTCCACTGGTGTTCCGACGGAAGGTGCCTGATGATTCCCTCGTCATTCGACTACGTCGCCCCGGACTCGGTGGACGCCGCGATCGCCGCTCTGGTCGAGGCCGGCGACGAGGCCAAGGTGCTGGCCGGCGGCCAGTCCCTGGTGCCGGTGCTCCGGCTCCGGCTGGCCGCTCCCGGTCTGATCGTCGACCTCCGCCGGATCACTGAGCTGACCGGAGTCCGACGTGACGGCGCGGACGTGGTGATCGGGGCGATGACCACGCACCACGATGTGGTCACCGATCCCGTTGTCGGGGAGCACTTGTCGCTGCTGGCCAAGACGGCGGCGACGGTGGCCGACCCGCAGGTCCGCCACCGCGGGACCCTGGGCGGGGCCTTGGTGCACGCCGACCCCGCAGGTGACCTGGGCGCCGTCGCGGTCGCCCTGGACGCGGTGTTCGAGCTCGCCGGGCCGTCCGGTCGCCGCTCGGTGGCTGCGGCCGACTTCTTCCAGGACTACTTCACGACTGCGGTGGCCGAGGACGAGTTGCTGGTGGCGATCCGTTTCCCGTCGTACGCGGGCTGGGGGGCGCACTACGAGAAGTTCACCCGGGTCGCGCAGTCGTGGTCGATCGTCTCGGTGGCGGCGGCGATCAAGGTCACCGGCTCGGTGGTGACGCAGGCCCGAGTCGGGTTGACCAACATGGGCCCTGTGCCCCTGCGGGCCACCGCGGTCGAGGCCGCCCTGGTCGGCGGACCGGCCACGGCCGATGCCATCCGGGCCGCCGCGGCCTCGGCGGCCGAGGGCACCTCCCCGGTCGACGACACCTCGGCCGCCGCCGACTACCGCGAGCACCTGGCTCGGGTCCTCACCGAACGCGCCGTCCTGGCCGCCGTCGGCTGACCCCGCCCCATCCGGCCCTCGTTCGGCGCACGCCGGCCGTCGTTCGGCCCACACAGGCCGTCGTTCCGCGCATACCGGTCGTGGTTCCGCGCATACAGGTCGTGGTTCGGCGCATACAGAACTGCCCGGCGCAGGCCGAACTGCCCGCATTCCGCCCGTTGGTGCGGACTTCGGGCACTTCTGTCTGCGCCGCCGGCGTCGACCCCGATTTTCCGACTCGCAATGGTCGATGTACCCTCTGGCCATGACGCCTCGCTGGTTTACCTATTTTGAGTTGGCTCTGGAGGAGACAACCGCCTAGCGCGACCGCGAGCACTCCAGAGCCACAAGGCAGGGACACGATGTCCCTGCCTTTCGTCGTTTCCAAGACGGGCTGGCCTGGACATCCCGTCGTGACCCAGAGGGATGAAATGTCACCACAAACATCGGACCTGCGGATCAGCAGCTTCGAACCGTTGCTGTCCCCGGCCGTGCTGCGGGACGCCCTCCCGCTGTCCGCCGCCGGCGAGAACAGCGTGTCCGCCTCGCGCCGCGAGGTCGAGGCGATCCTGACCGGGACGGACGATCGGCTGCTGGTCGTCGTCGGTCCGTGCTCGGTCCACGACCCGGTGGCCGCCCTGGACTACGCCCGCCGGCTGGCCCCTCTGGCCCGGGAACACGCCGACGCCCTGCTGATCGTCATGCGGGTGTACTTCGAGAAGCCCAGGTCCACCGGCGGCTGGAAGGGTCTGATCAACGACCCGCACCTGGACGGCACGCATGACGTGGCGCAGGGGCTGCGGATGGCCCGGTCGCTGCTGCTGGACATCGTCGAGCTGGGCCTTCCGGTGGGCTGCGAGTTCCTCGAACCGACCAGCCCGCACTACATCGCCGACGCGATCAGCTGGGGGGCGATCGGAGCTCGCACCACCGAGAGCCAGATCCATCGACAGTTGGCGTCGGGGATGTCGATGCCGATCGGGTTCAAGAACGCGACCGACGGCGATGTCCAGGTCGCCGTGGACGGGGCCATGGTCGCCGGGCAGTCGCAGGTGTTCTTCGGGATCGATGAGGACGGCCGTGCGTGCGTGGTCTCGACCTCGGGCAACGAGTACGGCCACGTCATCCTGCGGGGCGGTAAGGCGGGCCCGAACTACTCCGCGGCTGCGATCCGCGCGGCGGTGACGTTGATCGAGAAGGCCGGGCTTCCCGGACGGGTCGTCGTCGACGCCAGTCACGCCAACAGCGGCAAGGACCACGTTCGTCAGGTCGGGGTGGCCGGTGAACTGGCCGCGCAGGTGGCGGCGGGCGAGCCGATCTCCGGGATCATGCTGGAGAGCTTCTTGCAGCCGGGGCGGCAGAACCTCACCGATGCCGGCCTGACCGGTCTGGTGTTCGGCCAGAGCATCACCGACGCGTGCATGGGCTGGGACGACACCGCAGTGGTGCTGGCCGAGCTCGCTGCCGCGGCCCGCACCCGAGCCGCGCTGACGTCAGGACCGGCCCTCGCCGCGCGCTGACGGGTTGACGCCCGGACGGGTGGGTCGGCCAAACGGGTCGCCCGGACGGGTCGGCCGGTTCCGGACCGCGTGGATCAACTTCGTCGGTCGCCCGTGGACCGCGTGGATCAACTTCGTCGGCGTGGATCAACTTCGCCGCTGTGGGACTCAAGTGACGCGAGTGGTCACTTTCGTCCATGCCTGCGAAGTTGATCCACGCCGATCACGGGGCCGACGGTAGGGCTACTGCAGGGCGGGGATGACCTCGGACTCGAAGAGTTCCTGGCCGGAGGTGTCGTAGGCCAGTTCGGGGAAGTTGACGATGGCGTACGTCATGCCCAGCTTCCGCATCTCCTGCAGGTTCTCGACGATCTGCTCGGGCGTGCCGATGCCGGCCCCGGTGGCGTTCTGGGCGACGGCCGCCGCGGCCCGCTCGGCCCCGATCTGCTTGGTGTAGTGGTCGAGCAGCCAGGCCTTGCGGTCATCGACCTCGGCCTGGTTGCGGCCGATCGCGATGTTGTAGTTCGCCGAGCGGGTGATGGCCGCGAAGTCGGTGCCGACGTCCGCGCAGTGCGCCTCCAGCAAGGCTGATTTGGCCGCGAAACCTTCTGGGGTGCCGTCGAAGTTGGTGTACTGCGCGTACTTGGCGGCGATCTTCAACGTCACCTTCTCGCCGCCGCCGGCGATCCACATCGGAATGCCGCCCTCCTGCAGCGGCAGCGGTCGCACGATGGCCCCGTCCACCTGGTAGAACTTGCCGTCCAGGGTGGCCGAACCGGTGGACCAGGCCTGCTGCATGATCTGCACGCCCTCGTCCAGTGCGCGGAGCCGATCCCCGGCCTTAGGGAAGCCGTAGCCGTAGGCCCGCCACTCGTGCTCGTACCACCCGGCGCCGATACCCATCTCGGTTCGACCGCCGGACACGATGTCCACTGTGGCCGCGACCTTGGCCAGGTAGGCCGGGTTCCGATACGCCATGCAGGTGCACATCTGGCCCAGCCGCACCCGCGAGGTGGAGGCGGCGAACGCGGCCATCAACGTCCACGCCTCGTGGGTGGCCTGGTCGGTCGGCACCGGCACGGTGTGGAAGTGGTCGTACACCCAGATGGATTCCCACGGCCCGTCGTCCGCGCGCTTGGCCAGGCGCGACATCGTGGCCCACTGCTCGGCCGGCTCGATGCCGACCAGATCCAGGCGCCAGCCCTGCGGGATGAACGTTCCGAACCGCACACTCTGCTCTGAGGAGGTCATGTCACAAACGGTACCCAGTGCGAATCGGCCGAATCCGGCGGGTCCCCGGCGCCGGCGACCGTTCACCTGGTGAGGGTCGGCAACACGGTGGAAACTGACACAGGGCAGGATCATGCGATCGGGTCGACGAACACCAGGAGGCGTGAATGACGGTGGTACGAGCAGCCATCACCCAGACGACGTGGACCGGCGACAAGGAATCGATGATCGCCAAACACGAGCAGATGGCGCGCGCCGCCGCCGCCGACGGGGCGCAGGTCATCTGTTTCCAGGAGCTGTTCTACGGCCCCTACTTCGGCATCATCGAGGACGCCAAGTACTACGAGTACGCCGAGACGATTCCCGGCCCGACGGTCGACCGGTTCCAGGCCCTGGCCCGGGAGCTGAATCTGGTCATGGTGCTGCCGATCTACGAGGAGGCCATGCCGGGCCTGTACTACAACACCGCCGTGGTGATCGACGCCGACGGCACCAATCTGGGCCGGTACCGCAAGCACCACATCCCGAACCTGCCGCAGTTCTGGGAGAAGTTCTACTTCCGGCCGGGCAACGGTGGCTACCCGGTGTTCGACACGGCGGTCGGCAAGATCGGCGTCTACATCTGCTACGACCGCCATTTCCCGGAGGGCTGGCGAGAACTGGGCCTGAACGGGGCGCAGATCGTGTTCAACCCGTCGGCGACCAAACCCGGCCTGTCCAACCGGCTCTGGGAGCTGGAGCAGCCGGCCGCGGCGGCGGCCAACCAGTACTTCATCGGCGCCAACAACCGCGTCGGAACCGAGTCCGACGAATTCGGCGACCAAGCGGTCACCTTCTACGGCTCGTCGTACTTCGTCGACCCGCGCGGCAACTACGTCGGCGACGTGGCCAGCCCCGACCAGAGCGAGATCGTCATCCGGGACCTCGATCTCGACGTGCTCCGCGAGGTTCGCAACGCCTGGCAGTTCTACCGGGACCGCCGCCCGGAAACGTACACCGCGACGGTCACGCAGTAGGGGAGGGCCGACATGAAGACGCTGATCACCGGCGGCACCGTGGTCAACTCCACCGGAACGGTCGCGGCCGATGTGCTGATCGACGGCGAGACCATCGCGGCCGTCCTGAGTCCCGGCTCCAGCCTGCTCGGCTTCGATGTCGCCGCCAATGTCGACACGCTGATCGACGCCACCGGCAGGTACGTGATCCCCGGTGGCATCGACGCCCACACCCACATGGAGATGCCGTTCGGCGGGACGTTCGCCAGCGACACCTTCGAGACCGGGACCCGCGCGGCGGCCTGGGGTGGCACCACCAGCATCGTCGACTTCGTGGTCCAGTACGCGGGCGAGAACGTGATCGACCAGTTCAACCTGTGGCACACCAAGGCGGCCGGGAACTGTGCCATCGACTACGGATTCCACCAGATCCTCTCCGATGTCCAGGATTCGTCGCTGACCGCCATGGACGAGTTGCTGGCCGAAGGGGTGTCCAGCTTCAAGCTGTTCATGGCCTACAAGGGAGTGTTCCTGTCCGACGACGGGCAGATCACCAAGGCGATGCAGAAGGCCGCGTCGAACGGCTCGATGATCATGATGCACGCCGAGAACGGCAGCATCATCGACCTTCTCGTGCAGCAGGCGATCGCCGCGGGCAACACGTCGCCGTACTACCACGGGCTCACCCGGCCCTGGCAGGCGGAGGAGGAGGCCACGCACCGGGCGATCATGATGGCCAACCTGACCGGCGCACCGCTCTACGTGGTGCACGTCAGCGCCAAGCAGGCGGTGGAGCAGATCGCCGCGGCCCGCGACCAGGGGCAGAACGTCTTCGGCGAGACGTGCCCGCAGTACCTCTACCTGTCGCTGGAGGAGCAGCTCGGGGCGCCGGGATTCGAAGGGGCGAAGTGGGTCTGCTCGACTCCCCTGCGGTCGCGGGCCGAGGGGCACCAGCACCACATGTGGCAGTCCTTGCGTACCAACGACATCCAGATGGTCTCGACCGACCACTGCCCGTTCTGCATGAAGGGGCAGA
Organism: Nakamurella panacisegetis; assembly: GCF_900104535.1. Taxonomy (NCBI): domain Bacteria; kingdom Bacillati; phylum Actinomycetota; class Actinomycetes; order Nakamurellales; family Nakamurellaceae; genus Nakamurella; species Nakamurella panacisegetis. The sequence goes on along the minus strand of NZ_LT629710.1, from coordinate 884,345 downwards.
AGGACATGGGGATCGGCGACTTCTCCAAGATCCCGAACGGTATCGGCTCGGTCGAACATCGGATGGACCTGCTGTTCCAGGGCGTCGTGGACCGGCAGATCACGCTGGAGCGGTGGGTGGAACTGACCTCGACCACGCCGGCCCGCATGTTCGGGATGTACGGGCGCAAGGGCGTCATCCAGCCCGGCGCCGACGCCGATGTGGTCATCTACGACCCGAAGGGCCACACGTCGATCGGGGTCGGCCGGACGCACCACATGAACATGGACTACTCGGCCTGGGAGGGCTTCGAGATCGACGGTCACGTCGACACCGTGCTCTCCCGGGGCAAGGTCATCGTGGACGGCAACCAGTACGTCGGGACCAAGGGTGACGGCCGGTACTTCAAGCGTGGTCTCTCGCAGTACCTGATCTAGTCCGGCGTTCGACCCCAGTCCCTTTCGATTCTGCGCAGCCCTCGACCGACAGGCCGGAGAACCCATGCAATTCGGTGCCGTACTGCAAACCAATCCGCCCGCCTCCCGGACGGTGTACCTGGCCAAGCTGGCCGAACAACACGGGTTCGACTACGCCTGGACGTTCGACTCGCACCTGCTCTGGCAGGAGCCGTACGTCATCTACAGCCAGATCCTGTCCGAGACCCACCGCATCAAGGTCGGTCCGATGGTGACCAATCCGGCCACCCGGGACTGGACGGTCATCGCCTCGCTGCACGCGACCCTGCACGAGATGTACGGGAACCGCACGATCTGCGGGATCGGCCGGGGTGACTCGGCGGTGCGCGTCACCGGCGGGGCGCCGACCTCGCTGAAGACGTTGCGGCAGGCCATCCACGTGATCCGTGAGCTCGGCAACTCCCGGTCGGTGGAGCACAACGGCACCCAGTTGCAGTTCCCGTGGAGCATCGGGTCGGAGTTGGAGGTCTGGGTCGCGGCTTATGGCCCGCTGGCGCTGAAGCTGGCCGGGGAGGTCGGCGACGGCTTCATCCTGCAACTGGCCGACCTGGACATCGCCGAGTGGATGATCGGCGCCGTCCGGGCGGCGGCCGAGAAGGTCGGCCGGGACCCGATGGCGATCAAGTTCTGCGTGGCCGCCCCGATGTACATCGGGGACGACTGGGCGCACATGCGCGACCAGTGCCGTTGGTTCGGCGGCATGGTCGGCAACCACGTGGCCGACATCGTGGCCAAGTACGGCGACGGAGCGTCCGGCGGCTCCAGCGGGGCCGCCGTTCCGACGGCGCTCACCGACTACATCAAGGCCCGTGAGGGCTACGACTACAACCAGCACGGACGCAGCGGCAACACGCACGCGATGTTCGTCCCGGACGACATCGTCGACCGGTTCTGCCTGCTGGGCACCGCCGCCGACCACATCGAGAAGTTGAAGGCGCTCAAGGAACTCGGTGTCGACCAGTTCGCCGGATACCTGCAGCACGACAACAAGGAGGAGACCCTCCGGGTCTACGGCGAGACGGTGATCCCGGCGCTGCGCGATCACATCGTCGCCCAGCGGTCGGCCGACTGACCGAGCGCGAGCCGCGCGGTCAGACCAGCCCGAAGGCCCGAGCCTCGTGGTCGGTCATCAGGCGTGACCGGATCAGGAACCGGACCCCCTCCGGGGCCTCGACCGAGAACCCGCTCCCGCGTCCGGGCACCACGTCGACCGTCAGGTAGGTGTGCTTCCAATACTCGTACTGCGACACCGACATCCAGAACGGCACCGGCCGTTCCAGTCCGGGGACGGTGAGGTCACCGAGGTGGATGTCGGCGTCGCCGGTGAGGAAATCCCCGTCGGGGTAACACATCGGGGAGGACCCGTCGCAGCAGCCACCGGACTGGTGGAACATCAGCGGCCCGTGCCGCTCGGTCAATGTCACCAGCAGACCCGCGGCGGCCGGGGTCAGGCCGACGCGGGTCTGCGGTACCTCGACGGGCTCATCGAGATCGGTCACGATCTAGAAGAATCCGAGCGCGTTCGGGGAGTACGAGACGAGGAGGTTCTTCGTCTGCTGGTAGTGATCGAGCATCATCCGGTGGTTCTCCCGGCCGATGCCGGAGGCCTTGTAGCCGCCGAACGCCGCTCCCGCCGGGTACGCGTGATAGCAGTTGGTCCAGACCCGGCCGGCCTGGATCCCACGGCCGGCCCGGTAGGCCCGGGCGCCGTCGCGGCTCCACACCCCGGCGCCCAGTCCGTACAGGGTGTCGTTGGCGATCTTGAGGGCGTCGGCCTCGTCGTCGAACCGCGTCACCGATACCACCGGGCCGAAGATCTCCTCCTGGAAGATCCGCATCGAGTTGTTGCCCTCGAAGATGGTCGGCTGCACGTAGTACCCACCGGCCAGGTCCCCGCCCAGGTCGGCCCGCGCCCCGCCGGTGAGTACCTTGGCGCCTTCCTGCCGGCCGATGTCCAGGTAGGACAGGATCTTCTCGAGCTGGTCGTTGGACGCCTGGGCGCCGAGCATGGTGGCGGTGTCCAGCGGGTTGCCCTGGACGATCTTCTCCACGCGCTGCACCGCGTCGGTCATGAACTTGTCGTAGATCGTCGACTGGATCAGCGCCCGCGACGGGCAGGTGCAGACCTCGCCCTGGTTCAGGGCGAACAGCGCGAAGCCTTCCTGGGCCTTGTCGTAGAACGCATCCTGCTCCGCGGCGACGTCCTCGAAGAAGATGTTGGGGCTCTTGCCGCCGAGTTCCAGCGTCACCGGGATGATGTTCTGGCTGGCGTACTGCATGATCAGCCGGCCCGTGGTGGTCTCACCGGTGAAGGCGATCTTGGCGATCCGGCTGGACGACGCCAGCGGCTTGCCGGCCTCGACGCCGAAGCCGTTCACGATGTTCAGCACGCCGGCGGGCAGCAGGTCGCCGATCAGTTCGGCCACCTTCAGGATCGACCACGGGGTCTGCTCGGCCGGCTTGAGCACCACGCAGTTGCCGGCGGCCAGGGCCGGCGCGAGCTTCCAGACGGCCATCAGGATCGGGAAGTTCCACGGGATGATCTGCCCGACGACGCCCAGCGGCTCGTGGAAATGGTAGGCGACGGTCTCCTCGTCGAGCTGAGTCAGACCGCCTTCCTGGGCGCGGATGCAGCCGGCGAAATAGCGGAAATGGTCCACGGCGAGCGGGATGTCGGCCGCCAGGCACTCCCGGACGGGCTTGCCGTTCTCCCAGCTCTCGGCGACGGCGATCATCTCCAGGTTCGCCTCCAGCCGGTCGGCGATCCGGTTCAGGATGTTGGCCCGCTCGGTGGCCGACGTCCGGCCCCAGGCCGGGGCGGCGCCGTGGGCGGCATCCAGGGCCAGTTCGATGTCCTCGGCCGTGCCGCGCGCCACCTCGGTGAAGGTCTTGCCGTTGACCGGCGACAGGTTCTCGAAATAGGCACCCTTGACGGGAGCGACCCACTCGCCGCCGATGTAGTTGTCGTAGCGGCTCTGAACGGTGACGATACTGCCGGGCTGTCCGGGCGGGGTGAATACAGACATCGCGCGACCTCCTTGTCTTACCGCCCGGGCGTCGATCGGCCGGGCGGTCGCGGTTGGTGACAGCCCGTGCGATCCGGGCCTGGGCCGACGGTAGGAGAGGGCACGCTGCAACAACGCTGCAAGCTCAGAACCGGTGGGTGACCCCGAGTTCCACGTCCAGCCGGTTCGCCTCGGCCGCGGCCAGGAGGCGGAGGGGCGAGGTGCGCGGCAGCAGCTCGGCCTGGCGTCGCCACACCACGACATCGTCGGCGCCCCACCGAGTTCTGGTCCAGGACGCCATGAGATCGGGGACCCCCGATGCGAGCACGGCGGCTCGCAGCCGGCGGTGCAGGCCTTCGCGCACCTCGATCACCCCCGGCGCCTCGGAGTAGGGCAGCAGCGGGCCGCGGTAGCCGGCCACGGCCTCGGCGACCCGGTCGCGGTCGAGGTCGGCCTGGACCCGTTGCCAGTCGCCGTCGACCCGGGCCGTCAACCGGTACGGGCGCGACTCGAGCACGTCGGGGCCGAGCAGGGTCCGCAGCCGGGTCAGCTCCGAGCGCATCGTCGAGGAGTGGACGTCGTCCGGATAGACCTGGATCTCGAGCTGTTCGCCGGTCAGCCCGGACGGCGCCGCCATCAGCAGCACCAGGATCTCGCTGTGCCGCGGGCTGAGCCGGACGGTGCGGCCGCCCACGGTGACGCTGCAATCCGGCCGTCCCAGGGCCTCGACGTCCAGCCGGGGACGCGCCGGTCGCCCGACCGATCCGCTGCGCCCCGAACCGGGCCCCGGCCGGGCGGGGGACTCCACCGCACTGATCCGGGCCAACTCGATCTCGGCCATGCGGGCCGCTGCGCGCACCATCCCGAGCGACTGCGGCGACGCCACGTCCCCTCCGCCGGTGATGTCCAGAACGCCCAGGATGGCCTGCGTGTCCGGGTCGTGGATGGGGGCGGCGGCGCAGCTCCAGTGCTGGACGCTGCGGTTGAAGTGCTCGCCGGCGCGGATGATCACGGGCGCATCCAGGCGCAGGGCGGTGCCGGGCGCGTTGGTGCCGGCGGTGCTCTCGTCCCACGAGGCGCCCTCGGCGAAGTGGATCGCCTCGGCCTTGCGCAGCATGTCGGGCCGGCCGCAGACCCAGAGCAACTGACCCTTCTCGTCACCGAGGGCCATGACGCACCGACAATCCTCGGCGAATCGGCCCAGGACGTCGTAGAGCAGGGGGAAGACGCGGGACAGGAGATGCTCCCCGCGGTAGTCGGCCAGCTGGGCGTCGTCCAGCGTGACCGGTGGCAGTGAGCGCTCCGCGTTGATGCCGGCGTCAAGGGACCGGCGCCAGGATTCCGCCACCAGATCCCGGATGCCGGACCCCACCGCGCCGGTCTCCAGGAAGACCGAATGCGCGCGCAGCAGGTCCCGTTGCCCAGGCCCGTTCCGCGACATACATCCAGTAAACCGTGCGCGGGCGCGGAGCGTCGGCGAGCTGTTCCGCAATCTCGGGTTCATCGGGGCCATTCGTTCGCAAGTGCGGTACTAGGATGCCGAACATGACGCAATTCCGAATCGCCGAAGCGGCTGGCCTGCTCGGCGTCAGCGACGACACCGTGCGTCGCTGGATCGATGGCGGCACCCTGGCCGCGGTCAAGGACGGCGCCGGCCGCTCGGTGGTCGATGGTCCCGTGCTGGCCGCCTTCGCGCAGAGCCACGCCCACGCGGTGGCCGACCCGTCCGGGGTCGGGAGGTCGGCCCGCAACCAGTTCGTCGGACTGGTCACCTCGGTGGTCAGCGACAAGGTGATGGCCCAGGTCGAGATCCAGTGCGGGCCGCACCGGGTGGTCTCGCTGATGAGCAGTGAAGCCGTGCGCGAACTGGATCTGCAGGTCGGCTCGCTGGCCGTGGCCGTCGTCAAAGCCACCACGGTCATCGTGGAAACCCCGAAAGGACGATCGTGAGCAGCCGTCGTAGCAATCTGACCCGGTTGGTGAGCGCACTGGCGGTCGCCTCCCTCGCGCTGAGCGCGTGCTCGTCCGCCTCGGGCTCGTCCACCCCCGGCTCGTCGTCCGGTTCGGACTCGTCGGTGGCCGGTAGTGCGGCCGGTTCGTCGGCTCCGGCTCTGTCCGGCACGTTGAAGGTCGACGCGGCCGCCTCGCTAAAGAAGACGTTCGACAAGTTGTCGGCCGAATTCGAGAAGGAGCACCCGGGCGTCAAGGTGATCGCCTCCTACGACGGCTCGGCCGTGCTGGCCACCCAACTGATCGGCGGAGCGCCGGTCGACGTGTTCGCCTCGGCCGACGACAAGAACATGACCAAGGTGACCGACCAGAAGCTGATCACGTCCAAGCCGGTCGAATTCGCGACCAACCGGCTGCAGATCGCGGTCGCCCCCGGGAACCCGAAGAAGATCACCGGTCTGCAGTCGCTGACGGCGTCCGATCTCGCCGTCGACCTGTGTGCCGTGGCGCAACCCTGCGGCGCCGCCGCCCGGACCGCACTCGCCGCCGCCGGTGTCTCGGTCAAGCCGGTCAGCCAGGAATCGAGCGTGACGGCGGTGCTGACCAAGGTCGAATCGGGCGACGCCGACGCCGGCCTGGTCTACCGGACCGATGTGCTGGGGGCGGGAGGCAAGGTCACCGGGCTGGACTTCCCGGAGGCGGCCAAGGCGGTCAACCACTATCCGATCGCCGCCCTGGACGCAGCCCCGAACGCCGCCGCGGCGAAGGCGTTCATCGCGCTGGTGACCGGGGCGCAGGGCCGCAAGGTGCTGGCGTCAGCCGGCTTCGGCGCTCCCGGCGCGTGAACCGACCGGCCGCCGCGGGTACGCGAGAATGACCGCGTGAGCCAGTCCGACCTCGGCGCCCGGAGCGTTCCCCGGCTGCTCATCGTCCCGGCCGTGGTCGGGGTGCTGTTCCTGCTGATGCCCCTGGTCGCGCTGGTGGCCAAGGCCGACTGGCCCGCCCTGCCGGCCGCGATCACCTCGCAGACCTCGCGGCAGGCCCTGTGGCTGTCGCTCCGCTGCGGGGTCGCCGCCACCGTGCTCTGCCTGATCCTGGGCGTCCCGATGGCCATGCTGATGGCCCGGTCCGGCGGACGGTGGGTGGTGCTGCTGCGCGGGCTGACCACGCTGCCGCTCGTCCTGCCCCCCATGGTGGGCGGCATCGCGCTGCTGTACCTGCTGGGCCGGGGCGGTCTGATCGGCCACTACATGTTGACCACGATCGGGCAGATCCCGTTCACCACCACCGCTGTGGTGATCGCCGAGGCGTTCGTGTCGCTGCCGTTCCTGGTGCTGTCGCTGGAAGGGTCGCTGCGCACCGCCGGCACCCGGTTCGAGGTCGTCGCGGCCACGCTCGGCGCCGGGCGATGGACGGTGTTCCGCCGGGTGACCCTGCCCCTGGTCGGGCCGGGTCTGATCTCGGCCACGGTGCTGTGCTTCGCGCGCGCCCTGGGCGAGTTCGGGGCCACCGCCCTGTTCGCCGGCAACTACCCAGGCATCACCCAGACCATGCCGCTGGCCATCTACGAGGCGTTCAACGGGGCCGGCGTCGACCAGGACTCGGCCATCGCGATGTCGCTGCTGCTGGTTCTGGTGTCCGCGGTGATCCTGGTCCTGATCCGGCCCTGGCGCTTTCCGGGCATCCGATGAGCGACCTGCAGGCCGACTTCGCGCTGGCCCGCGCCGAATTCGTCGTCCGGGTCGCCTTCGAGGTGCCGGCCGGCGAGTCGGTGGCCGTCCTCGGACCGAACGGGTCGGGCAAATCGACCGTGCTCGGCGTGCTGGCCGGCCTGGCCGCACCCGACTCCGGGCAGGTCCGGCTCGGCGGCCGGGAGCTGACCGGTCCGTCGACGGCCGTCCCGGCGGAGCACCGCCGGGTCGGTCTGATGGGCCAGGACCCGCTGCTGTTCCCCCACCTGTCGGCGCTGGAGAACGTGGCCTTCGGGCCCCGGTCGCAGGGCCGGACGCGGGTCGCGGCCCGGGCGGCGGCCGGGGAATGGCTGGACCGGATGGGGTTGGCCGGTCTGGAGAGCCGGCGCCCGGCGCAGCTCTCCGGGGGACAGCGCCAGCGGGTCGCCCTGGCCCGGGCCCTGGCCGCCGAACCCGATCTGCTGCTGCTGGACGAACCGCTCGGTGCCTTGGACGCGCAGACCGTCCCGGAGATCCGTCAGGTGCTCCGTACCCACCTGCGGGACACCGGGACCACCAGCATCCTGGTCACCCACGACGTGCTCGACGCCGCCGTGCTGGCCGATCGGGTGCTAGTGCTCGAGCGTGGCCGGATCGTCGATGACGGGCCGACCGGGACGGTACTGACCGCGCCCCGCAGCTCCTTCGGAGCCACCCTGGCCGGACTGAACCTGGTGCCCGGCACCGTTTCCGCCTCCGCGGCCGAAGGTGAGCCGGTCTCGATCCGCACCGGTTCCGGTCTGATGCTGGCCGGGGTCGCCGCGGCCGGGCTCCGGGCCGGCGACCACGCGGCGGCGGTATTCCGGCCCGCGGCGGTCGCCGTCTTCCTCGACGCGCCCGGCGGCAGCCCGCGCAATCACTGGCCGGCCACCGTCCGGTCGCTGGAGCCGGCCACCGCGGCCGTGAGATTACGCACGACCGGGCCGGCGGACATCGCCGTCGATGTGACTCCGGCGGCCGTGGCCGAGCTCGGGATCGGCCCGGGGGCAGCCGTTTTCCTGTCGATCAAGGCGACCGAGGTGACCATCCACTCCCGCTGACGCCGGGGCGGGTGAGGGCACCCGGCCGGCTGGCCGGTAGGGGATGATGAGTCGGTGACCGAACCGATCCAGGATGACCCGACCGTTCGCCCGATGCCCCAGGCCGCGCAGTGGTCGTACCTGATGGACATGGATGGCGTGCTCGTCCACGAGGAACACATGATTCCCGGGGCCGGCGAGTTCATCGCCGAGTTGAACGAACGCGGCACCAACTACGTCGTCGTCACCAACAACCCGATCTACACCCGGCGTGATCTGCGGGCGCGGCTGCTGGCCACCGGGCTGGACATCGCGGAAGACCGCATCTGGACCTCGGCCCTGGCCACCGCCCGGTTCCTGCACAGCCAGCGTCCGGGCGGCACGGCCTATGTGATCGGTGAGGTCGGGCTGACCACGGCCATGCACGAGGCGGGCTACGTCCTCACCGACCGCGATCCCGACTACGTGGTGCTGGGCGAGACCAGGACCTACTCGTTCGAGGCCATCACCACCGCGATCCGGCTGATCGACAAGGGTGCCCGGTTCGTCTCGACCAACCCGGACGCCACCGGTCCGAGCCGTCAGGGTCTGCTGCCGGCGGCCGGCGCCGTGGCCGCGTTGATCGAGAAGGCCACGGGCAAGAAGCCGTACTTCGTCGGCAAGCCGAACCCGCTGATGATGCGCAGCGCCCTGCGGGCGATCGGCGCGCACTCCGAGTCGACGCTGATGATCGGGGACCGGATGGACACCGACGTCATCGCCGGGCTCGAGGCCGGCCTGGCGACAATTCTTGTGCTCAGCGGCATCTCGACCCTGAATACGGTGGAGCAGTACCCGTTCCGGCCGTCGTTGATCATCGACAGCGTCGCCGACCTCATCGGCCACACGGCCGACCCGTTCCGCTCGTAGCGGGACCGGCGGGCGGTTCGCAGCCAGAGGGCGAGGTGGCGGGGCGGGTATCCGGAGGCCAGGATGGACGTGTGACCCAGCGCACTGCGCGGGACACTCGGTCAGGAAGGACCCAACGATGCTGTCCTCTTACTCCAGCTCCACGTCCACCAAGCCGCTGCTCGGCGACACCATCGGCGAGAATCTGCAGCGGGCGGTCGACCGATGGCCGGACCGCACCGTGCTGGTGGACGTCGCCGCCGGAAAGTCCTACACCTATGCCGAATTCGGCGCACTGAGCGACGCCCTGGCCCTGGCGCTGCTCGCCGACGGGGTGAAGGTCGGCGACCGGGTCGGTATCTGGTCCCCGAACTGCGCGGAGTGGATGATCACCCAGTACGCGACGGCCAAGATCGGGGCGATGCTGGTCAACATCAACCCGGCCTACCGGACCCACGAGCTCGACTTCGTCCTCCACCAGGCCGGGATATCCGTCCTCGTCTCGGCCCGGTCCTTCAAGGCCAGCAACTACGCCGCGATGATCACCCAGGTCCGCGACCGCTGCACCGCGCTCCGCCGGATCGTCTACATCGGCGGCGACTTCGACGAGATGCTCGCCGCCGGGGCGACTCTCGATCGGACCCGGCTCGATCAGATCCAGCTCGGAGCCGACCAGCCGATCAACATCCAGTACACCTCCGGCACGACCGGGTTTCCCAAGGGCGCGACGCTCTCGCACCACAACATCCTGAACAACGGCTATTTCGTGGGTGAGGGCTGCCGGTACACCGAGCAGGACGTCATCTGCGTCGCGGTGCCGCTGTATCACTGTTTCGGCATGGTGATGGGCAATCTGGCCGCCACCTCGCACGGAGCCTGCGTCGTCTATCCGTCGCCCGGATTCGACCCGGAGGCGACCCTGGCCGCCGTAACCGACTATCGCTGCACCTCCCTGTACGGCGTACCCACCATGTTCATCGCCGAACTGGCCCTGCCCAACGTCGCCGACTACGACCTGTCCAGCCTGCGGACCGGGATCATGGCCGGCTCGCCGTGCCCGGTCGAGGTGATGAAGCGGGTGATCGCCGAGTTCGGCATGAGCGAGGTCACCATCTGTTACGGCATGACCGAGACCTCCCCGGTCTCGACGCAGACCGCCGTCGACGACGGGATCGAGGAACGGACGTCGACGGTGGGGCGGACGCATCCGCACCTGGAGTCGAAGGTGATCGATCCGGGCACCGGGCTCACCGTGCCGCGGGGAACCCCGGGGGAGCTGTGCACCCGTGGCTACTCGGTGATGCTGGGTTATTGGGAGCAGCCCGACAAGACGGCCGAGTCGATCGACTCCGCCCGGTGGATGCACACCGGTGATCTGGCCGTGATGACCGAGGCCGGTTACCTCAACATCACCGGGCGGATCAAGGACCTGGTCATCCGGGGCGGCGAGAACGTGTACCCGCGGGAGGTGGAGGAATTCCTGTACCAGCACCCGGACATCGTGGACGCCCAGGTGATCGGGGTGCCCGACGCCCGGTACGGGGAGGAGCTGATGGCCTGGATCCGGATGCGCGACGGCGCCCCGCCGCTCACCGCCCAGGACGTCCGCGACTTCTGCGACGGGCGGCTGGCCCACTACAAGATCCCGCGCTACGTGCACGTCGTCGACGAATTCCCGATGACCGTGACCGGCAAGGTCCGGAAGGCTCAGATGCGAGAGGAATCGGTCGGCCTGCTCGGGCTGCAATCGGTGGCCGCGACGACCACGGCCTGATCAGATCCGCGCGATCCGGGCGGCGCGGCGGTCGGAGTCGACCGCGCCGCGGTGGCCCCGCAGGAACTGCCGGCGCCGCTTGCGGCGCCGCCGCAGGACGGGCACGGCGAGCAGTAGACCGACCAGTGCCCCCACGGTGTTGGACGCGATGTCGGGCCAGGAAGCCACCCGGTGGGGCAGGAGCAGCAGCTGGACGAGCTCGATCAGTCCGGACCCCAGCGCCGCCGCCGCCACCACGAGGTAGTTGTGGCGACGCATGGCCAGCGCACCGAGGTAGCCGAGCGGCAGGAACATCACCACGTTGGCCAGATTCTGGATCAGGCCGAAGGAGATCCAGTCGGGGAGGCCCCGCTCGTGCTGGCGCCGCAGGAACGCCTCCAGGGCGCTCTGTCCGCTCGGGTCGGGCGGCCCCGGCCAGAAGACGATGACGGCCACGACCGCCACGATCACCAGCAGCAGGGCGCCGGCGGCCCGCCGAGCGGCGAGATCGAGGCGAGCGGGATCGGCCGTCGGCGGCCGGCCGCCGCCCTCCAGGGTCGGCTGGGGGTCCGGCCCGGGGGTCTGGACGCTCATCATGACCATCGTAGAGGCGGCGGATGGGGGGCGATCGGACCGTTTCGACCACTATCCGTGATCGGAATCACAAGACTCGTAACGTTGCGGTCACCTTCCGGCCTCAGCTGCATGCGACGCCCGGTTCGGTCTCTGGCCGCGCTTACCCTGAAATCGTGAGCTTCACCGTTGGTTTCGACCTCGACATGACCTTGATCGATCCCCGAGAGGGGATGATCGAGGTCTTCGCCGTTCTGGCCAAGGAGTTCCGGATTCCGTTGGACGGCGTCGGATTCGTCAGCCGGCTCGGGCCGCCGCTGAGCCATGAACTGGCCCGGTACGACCTCGACGAGAAGACCATCGCCGCTGTCATCGCTCGTTACCGCGCCATCTACCCGGCCATCGCCATCCCTCGGACGGTGCCCATGCCGGGTGCGGTCGCCGCTCTGAACTCGGTCACCGCTCGGGGAGGCCGGGCCGTCGTCGTGACCGCCAAGTTCGGGCCGACCGCCCAGGCCCACCTCGACCTGATGGGCGTGACCGTCGAGGCCGTCATCGGGGACCTGTGGAGCACCGGCAAAGCGGTCGCCCTGCAGGAGTACGGCGCCGAGGTCTACGTCGGCGATCACCTGGGTGACATCACCGGGGCCCGCGCGGCTGATGCTCTCGCCGTCGCCGTGGCCACCGGGCCGATCAGCGCCGCCGACCTGGCCGCGGCCGGGGCCGATGTGGTGCTGGGTGATCTGACCGAGTTCCCGCAATGGCTCGATTCGTACCTTCTGGCCACCGTTCACTGACCGACGGCTGACGTCCCGCCGGGTCGAGACGGCTCCGCTGGGTCGAGACGGCCCCGCTGGGTCGAGACGGCTACCGCTGGGCCGAACCCCGGCGAGCGGCCAGCGCCGGGGAGGCGGCCCGGTTCTCCCGGACCACTCCGATCAGTCCGAGGCCGAGTCCGACCGGAGCCAGCATGGCCGCCAGGTTCACCCAAACCGGCAGGTTGCGAGAGCCGGCGGCGAACAGCGCCATGTCGGCGAAGACGGCGAGCAGCCCGACCGCGAACAGGGCCATGCCGATCTTGGCCAACGGTGCCGCCTTGCGGCGGGTCTTGGATCGCGAGGCGGTGCGCACGCTGACCGCCGCGTCGCGGTCGGCCTCGGGTTCTGGGCTGGTCACACGGCCAGGATAGCGGCCCGGCGGTTCCCGACGGGATTCTCGGCGACCGGCGGTGGCCGCCGTCACCAGTACTCTTGATGGTTGTGCCCGCACAGCGGTGAGGGCCGGCGTTCTGGCACTGGCCGGAGCGTGGTGACAGTGGAGAGATGGTGAGTCGGGTGCCGGCCGGCAAGGTGAAATGGTATGACGCGGAGAAGGGTTTCGGGTTCATCGCCCAGGAGGGCGGCGAGGACGTGCACGTCCGTTCCTCGGCGCTCCCGACGGGGGTCGCGGCCCTGAAGCCGGGCCAGAAGGTCGAGTTCGGTGTGGCGGACGGCAAGCGGGGTCCGCAGGCGCTGCAGGTCGTCGTCCTCGACGCTCCGCCGTCGGTGGTCGCCGCCACCCGCCGCCCGGCGGAGGAACTCCACGGGTTGCTCGACGACATGATCAAGATGCTGGAGTCCAAGGCGCTGCCCGACCTTCGTCGTGGCCGCTACCCGGACCGCGCCATCGGTGGCCGGATGGCCACCGTGCTGCGGGCGGTGGCGTCGGAGTTGGAGTCCTGACCGACTGAGCTCAGCCGAAGGAGAAAGGCCGCGTCCGGAGTCACCGGGCGCGGCCTTTCCTCATCTGTGGGGACGTGTTTCGCCGAGGACGGTCAGCTGGCCGCGGTCGAGGTCGACGGCACGATGAGCAGATCCCACGAGCTCGTCACGGCGAAGCCGACGTTCCCGTTGGCGTCGGTACCGGCGATCAGCCGTTGCACCTCGACCGTCTGCAGGATCTGCGCGGTGCCGAACGACGGAACCGTGAAGGAGAGCCGCTTGTCGGTGAAGTACGGGGAGCTGCCGCTGGTCACCACCTTGGTCTTGGTGTCCTGGAACGTCCAGATGACCCGCCAGATCGAGTCACCGATCTCCGACGGCACGTTCACCTGCAGCGCCTGGTCGGCGTGCATGGTCAGGCGGGCGATACGGGCCTTGTCCAGGGTGCAGGTGGTCAGGTCCTTGCACCATCCGTAGGCCTCGACCTGGACCGCTGTGCGGTTGCCGTAGAAGGTGACCTCCGGGCGGGGGGAGGTGCAGCCGGCGACGAGCAGGGCGGCGGCGGCCAACAGCCCGCCGAGCCGCGCCGGGCGAAATCGAGTCATCACAACTAGTCCTTGCCAGCCTTCCGGATGCGGCGCCGAGCGGGGGCCGCATCGTCTCCCGCTCCGACACCGTACGGGGCCGTCCTGGGTAGTCCGGTCGGTCCGGGGTGCGGGCCGTCGGCGGTGGACGGGCGGGCCAGGCGATCGGTGTGCTGGACGCCGGACCTGCGCGGCCGGCGGCCGGCCAGCTTCGTCAGCCGGGGCAGCAGGCTCTTCCCGGACTTCGCCAGCCAGCTCTGCACCAGGCCGAACAGCAGAATCACGGTGATGGTGGCGAACCCGATGGCGTAGATGTTGGCGTGGCCGAAACTCCAGACGCCACCCAGCAGCAGCCCGATGACGCCGCCGAACACCCAGCCCAGTTGCAGCACCGATTCGCTCTTGCCGAACCCCGACGCGCGGCTCTCCTCGGGCAGGTGGTGCTGGATCACCGAGTCGAGGCTGACCTTGGCCAGGGAGGATGCCGTCGACCCGACGAAGCCGACAATGGCCGTGGTGGCCAGGCCGGGCGCGAGTACCGCGATCAACGTGGAGACGATGACGGCGATCAGGGAGAACAGGGAGATCTTCTCCGGCGCCGACAGGGTGAGCTTGGCGCCCATGGTGTTGCCGACGAACCCGCCGACCCCGGCCGCGGCTCCGATGATGCCCAGCAGCAGCAGCTGGGTGAACGCGCTGTGGTTCGGATACTGGCTCTTCACCACGAACGCGATGAACAAGGCCAGGAATCCGGTCTCGACCCGGATGACACTGTTCGCCCACAAGGTGGCGACCACGATGGTCGGGAAACCCCGCTTCGTCCGGTGATCGGCCAGCCTGACCGGCACCTCGCCCTCGGTGGATTCCACCCAGGACGGGATCCGCAGGCACAGCACTCCACCGGCGATCGCGCACGCGGCCATCAGGACCAGGGCCCCCGGCGACCCGAAGATCTTGCTCAGGCCGGCGGCCACGCCGCCGGCCACGCCGCCGGCGATCATGCCGAAGGTGGTGAGGCGGGAGTTGGTCTTCACCAGGGTGATCTGCTCCGGCAGCACCCGGGGGGTGAGCGAGGATTTGAGCACGCCGAACGCCTTGGACAGCACGAGGTTGCCCAGGGCACACGGGTAGATGACCCACGGATTGAAGTGCGAGAAGTTGAACGCCATCAGGATCGCCAACAGGGCGCGGCCGAAGCTGGACAGGCCAAGGGCCAGGCGGCGGCCGCTCTGCAGCCGATCGAGCATCGGCCCGATGAGCGGGGCGATGAACGCGAATGGGGCGACGGTGATCAACAGGTAGAGCAACACCCGGCCGGTTGATTCCGCGGTGGCCGCCGCGAAGAACAGCGTGCCGGCCAACGCCACGGCGAGGATGGCGTCAACCGCGTAGTTGGCCATCACCGCGTAGGTGAGGGCGGTCAACCCGGACTTGTCGGCCCCGTCGGCCGTGGTGGCCCGGTGGAACATCTGCACGCCACGGGTGGTCAGCTCCCGGCCGCGCAGGGCGGCCACCCGGGTGACCGTCATCTTCCGCGGCTGCCGGATGCCACTGGTCGGCGGTTTGACCGTGTCGGCCAGGGCCAGGGGCTCCTGGTAGGGCGGCAGGTGGCTGCCCCGCGGCGGCGGCTGATGCCGGACCTCGGGGATGGGCGGCGCCGAGTGGTAGGACTCCTGCGCCCAGCTGTCGTACTCGGCGCGATCGGAGGTGTCCTGGTCCTGGTAACGGTTGCGGTAGTCGTCGGTCGGGCCGCCGCTTCGGGGGCGCGGCTCGTGGTGGTCGGTCATCGGCGCCGATCCGTACCCGCCCTGATCGGCCCAGCTCGGACCGACGGGTGGGATGCGGCCGGAGTACGGCGGCCGCCGCGCGTCGGGCGCCGGCGGACGCGACTCGGGTCGTGGCCCGGTCCCCGCAGACGGCGTCGACCCCGACTCGTGGGGCGGACGGGGCAGCGCCGTGGTGGGTTGCCAGGACGGATCACCCGAGAGCCGCGGAGATCCGGGCCCGCGCCCGCCCGCGACCGCCGGGCCGTGGACCGGTGCCCCGGGGGTGGCCGAGGTGTAGCCCGGTGTGCCTCCCGGCGGGGTGCCGTACGCCGGCGGGGGGCCGTAGGCCGGCGAGGTGCCGTAGGTGGGAGAGGTGCCGTAGGTGGGCGGGGCGCCGGGTGCCCGATGGGGGCCGTAGGTCGGGGTGACGCCGTTCGCCGGGGGCGGCCCGTAACTGACCGGAGCGGCCGGTCCGCGGGTCGGCGACGTGTACGTCGAGGGTCGGTCCTGAGCGGCCGGCCGCGGCGGCGTGGCCGGCCGCCGGAACGCCGTGGTGGGCTGCTCCAGTGGGTCGCCGTACTCGTCGTACCCGTCCCCGGACGCGGCAGCAGGACGGTCGGGCCGCCGGTCGCTCCCGGCGCCCCCGGAATCGGAACCGGGCACGCTCACCCCCATATCCTGCCCCACGCTCGCCCGCTGCCGCGCACCATCCGGGACTCGGGAGGTGAGTCGTGGGGGAACGGATGCGGCAAGATGGACTGGTGAGTTCCAACCCAGCATCCACCGCCCTGGTCGACCATGTCCACGCCGATGCCGAGCCGACCGCCGGCGGAGCCGACGAACCCGTATCGGAGCAGGTCAGCGAGGTTGATGCGGCCACCGCCGGCCCGGTCGTGGTGATCCTCGACGAGACCGCGACCAGCCTGGCCCGATCCGCCGCCGAAGCCGAGGCCCTCGATCCGTCCGACGTCGGCGAGTTTCTGCTCGCCGTGGCCGAGGACGACGTGGCCGTCACGGCGAATTTCCGGGCCAATCAGCCGGGGTACCAGGGCTGGCACTGGTCGGTCACCCTCGCGGTGCTCGACGCGTCCCATCCGACGGTCAGCGAGGTCGTCCTGCTGCCGGGAGAGGGAGCCCTGCTGGCTCCGGCCTGGATTCCCTGGGACGAGCGGATCCGGCCCGGCGATCTCGGCGCCGGCGACCTGCTGCCGCCCTCGCCCGACGACCCGCGGATCGTCCCGGCCTACCTGCAGTCCGACGATCCGGCCGTCGAGGCCGTCGCCACCGAGATCGGACTGGGGCGCGTCCGGGTGATGTCCCGCGAGGGCCGCGTCGACTTTGCCGAGCGTCTGCACGACGGTCGGTTCGGGCCGGGCGACGAGATGGCGCTGGCCGCGCCGGCCCACTGCGTCACGTGCGCGTTCTACCTGCCGTTGGCCGGCTCGCTCGGGCAGTTGCTCGGAGCGTGCGGCAATGACCTCTCCCCGGCCGACGGTCGGGTGGTCGATGCCGGCTACGGCTGCGGCGCCCACTCCGAGACGGTGATCGTCATGCCGGCCCGATCGGCCGCGACCGACACCGTCATCGACGAACTCACGCTGGAGGTCCACCGCCGCATCGCGGTCGAGGGCCCGCCGCCACTCGAGGTCAGCGACCCCGCGCTCGACGAGTGGGCCGACCCGTACATCGTCGGCGCCGAACTGGCCGAGGCCGAACTGGAAGAGGCCGCCCTGCTCGACGCGGCCGCCGAGCCGGACGACCAGTGGTCGCCGGGCAAGGACTGACCGCCCCGGCGTCCGACCCGTTCGGGACGGCCGGGCTGCGCTCGTCCGTCCTGGACGCCTGGTCCCGTTCGCCGGCGCGGTTCCGGGAGGACGCGAACGCCGAGGAGGCACTGGCCACCGGCGGGTACGCCGGCCGGCTGCTGATCGAGCTGGCCGCGAACGCGGTCGACGCGGCCCGGGAGATGGGCGTCCCGGGCCGGGTTCGCTTCAGCCTGGACAGCGCCGGCGAGTTGCGCGCGGCCAACGTCGGTGCCCCACTGACTGCGGCCGGCGTGTCCGGCCTGGCCTCCTTGCGCGCGTCGGCGAAACGGGGCCGGGGCGCCACGGTCGGTCATTTCGGGGTGGGCTTCACCGCGGTGATGGCCGTGTCCGACGAACCGGCAGTCGTGTCCCGCACGGGTGGAATCGCGTTCTCCCGGGCCCGGACCACCGCGGCCGTCACCGAACTGGACCACGCGGATCTGACCGCGGAGCTGGCCGCCCGGGCCGGCCAGGTGCCCGCCCTGCGGCTGCCGTGGCCCGTCCCGGAGGCCGACCTGCGCTCCGACCCGGTGCCGGACGGGTTCGACACGCAGGTCCGCCTGCCGCTCCGGGAGGAGGTCCGCGCCGAGGTCAGGAAGATGCTCGACGACCTCGGCGACGAGTTGCTCTGGGCCCTGCCCGGGCTGGCCGTGGTCGAGGTGGTGCTGCCCGGCCGACCAGACCGCATGCTCACCCGGGAGGACCTCGACGAGGGCGTCACGGTCATCACCGCCGGAGTGGAGTCGACCCGGTACGTCACCGGGGCCCGTTCGGGCACGATCCCGGCGGCGTTGCTGGCCGATCGTCCGGTGGAGGAACGGGCCCGTGACGAGTGGACACTGACCTGGGTCTGGCCGGAGCCGGTCGAGGTCCCGGCGGCGGTCGATCTGTTCGACGTCGCCGTCCCGGCGCCGCACTTCCTGGGGGCGCCGACGCCGACCGACGAGCCGCTCTCGCTCCCGGCCCGCCTCATCGGCACCTTCCCGGTGGACGACACCCGGCGGCGGCTCGCGTCCGGTCCGCTCACCGACCACCTGCTGGCCCAGGCGGCCCAGGCCTACGTCGACCTGGCCGAGGCCGTCGCGCCGGGACGCCGGTTGTCCCTGGTTCCGACGGCCGGGTTCCCGCTCGGTCCGGTCGACGCCACTCTTCGCGCGGGCATCGTGCGCCGGTTGTCACGGTCGCCGGTCCTGGTCTCCACACTGGGCGACCTCGTCGTCCCCTCCTCGGCCTGCGTGATCACCGGGATCTCGGACGAGGCGGCCTTTCTGCTCGGGCGCGCCGTTCCGGGACTGCTGCCGCCGCCGCACCACCCGTCGGACCTGGACGCGCTGCGGATGCTCGGGGTGAGCATCCTCCCGCTGGCCGACGCGACGGCGGCCCTGGCCGGCCTGGACGACGAACCGGCGTTCTGGCGCGACGTGTACTCGGCGCTGGCCGACCAGGATTCCGAGGACCTGGCGAACCTTCCGGTGCCGCTGATCGGCGGCGGCCGGCGGATCGGGCCGGCCGGTCTGCTGCTGCCGGCGGCTGACGCGATCGACCGACACGTCCTGACCAGGGCGGTGGCGCTGGCCCCTGACCTGCGGATCGTGCACCCGGATGCCGTGCATCCCTTGCTGTCCCGGCTCGGCGCGGGGCCGGCCGACGCGGCCGCCCTGGTCTCGGACCCGGCGCTGATCGAGGTGTTCGCCCGCTTCCGGGAGGACCTGGAGGACGACGATCCAGACCTGGGCGAACTGAGCGAACTGGCCGATCTGGCGTTCGACCTGGCCCGCAGCGGCGCGCCGGCCGGAGGCCTGCTGGACGACGTGGTGTTGACCGACGTCGACGGGCAGCCCTGGCCGGCGGCCGAGTTGCTGGCCCCGGGGGCGCCGCTGGCCGGCGTGCTGGCCGCCGACGCCGACCTGCCGCTGGTCGGTGCCCCGTGGTCGGAACTGCCGCCGGAAACTCTCTCCCTGGTCGGGGTGCGGACCGGGTTGAAGATCGTGCGCGTCGACGATCGGGACGCCGATCTGCCGGACCTGGACGAGTGGTGGTCCGAGGTGGTCGGCGAGGCGTTGCCGCCGGACGCCTTCGATGCCGTCGCCGACCTCGATCTGGTCGATGACGATCGCTGGCCGGAGTTGCTGACGATGTTGGCCGCCGACCCGGCCGCGCGGGCCACACTGACCGGAGAACCGGCACCGTCCTACACCCGATGGTGGCTGACCCGTTACGCCCGGCTCGGCGGGCACCCGCCGACCTATTGGCGGCGTCCCGACGCGGTGGTACTGACCGGCCTGTACGACCCGCTCCCGGTGGCCGTCGACCCAGCGGTGGCGGCGGCGATCGGGGTGCTGACCGACGCCTCCGACGCGGACGGCCAGGACCTGCTGGACCGTCTGGCCGACCAGGGCCGGGTTGTCCCGGCCGGTGCGGTCCCCGCGCTGACCGCCGCGGCGGAGACCGTGCTGGAACGCGATCCCCGACTGCGCCTACCGGACCTGGTGCGGGCGTTGAACGGTGCCGTGGTGGCGGCCGCCGACGCCCTGGTGCTCGACCGGCCGTGGCTGGCCCAGGTGCTCGATCCCGGACGTCTGGTGGCCGGCGGCGCTGCACCCGACGCGGTGGCCGCGGCGCTGGAACTGGAACTGGCGTCGGAGGTCGTCCGTGTCCCGTCGGCAGCCGTCGGGGCGCCGCTGTCGGACGCCGAGTCGGCGGCCGCCGCGCGGGCCGCCGTCACCCTGGCCGTCACCTTTCCGAGCGGCTTGACCACGGACCCCGAGTTGACCGTGGACCACGACGGCGCGCCGCGGCGGGTGCGGTGGTGGCCCGGGCCGGGGGACGGCGTGGTCACCGACGGATCGCCCGACGGGATAGGCCGGGCGGTCGCGCACCTGGCCGGGCGTTGGAGTGACCGGGCGCTGGCCGTGGCGGCCGCGGCCGGTGATCCGCTGACCTTCGCCGAGGACGGGCTGAGCTGATCAGGCCGTCGAGCAGGTCACCGTCCGGTCAGATCTTCTCGTCGAGAGCCATCGGCTGGGCCGACCGCCGCCCGCGCCGGGCGGCGCTGCGCTGCCAGCCGTAGATCGACAGACCCAGGCCGCCGAGGAAGGTCCCGGCCGCCGCCGTCCACAGCCAGATCAGGTGGTCGTGCGCGCGCAGGCCCGGAATCTGGGTCATCAGGACGGCCAGCACGACGAACCAGACCCCGGTCAGCGGGGCCACGATATGGAACAGGTTCGACCGGACCGGGGGCAGGGGCGGCGGCGTGTACGGCTGCTCGTTCGTCCCGTCGACGGCCACGGGTCCAGCGTAGTGTCCGGCCGGTGGTCACCGTCCGCCCGGCCCGGAACGCGAACGGGGTCCGGACCGTTGGTCACGTGTAGCGATGCGAAAGGCTCTTGTATGATCCGCGTCTTTACACAAGTGCTCACAGCAGGTGGCGGTTCCGGTCGCGGCCCTCGGCTCGACCCCCAAAAGTAAGGTGAACCAACGACATGCCTGACGTCGCCCCGCTGGCCAACGAACTCCGCCTCGCCATCCATCGGATGACCCGACGGATGCGGCAGCAGCACCCCACCCACGACCTGACGCTGACGCAGATCTCGGCTCTGGCCATCATCTGGCGCGAGGGACCGATCACCGCGGGCGATCTGGCGGTCCGTGAACAGGTTCGCCCGCCGTCGATCACCCGGGTGGTCGACGGGTTGGAGAGCGCCGGCGCCGTGATCCGCAAGGACAACCCGGCCGACGGTCGTCAGGTGCTGGTCGAGATCACGGAGGACGGGATCCGTCGGATGGAGAGCTACGTCGAGGCCCGTGAGGCGTGGCTGGCCCAGCTGCTGGCCGAGCTGCCACCCAAGGACCGGGAAACCCTGCACCGCGCGGCCGTCATCCTCAACGAGCTCGCCGGCCACTGACCGCGGGCCGAACGAACCAGCCACATCAGCACGTGACGATGCCGATCCACATCACCGACCCCGCCGACCCTCGCCTCGACGACTTCCGCGACCTGACGACGGCCGACCGCCGACCCGACCGGCCCGGCGGCCGCGGGCTGGTGATCGCCGAAGGCACCGTCGTGGTCCGTCGGCTGATTGCATCGGCCTACCCGGTGCGCGCCCTGTTGGGGGTCCGGGGCCGGTTCGACGAACTGGCCCCGGATCTGAGTGACCTGGAGGCGCCGTTCTATGTGGCGTCCGCTGACCTGATGGCCCGGGTGGTCGGGTTCCACCTGAACCGCGGGGTGTTGGCCACCGCCGACCGGATCGCCTTCCCGCCCACGGCGCAGCTTCTGGATTCGGTCCGCTCGGTGGCCGTGCTGGAAGGCGTCGGCGACCACGAGAACCTCGGGTCGATCTTCCGCAACGCGGCCGCGTTGGGGATCGGGGCGGTCCTCCTGGGTGAGGGCTGCGCGGACCCGCTGTACCGCCGCAGTGTCCGGGTGTCCATGGGTACGGTGTTGCTGGTTCCGTTCGCCGGGTTGTCCGGGTCATGGCCTGCCCCGGCGGAGTTGTTGCGCAGCAAGGGTTTCACCGTGACCGCGCTGACCCCGAAACCGTCGGCGGTGACGCTGCGGCAAGCCGGGTTGGCCGGCCGGAAGGTGGCCGTGCTCCTGGGCTCGGAAGGGCCAGGGCTGACCGACGCGGCATTGGAGTCGGCCGACCTGCAGGTGCGCATACCGATGGCGCCCGGTGTCGACTCGCTGAACGTGGCCACCGCCGGCGCCATCGCCTTTGCCGAGATCGCGACCGGATGACCGACGGCGTGCGGCAGACTGTGCTGATGGAAGCTTCGTTCACCCGACTGCCGATCGCTGGCCGGCCGTGACCGGGCCGCACGGCGACCCGTCCGTGGGGCCGCAGGACTCGGCGCCGAGGGTGCTGCAGGTGGTCACGCGGACGCCGGACCCCGAGGTGAACACGCCGTCGGACCCACGGTCAGGCGACGCTGAACCGGCCGATCTCGATGAGCCGGTCCACGCCGAGGAATCGGTCGACCAGTACGAACCGGTCGAATGGGCCTGGGTGGAGGAGTGGCGCGCGGGCGGCGAGCCCGTCCCGTGGGGGCCCGGGCTGGCCCTGTCCGGATTCACCCTGTTCCTCGTGGCCAGTGCGGTCTACGTGCTCTCGTCGGGGCTGGCGGACCGCCCGATCCTGGCCATTGCCGTCAACGTCCTCGTCGCGGGCGGTCTCGGGCCCGCGCTGTGGCTGTCGCGGAATCTGCCGGTCCTTCGCTGGATCGGAGCCGGCGCCGTGCTGGGACTGTTGTCCGCCTGGCTGTGCGCGCTGGTCTTCCTCGTCTGAGCCGGGGCACCTCCGGAGCCGCCGGTCAGGCCGTGACCACTGCCGGGTCCTGGCTGGACAGCACCGCGGCGAGGGAGTCCAACGCACCCGGCACCAACGTGAAGTACGCCCACACGCCTCGCTTGTCGCGGGTCAGCAGCCCGGCGTCGACCAAGACCCTGAGGTGGTGGGAGATGGTCGGCTGGGTCAGGCCGAGCGGCTCGGTCAGATCACAGACGCACGCCTCGCCGCCCTCGTGCGCGGCGACCATGGACAGCAACCGCAGTCGGGTCGGGTCGGCGATGGCCTTCAGTGTCTGAGCCAGGGCGGAGGCGTCCGCCGCGGTCAAGGGCACGCGGGTGAGCGGGGCGCAGCACGCCACGTCGGTCAGCGGCAGATCGGTCCGGCTCGTCATGGAGACCAGTATGCGCCAGACATTGACAAAGGTCTATGTGTACAGCCATGGTTGAGGCATCGACGTTCATCTATGAAGGGTGTCAGCCATGAGCCAGACCGACGAGCTCCGTGAGCACGTCCGCGACCGCTACGCCGCCGCCGCGCGAGCTGTCGGTTCCGGAACGGGCGCCAGTTGCTGCGGCCCGACCGACGCACTGTCGGTGGTCGCGATCGGTGACGAATCCGACCGGTTCGGTGCGAACCTGTACGGGGCCGACGAGACCGACGGCCTGCCGGCCGAGGCGGTGCTGGCATCGCTCGGCTGCGGTAACCCGCTGGCCGTCGCGGATCTCCGGGACGGGGAGAGGGTGCTGGATCTGGGATCCGGAGGGGGTATCGATGTGCTGCTCTCGGCTCGACGGGTCGGTCCATCGGGCTTCGCCTACGGCTTGGACATGACCGACGAGATGCTGGAGCTGGCTCGCGCCAACGCCTCTCGCGCGGGCGCGCAGAACGTCGAGTTCCTCAAGGGGCAGATCGAACAGATCCCGCTCCCTGACGCATCGATCGACGTGATCATCTCCAACTGCGTCATCAATCTGTCGACCGACAAGCCGGCCGTACTGGCCGAGATGTTCCGGGTACTGGCGCCGGCGGGACGGATCGGCATCTCCGACGTCGTGGCCGAGGATCGCCTCACCCCCGCCGATCGGACCGATCGAGGCTCCTACGTCGGCTGCATCGCGGGTGCGCTGTCGGTCACCGAATATCTCGACGGACTGGTCGCGGCCGGGTTCGACGGCCCGGAGGTCGTGTTCACCCACCAGGTGGCCGACGGTCTGCACGGCGCGATCATCCGAGCCGCCAAGCCCGCCGCGGCCGACTGCTGTGCGTCGTCGGCGCCGGCCGCCCGCCACGATCCAGCGGACGAGTCCGCCTGTTGCGACACCAGCGCCACCGGGCAGGCCCCGACAACGGCCTGTGGGTGCCGGTGACCACGGCCCCCGCACCGGACGTCGCCGCCCCGGCGGTGCTGGCCAAGCTGTCCCGGCTGGACCGGTTCCTCCCGGTCTGGATCATCGCGGCCATGGCCGTCGGGTTGCTGCTGGGCCGGGTGGTCCCCGGCCTGTCCAAGGGCCTGGACGCGGTGAAGGTCGGGTCGGTGTCGTTGCCGATCGCCATCGGCCTGCTGGTGATGATGTACCCGGTGCTGGCCAAGGTCCGCTACAACGAGACCCGCCGGGTCACCGGCGACAAACGCCTGCTGATCGCGTCCGTGGTGATGAACTGGATCGTCGGGCCGGCGCTGATGTTCACGCTGGCGTGGCTGCTGCTGCCGGATCTGCCCGAGTACCGGACCGGGCTCATCATCGTCGGGCTGGCCCGCTGCATCGCCATGGTGATGATCTGGAACGAACTGGCCTGCGGCGACCGGGAAGCTGCGGCCGTGCTGGTGGCCATCAATTCCGTCTTCCAGGTCCTTGCCTTCGGTGCGCTCGGTTGGTTCTACCTGCAGGTGCTGCCGGGCTGGCTCGGGCTGGCCACCACCTCGGCCGGGTTCTCGGTCGGCGCGATCACTGTCTCCGTGCTGGTGTTCCTCGGGATACCGCTGGTGGCCGGCTTCCTGACCCGGACCCTGGGCGAGAAGCGAAAGGGCCGGGCGTACTACGAGTCGACCGTGCTGCCGAAGATCGGGCCGTGGGCGCTGTACGGGCTGTTGTTCACCATCGTCGTGTTGTTCGCCCTGCAGGGAAACCAGATCACCAGCCGGCCCTGGGACGTCGCCCGGATCGCGCTGCCGCTGATCGTGTACTTCGTGATCACCTTCGGCGTGGGATTCGGCCTCGGCCGCCGCCTTGGCCTCGGCTACGCCAAGACCGCCACCTTGGCCTTCACCGCCGCCGGCAACAACTTCGAACTGGCCATCGCGGTGGCCATCGGTACCTTCGGCGTCACGTCCGGTCAGGCCCTGGCCGGAGTGGTCGGGCCGCTGATCGAAGTGCCGGCCCTGGTCGCCCTGGTCTACGTCGCCCTCTGGGCCGGCCGACGCCTGTTCCCCGACGACCCCGCTGTCCCCGCGACCGGCCGCGGGATCGGCACGGCCGTGAAGTCCTGACCATGTCCTGTCCCGAATCCCGTCCCGATCGGAGTCACCACTGATGCCTCACCAGCCTTCCGTGCTATTCGTCTGTGTCCACAACGCGGGTCGGTCCCAGATGGCCGCCGGGTTCTTGACCGCCCTGTCCGGTGGCGCCATCGAAGTCCGCTCGGCCGGATCCGTGCCCGCCGATCAGGTCAATCCGGCCGCCGTCGAGGCCATGTCCGAGGTGGGAGTCGACATCACCGCGCAGGTGCCCAAGGTGCTGACCTCCGAGGCCGTGCGGGCCTCCGACGTGGTGATCACCATGGGCTGCGGTGACGCCTGCCCGATCTTCCCCGGCAAACGCTACGAGGACTGGGAGCTGGAGGATCCGGCCGGTCAGGGCGTGGAGGCGGTCCGGCCGATCCGCGACGAGATCCGCCGCCGGGTCGAGGCTCTGATCGCCGAGTTGCTCCCGGCCAAGGTCTGACGACGTCGTGATCGCGAACGCGACTCCATCGACCGCGGGCCGGGTCCGCCCCGGCCAGGCCGACACCACCCGGAGCAGCCGATGACCGATCGACCGTCTGTCCTGTTCGTGTGCGTGAAGAACGGCGGAAAGTCGCAGATGGCCGCGGGGCTCATGCGAGCCGCCGTCGGCGACGAGGTCGAGGTGTCCTCGGCCGGGACACAGCCGGGCGACACGATCAACGCCCTGTCCGCGCAGTCGTTGCTGGAACTGGGAGTCGACATCACGGGCGAGCGGACCCGGCAGCTCACCGACGACATGGTCGCCGCCGCCGACCGCGTCGTCGTGCTGGGCCGCGACGCGCACGTCCGGCCGGTCGGTGACACCCCGGTCGAGGTCTGGGACACCGACGAACCCTCCGAGCGGGGGATAGACGGGATCGAGCGGATGCGGCTCGTGCGCGACGACATCGCCGCCCGGGTCCGGGCTCTCGCCGAGCACCTACGGGCCGACGTCGGCCAGTCGTAGGTCCCGCCGCCGGATCGGGGCGCCGGGCCGGGGGTGACCGGCGCGGAGCGCGGGGACGGACCGACCTCGCGTGGTTGCCCCTCGAGGTGACGGTGTGGTTCTCTGGTCCCGTGGACACCATCGCGCCGGGAGCGGGCACAGCATTCTGCGTGTGCCTGATCGGTGTGACGCCCCTGTCGGTTGATGATCGGCTCTGTTGCGGCGACGCCTGCCGCTGAGCCACCTCTTTGATGGTTCGCGGCCCGTCACCTGCCGCCACCTTCACAGAATCCGAGTCATCTCATGTCGTACACCAGGCCTTCCGCGTTGCCGTATGGCGACCAGACTCCGCCCGTGCCGCACCACGACCCGACCGCTCCGGTCGAGCCGCATCCCGAAGCGCTGCCGGTGCCCGTCCAGCCGGAGACGCGAGGTCGCTGGGGTGACCGCGTGCGGCGGATCGCCGCCGTGGTGTCAGCCGCGCACGAGGCCCGCGTCCCGTTCTGATTCGTCCTGGAGTTCGATGCGCGTCGAGGTCAGCCCCATGGCCACCGCGGTGTCGTAGGTGTCGTCGATGTACATGACCTCGCGGCCGGCGCGGGCGAGCAGGCTGGCGGCGATGGAGGCCCGGAACCCACTGGCGCAGTGCACCCACAACCGTCCCGGTGGGACCTCGTCCAGTCGGGCCAGCAGCGAGTGCAGCGGAATGTGGGCGGATCCGGGGATGAAGCCGACGGCGCGCTCGTCGTCGCGCCGCACGTCCAGTACGACCTGACCGTTGCGGTCGTGGTGGCCGTGCGGATGGCCGTGATCGTGGGTGTGTCCCAGGCCCAGCGCGTGGGCGGCGTCGGGGAAGCTGACCCGCGGGTAGCTGCTGAGCCGCCCGGCGGCCAGGTATTCGGCGGCGCCGACCGCGGCGCCGTCCGGTCGGTCGATACCGATCCGGGCGAGTTGGCGCTGGGCGTCGGTGATCTGCTCGGCCGTCTCGCCGAGCAGGGTCAGATTCTCACCCCAGGGCATCAACCAGCCCAGGTAGGTGGCGAACTGGGCGCCGAGCGCGATGCTGATCGTCCCGTCGAGGTGGGAGGCCGCGTAGGCGGTGCGTTCCCGCAGATCCACCACCCAGTCACCGGCCGAGATCAGATGCGGCAGCTGTTGCGGGCCAACCACTTTCGGTGCCGAAAGATCCATGGCGGTCGGACCCTGCCGGTTCAGCGGTGCCATGTGTGCGTAGTAGGCCGGGTAGGCCGTGAGGTTGGCGATGAGCGCCGCGACGAAGCCTTCCTCGTCGGCCGCTGTGAGGGCGTCGTTGCGGGCGCGTTCGGCTCCGATGGTGGAGGAGTCGCCGCCGGTGGCCGAGCCGGACGAGCAGAACGAGCCGAACCCGTGGGTGGGGTAGACCGGCACGTCGGGATCGAGCATCGACGAGAGCCGACGGGCGGAGTGGTACTGCGCGTGGGTGAGTTCCTCGGTCCGCGCCGGGTCGACCAGATCGGTCCGGCCCACTGAACCGAACAGCAGCGAACCGCCGGTGAACACCGCCGGGGAGTCGGCCGAGCCCGGTTGGTCGACCACGTACGCCAGGTGGGTGTCGGTGTGGCCCGGAGTGGCGATCACCCGCACCCGCAGGGCGCCGAAGTTCAACACGGCGCCGTCCTCGACCGGAACCCGATCGAAATCGACCGGATCGGCGCCGGAGAGAACGTAGGCCCCGCCGGTGCGCTGAGCCAGCACGTACCCACCGGTGACGTAGTCGTTGTGGATGTGGGTCTCCAGTACCGCCTCGCAGCTCAGAGCCTTGGTGGCCAGGATCGCCTCGACCCGGTCGACGTCGCGTTGCGGGTCGACCACGATCGCCGTGCGCCCGTCGTGGACCACGTAGCTCCGGTCACCGAGCTCGCTGGTGTCGATCACTTCGACCCTCATGGGTTCTCCTCGTCGCCGCGCGTTTCGGTGTCCGTATGGCCACCGCGTTGAATGTACGTACATTTCGGTACTCTAGGCCGAGTGGACGACAAACGGAATCGAGGTCCCGCGTGATGAGGACGATGAAGGTGCCGTACCGGTCACCTCGGGCGGTCGACGGACGCGCGCTGACCGGCGTCGGCCCGCTGTGGCGTCAGGTGCGTGAAGACCTGCAGGCACGGCTGCTGGCCGGTCAGTTCCACGACGGGTTCCCCGGCGAGCATGCCTTGGCGCAGGAGTACGCGGCGAGCCGGCACACCATCCGTGAAGCGTTGCGGTCGTTGCGCAGTGACGGTCTGGTGACCGCCGCCCGGGGGCGGGCGTCGACCGTCGCGGAGCCGACGGTGATCCAGCAGCAGATGGGTGGCGCGCTCTACAGCCTGTTCGCGTCGGTCGAGGCTGCGGGGTTGACCCAGCGCAGCATCGTCCGTCGGCTGGACGTCCGCGCCGACGGGGTCGTCGCCACCCGCCTTGGACTCGAGGAGTCCACGCCGCTGGTGCACCTCGAGCGTCTCCGGTTGGCCGGGGATGAACCGCTTGCCGTGGACCGGATCTACCTGGCGGCGTCCTGGGCCGCACCGCTGCTGGAGGTCGACTTCACCCACACTTCCTTGTACGAGCAGATGCACAGACTCTGCGGCGTCCGGCTGACCGGCGGTCAGGAACTCATCCGCGCCGTCGTCCCGACGGCGGGCGAAGCGCGGTTGCTGCAGAACCCACCGGAGGTGGCGGCCCTGGCTCTTGACCGGTTGGGCTGCTCGGACGGGGTGCCGGTCGAGTGGCGGCACACCCTCGTCCGGGCCGACCGATTCAGCCTCACCGCCCAGTTCACCCCGGCCGGCTACCACTTCGACCCCGGCGCCGGCGTCACGGCCCCGCGACCGCCGGGCTCCACCCACATCGCCGGGACCGTCGCATGACCGCCCTGGCCGCACTGGGCCTCGGGCTGGTGATCGGGGCCTTCCTCGGTGCCCTGGGCGGCGGCGGCGCGATCCTGACCGTGCCCGCCCTGGTGTATCTGCTGGGACAGTCGGCCCGCGACGCGACCACCAGCAGCCTGATCATCGTGGGGGCGGCCGCGCTGACCGGCATGATCGGCTACGCCCGCAGCGGGCACGTCCGCTGGCGACTCGGGGTGATGTTCGGCATCGCCGGCACGGCGGCCGCCTACCTCGGGACGGCCCTGAACCGGCAGGTCAACCAGCACTACCTGCTGATCGCCTTCGCGGTGGTGATGGGTCTGGCGGCCACCGGCATGCTGCTGCGCGCCCGCAACCGAAAGCCCGAGCCGGCAACCGCTTCCGTCGGGGCCGCGAGATTCGCGGGACCGGCCGAGAGCTCCGACGCCGAACGGACCGTCGCTGCCCGCGCCGCTTCGCCGGTCGGCGAGGCTCCGGCGCGGTCCCGGGAGTTCGGCCAGGGCAGCCGCTGGACCGCGGGCGCGAAGATCCTCGTCGCCGGCCTCGGGGTCGGCTTCATGACCGGATTCTTCGGCGTCGGCGGCGGTTTCGTCATCGTCCCGGTCCTGGTGTTGTTGTTCGACCTGTCGATGCCGGTCGCGGCGGCCACATCGTTGCTGATCATCGCGATCAACTCCGCCGCCTCCCTGGTGGCCCGGGCCGGCACGGCGCACTTCCACTGGGCGATCATCGTGCCGTTCACGATCGCCGCCATGGCGGCCTCCCTCGCCGGGAAGACCATCGCCGGCCGTCTCCCGGACCGGTTGCTGACCCGGATCTTCGCCGCCATGTTGATCGCGATCGGACTGTTCGTGGCCGTCCAGAACATCGCCCAGATCAGCTGACCGGGCCCGTCTCCCGGCGCCGGTGAGTTGAACCGCGCTCCGCGCCGGGCAGGCCCGGTCGGTTGGCCGAGCGCCGCGTTCCGCCGCTCAGACCAGCGAATCCTGCCAGGCGGTGTGCAGGCCGGCGAATCGGCCGCCGCCGCCGATCAGGTCGGCGGGCCGGCCGTCCTCGGCGATCCGTCCGTGCTCCATCACCAGCACCCGATCGGCGATCTCGACGGTCGACAGCCGGTGGGCGATGATCACCGCGGTCCGGTTGTGCAGCACGGTCCGCAGGGCGGCCTGCACCGCTCGCTCCGACGGAATGTCGAGGGAGGCCGTGGCCTCGTCGAGGATCAGCACGGCCGGATCGGCCAGGAATGCACGGGCGAACCCGACCAGCTGACGTTGCCCGGCCGACAGCCGCCCGCCCCGCTTGCGGACGTCGGTGTCGAAGCCGTCGGGGAGGGCCCGGATGAAGTCCCCGGCCCCGATCTCGTCGGCCGCGGCCTCGATCTCGGCCCGCGTGGCCTCCGGCTTGCCCAGCGCTATGTTGTCGGCCACCGAGCCCGAGAACAGGAAGGACTCCTGGGTCACCATCACCACTCCGCGGCGCAGATCGGCCGTCGAGAGGTGGGAGACGTCCACGTCGTCGAGCAGGACCCGGCCGGCGGTCGGGTCGTAGAACCGGGCCAGCAATTTGGCCAGCGTCGACTTTCCGGCTCCGGTGGCGCCGACCACGGCCAGGGTCTGCCCGGCCGGCAGATCCAGATCGAAAGTCGGCAGCACCGGCACGTCCGGGTGGTAGGAGAATTCCACCTGTTCGAACCGGACGTGTCCGGTGACGTCGGGCAGCGGGACCGGGTCGACCGGTTCCGGGACGCTCGGTACCTCTTCGAGCAGGCCCGACAACTTCTCGAGCGCGGCCGCCGCCGACTGGTAGGAGTTGTAGAACATGGCCAGCTCGTCGAGCGGGTCGTACATCCGGCGCACGTACAGCAGGAACGCCGCGAGCACGCCGATGTCCAGCTGCGAGTTGATCACCTGCACCGCGCCGACGATCATCACGGCGGTCAGCGCCAGGTTTCCGACCAGCCGCACCCCGGGGGTGTAGCGGGCCAGTGCGACCAACCCGTCGCCGTTGGCGGCCGCGTTCTCGTTGTTGAACCCGGCGAAGATGGCTGCGTTGCGGCCCTGCCGCCGGAACGTCAGCACTGCCCGGAGGCCGTTCATCGTCTCGGTGAACTGCACGATCAGCGATGCGATGGCGGCGCGGGTGCGCCGGTAGATCGTGCGGGAGGTGCCCTGGAACCATCGGGTCAGCAGGAAGACCGGAACCATCGCCAGTAGCGCGATCAGGCCGAGCGGCAGATCCAGGAACAGCAGCGCGACGCTGATCGCCACCACTGACAGCACACCCGAGATCAGCCCGTCGAGACCTTGTTCAGCCAGGTCGGAGAGGGTGTCGAGGTCGCTCGTCATCCGCGCGATGACCCGTCCCGAGGTGTACTTCTCGTGGAAGGACAGGCTCAGCGACTGGGAATGGGTGAAGACCCGACCCCGGAGGTCGAACAACACGGCCTGCGAGATCCGTGCCGACAACCGCACGAAGGTGGCCTTGGCCAACGCATTGACCACCCCGGCTCCGAGGTAGGCGATGGCCGTGAAGGTCAGCGGAGCTCCGTTGCCGGCGGACAGGGCCGGCACCGCGGTGTCGATCCCGTAGGCGACGATCAACGGGCCGACCAGGAAGGCCAGTTCGCTGATCACGACCATGACGGTGGCCAGCACGGTGAGTCGGCGGTGCGGCCGCAGCAGTGACCCGAGCAGTCGGCGCGATCGCGCTTGGAGCTTGATGCCGACCTCGACCGAGATGTCGCCCGAATCCTCGGCGGCGACTCCGCGCCAGGCGTTGTCGGCGTTCGGGTCGAGCGGCACGGCGGGGGTGCTCATCATCCTCGTTCCCAGCCCGCCGGTCCCGGTGGTGTTGTTCTGATCGGTCATGCGTTCACCTCCGCCGCGCGAGCCGCGTCGTCCCGGCTGGCCAGCAGATCCCGGTAGGCGGGCACGGTACTCATCAGTTCCGAGTGCGTACCGACGGCCGCGATCCGGCCGTGCTGCAGCAGCGCGACCCGGTCGGCGAGCATGACGGTGGACGCCCGGTGCGCGATGACCAGCGTGGTGGTGCCGGCCAGGACGGAGCGCAGGCCGGCCTCCACCTCGGCCTCGGTGTGGATGTCGAGCGCCGAGAGCGGATCGTCCATCACCAGCACGCTCGGGTGCGCGACGACGGCGCGGGCCAGGGCCAGTCGCTGCCGCTGGCCACCGGACAAGGACATCCCCTGCTCTCCGATCCGGGTGTCCAGGCCCCACGGCAGCTCGTCGACGAAGTCGGCGCGGGAGACGGCCAGAGCGGCGCGCACCTCGTCATCGGACCCGTCCGGCTTGCCCATCAGCACGTTCTCCCGCACCGAGGCGGAGAACAGGGTGGGTTCCTCGAAGGCGACCGAGACACGGGAGCGCAGCACATCCAGATCCAGGTCGCGGATGTCGACACCGTCCAGCTCGATCGAGCCGCCGGTGACGTCGTAGAGCCGGTTGATCAGGGCTGACAGGGTTGTCTTGCCGGACCCGGTCGCCCCGACCAGGGCCACCGTCTCGCCGGGGTGCAGATCCAGGTCGATGCCGCGGAGCGTGTCGGCGGGGTGCCCGTCCACGGCGGCCGCGTCGGCGAAGTGGAACCGCACGTCCTTGAGCCTGAGCCGCCCGGAAGGGTTCGGTGCCGGGATCGGGTGGTCCGGCGAGGTGACGGTGACCGGCGCGTCCATCACCTCGAAGTAGCGGTCGGACGCGGCGGCGGTGTCGTTGGCGATGGCCAGCAGCCATCCGATCGAATCGATCGGCCAGCGCAGGCCCATGGCGGTACCGAAGAAGGCGACCAGCGTGCCCGCCGATAGCGTGCCGGCGGCCACCTGCCGAACCCCGAGGACGAGGGCGATGCCCAGCGCGATCTCGGGCAGCGCGATGATCACGGCCCACAGCACGGAGATCACCTTCGACTTCGACAGTTCCGTGTCGCGGAGGTCGCCGGCCTGCCGCAGGAACGATCGCCGCAGGTGCGAACTGCGGCCGAAGGCCTTCAGGATGCGGACGCCCAGGACCGATTCCTCGACGACGGTGGCCAGGTCGCCCACCTGGTCCTGGGAGCGGCGGGCCAGGATCTGGTAGCGCGATTCGTACTGGAACGACAACAACACCAACGGGATGGCCAGCGCGGCGACGATGAGGCCGAGCGGCCAGGACAGCGTGATCAGGATGCCCACCCCGATCACGAAGGTGGCCAGGTTGACGACCAGGAAGACCAGGCCGAAGGCCAGAAATCGTCGGATCGTCGACAGGTCGGACACGGCCCTGGACAACAGCTGGCCGGCCGGCCAGCGGTCGTGGAACGACACCGGAAGTTGCTGCAGGCGCTCGTACAGCGCCGCGCGCATCGACGCCTCGACCCGCATGGTGGGGCGGGTGGCGAGCATGCGCCGGGCCCAGAAGAGGGTGGCCTCGGCGACGCCCAGGATCACCAGCAAGACGGCCGGCCACCACAGCCCGCCTAGCTGCCGACGCGCGATCGGGCCGTCGATGATCCACTGGATGACCAGCGGAAACGTCAGGCCGCAAACCGTTGCCACGATCGCCGCGACAGCGGAGGCGCCAAGGGCGGGGAGGGCCGGGCGGGCGAACGGCAGCAAGCGTTTCAATGACGCCGTGGTCGTGGTGCGAGGATTCGCCGGGGCCGTCGGGGCAGTTGGTTTCGAATTCGTCATGGCCGGGTCAGGCTACGTCGGGCCACCGACAGGACCCAGTTCTTTTCGCGCGGTCGGAACTCGTTCCCGTGCTCTGCTCAGCGGTGCAGGTGCCGGCGGACCGTTTCGGCGACGGTACGGACGCCGGCGTCGCCGATGATGATCGAGTAGTGGTTCACATCCGGCACGAACCGGAGGTCGACCGTCGACGGCAGTCCGGCCGCCTCGATGGACTCCGCGGTGAGCAGGCCGGGAGCCTGGTCGAGCAGGCCGCGCTCGGCCCACAGGAGGCTGGTCGGCACGGTCGCGGCGGCCGCCGCCCGGTGCGTCTCCGGATCGGCCAGCACGTCAGCGCCATCGGCCCTGATCACCTCGGCCACGCAGCTGGACCGGAACTCGGCGCCGTCCCGGACCAGGTCGTGCTGCAGGTACTGCTCCACGTCATGGGCGGTCGGACCGGTCAGCAGCGGACCCACCGCGGGGTGCGGACGCCAGAAGTCGAGATAGGCCGCCGGCGAGGCGAAGGTCATCGACAGGCGCTGCATGGCCGGTCCGATGGTGGCGACGAGGCGGGCATCGATGTCGAGGTCCGGCGGCGGCGGGAAGGCCACACCGCCGTCGACGAGCACCACTCCCGCGAAGCGGTCCGGGTGACGGGCCCCGGCCAGGGCGGCCACGTAGGCGCCCATGGAATGGCCGATCAGAACGGTGTTCTCGAGCCCGTAGGCGTCCAGGACGGCCAGCAGGTCGTCGACGTGGGCGCCCAGCCCGCGCGGCGACGTGGTGCCGGCTGACGCCGCCCGTCCGCGCAGGTCGGGTGCGAGGACCCGGGCGGTTCCGTCCAGGGCTCCGGCCAGCCGGAGCCAGGTCAGGCCGTTGGCCGTGATGCCGTGCAGTGCGACGACGGTGACGTCGCCGCCGCCGAGTTCGTGGACCGCGAGGTCACCACCGGCGACCGGTATCCGACGCATCGAATCAGTGTCCGTTGGACCGTGTCCCGAGCAGGACGTCTTCCCACGAGGGCATGGCCGGGCGGGATCCCTTGCGGGACGACTTGGCGGCACTGGAGCGAGCGGCGGGGGACGGGGTCGAGGCGGCTCGGACCGGTTCGGTTCCGGTCCGCACCTCTTCCCGCCGGGTGATGACCGGGTTGACGCCGGTGCGTTCGTCGGTGACCGTCTCCTCGACGATGCGCTCCGCGGCGCTCGGCTCGGTGGCCGCGGCGTCCACGCCGAAACGCGAGGGGCGGGGGGTACGCGGTTGTTGGGCGGCGGGCTTGGGCGCCGTCGTGAGCTTGCTGCCGGCCGGATGCCCGGAGCGAGGCGCGGTGTCGACCGGCCGAGACGGCTCGGTGGGCACCGTCGGGTCGATCAGGACGGTGGGCACCGTGTCCGGCCGGACCGGGCGGAGCGGTCGCAGGATCCGCAATGCCGGGTCGACGATCTCCGCCGCGGCGTCGTCGCGGGCACTGAGGGTGCCGCCGTCGGAACCGGGGTGGAAGACCCAGTGGGCCCGGTTCTCCGACCGTCCGACGTGCCAGGTCAGCGCCAGGATCCAGCCCTCGTCGTCCTTGAACGCGTCCCAGGTGACGTCACCGTCGTGTCCGCGAGCGGCCAGGGTGGCCGCCACGGTGTCCTCGACCGAGGTCGCCGCGGTGATGCCGTCGATGGCGGGGCGGGCCTTTCGGGCCTTCTCGGCCACGCTGGCCCGCTCCAGGAGTACGGGGTAGGCGAACCGGTCGACCCGGGAGGCCGTGGTCCCGGCCTGGGCCGCAACCTGTTCGACGGTCGCGCCGGACCGGATCCGGGCCTGGATCTCACGGGGACGCAGCTGTGACTCCATCTCGATCTCCAGTTGCCCGAACCGGCTGAGGTCACCGCGAGCGCCGGCTTTGAGCCGGTCGTCGCAGGGAATGGAGAATTGCTCGCCGGTCACCGGATCCTCGCAGACCAGGTTCTTGACGGAACCCTTCTCCGCGCCTTCGACCGGTGCGTCGGAAAGACCGAGCACCCGTAGCGCACGCATGGCGTTCTCCTCCCGCGCCGGCAGGAACTCCGCTGGCTGTCCGTATGTGAATCTATCCGCGGGCGCGGACCACCCGGCCGAGGCGCGCCGTACCGTCACCGGCTGACGGCACGGCGATCCGGACCGGTGGCTCAGCGCGTGGCGGTGAGGAAGGCGCCGAGGTTGTCGAGCAAGCCGCGGGTCCCGCCCTCGCGGGTCTCGATGGTGTCGATCCCGTCGAAGAACACGCCCTGCTCGGTGAAGGTGAGCAGCGTGCCGTCTCCGTCGGGGGCCACCGTGATGGTGGTCAGCGAGGTCGACAGGTGCGCGCCGTCGATCCACATGTCGTAGGTGAACACCATGCGGTTGCGGTCGACGATGTCGGTGTACGTGGCCCGGAACCTCGACCGCGGGCCGCCGTGCCACTGACCCTCCTCCGTTGTGTGCCCGCCGACGCGGAACTCGTGGGAGCGCTCGGTCGCGTCGAATTCCGGGCCACCGCCGAACCATTGCTCCCGGGCGGCGTCGTCGGTCAGTGCGGTCCACACTTCGGCGACCGGGACGGGATAGGTGCGTTCGATCACGAAGGTGCCGTGCGTGGTGCTGCGTTCGGACGTCGCGGTGTCGATGCTGGTCATGGTGCTACCTCCTGGTCGTGGGACGAATGGGGTGGTGACGGACGGGGTGATGCGGAACCGGGTGGATCGGTCGCGCCGGGCGGGTCGCGCGGCCCGCCCCCGGTGGCCAGGTATGCCCCCAGCCGGTCGAGTTGCCGTTCGGCCGGCATCTTCTGGGCGGTCACCCAGGTCCGGGCCGGCTCGAGGGCGCCCGGGACCAGTTGCACGGTCCTGACCCGCCCGACCTTGGTGGAGGTGACGAGTCCGGCCGCCTCCAGTACCCCGAGGTGCTGGACCAGGCTGGGTAGAGCCATGTCGAACGGCCGGGCCAGGTCCGAGACCGAGGCCGGGCCGCGGGTCAGTCGTTCGATCATCGCGCGGCGGCTGCGATCGCCGAGGGCATGGAACAGCCGGTCCAGGTCGTCGGACTGATACTTAGGCACATGCCTAAGTATCAGCATCCGGAATCGGGATGTCAACCCCGATCGGAAAGGCCGGAGCCCCGCCGATCAGATCGGCGGGGCTCCGGTGGTGCGGGCGTCGGCGAACTACAGCTGGCCGACGATGTGGTCGACGCACTCGGTCAACGCGGTGACGTCCGACGGTTCGATAGCCGGGAACATGCCGATCCGCAGCTGGTTGCGGCCGAGCTTGCGGTACGGCTCGGTGTCGACGATGCCGTTGGCCCGCAACGTCTTGGCCACGACGGAAGCGTCGACGTCGTCGGCGAAGTCGATGGTGCCGACCACCTGCGAACGCAGCTCCGGCCGCGCGACGAACGGGGTGGCGTATGACGACTTCTCGGCCCAGTCGTACAGCCGGCCCGAGGAGTCGGCGGTCCGCCGGGTGGCCCAGTCCAGGCCGCCCTGGCCGTTGATCCAGTCGATCTGGTCGGCCAGCAGGAACAGTGTGGCCACGGCCGGGGTGTTCAGCGTCTGGTCCTTGGTCGAGTTGTCCAGGGCGGTGGCGATGGACAGGAACTCCGGGATCCATCGGTCGGTCGCGGCGATCTCCGCCACTCGCTCGAGCGCCGCCGGCGAGGCCAGGGCGATCCACAGGCCGCCGTCCGAGGCGAACACCTTCTGCGGGGCGAAGTAGTAGACGTCGGTCTGGGCCACGTCGACCGGCAGGCCACCGGCCCCCGAGGTGGCGTCGACCAGGACCAGCTGGTCGGCGGTTGCGCCGTCCGGCCGTCGGACCGGCACGGCCACGCCGGTCGACGTCTCGTTGTGGGCCCAGGCGTAGACATCGACGTCCGGCTGGGCGACGGCGACCGGCGCGTCGCCCACCTCGGCCTTGATCACCGTCGGGTCGTCCAGGAACGGTGCCCCCTTCGTCACCGACGCGAACTTCGAGGAGAACTCGCCGAACGTGAGGTGCTGGGA
The DNA here is from genome assembly GCF_900104535.1 of Nakamurella panacisegetis. Classification (NCBI taxonomy): domain Bacteria; kingdom Bacillati; phylum Actinomycetota; class Actinomycetes; order Nakamurellales; family Nakamurellaceae; genus Nakamurella; species Nakamurella panacisegetis. The sequence continues at coordinate 846,841 of NZ_LT629710.1, read as the reverse complement.
CTTGCGCCGCACCAGTCCGAGGGCGGCGGCGTCCCAGAAGGCGGTCGTACCGCCGTTGCCCAGGATCACCTGGTAACCGTCGGGCAGAGAGAACAGCTCGGACAGTCCGGCCCGGACCCGGTGCACCAGACCCTTCACCGCCGGCTGGCGGTGCGAGGTGCCCATGTACTGCGATCCGGACGCAGCCAGGGCGGCCAGTGCCTCCGGGCGGACCTTCGACGGGCCGCAGCCGAACCGGCCGTCGGTCGGCTTCAGGGATTCGGGCAGTACCAGGGTGGTCGGATCGGCCATGACTGACGGCTCTCCTCGTTGCGAGCGGATGACGAATGGGCGGCGGCGCGCGCGAATGGCGCTCCGCAGGCACAGTCTTTCACTGCCGGGAGGCACAATCATTGCGCGGGGCCGCCTTCGCACCACTCGACTCGGGAGAAGAACAGTGTCCGATTGGAATCAGAAGATCATCGAGGAGTTCCGCGCGAACGGCGGCCAGGTGGGCGGCGACTTCGCCGGGGCGCCCCTGCTGCTGCTGCACTCGGTGGGCGCGCGGTCGGGTCAGGACCGCGTCAGCCCGGTGATGTACCTGCTGGACGACGGCCGGTACCTGGTGTTCGCGTCCAAGGCCGGTGCGCCGACCAACCCCGACTGGTACCACAACCTCAAGGCCCATCCGCGGGCGATCATCGAGGTCGGCCACCACACGCTGCAGGTCGACGCGGTGGAGCTGGAGGGGGAGGAACGCACACGGATGTACAACCGACAGGCGGAGTTGTACCCCGGATTCGCCACCTATCAGGAGAACACCGACCGTGTCATCCCGGTCGTCGCCCTGATCCCGGTCCCGGTCACCCCGGTCCAGTAACCCGCACACCCGTCCCCGGCACGTACGGACCGGCCGCACTCCTGTGCGCCTACGGAGCTGCCGCGCCGCCCCTACGGAACTGCCGAAGTCCTGTGCGCATACAGAACTTCCGTGCGCATACGGTCCGTCCCGAAATCGGCGGTTGAGTGCCTGATTTGGGCAGAAACATATGCGCGGGGCAGTTCCGTATGCGGAACGGCCGGGCCCGAAGTCCTGTGCGCATATGGAACTGCCGTGCGCATACGGTCCGTCCCGAAATCGGCGGTTGAGCGCCTGATCTGGGCAGAAACATCTGCGCGGGGCAGTTCCGTATGCGCAGTGAGGCAGTTCCGTATGCGCAGTAACGGGCGGTGCGCTCAGCCGGCGAGAGCCAGTTCGCCGAAGCCGACGACGTTCTCCGGGGTGCGCGGCGGGTGGCCGTTGTAGACCGCGGCCGGGCGGACCAGGCGGCCGAGTCGCTTCTGCTCCAGGATGTGGGCGCTCCAGCCGGCGGTCCGGGCACAAGTGAACATGGCCGGCATCATCGGCGCCGGCACACCGGCGAAATCGAGGATGACCGCCGCCCAGAACTCCACGTTGGTTTCGATCGGGCGGTCAGGACGGCGTTCCCGCAGCTCCGTCAGCGCCGCCTGCTCCAGCGCGGCGGCCGCCTCGTATCGCGGCGCGTTCAGTTCCTGGCAGGTCCGGCGCAGCACGCGGGCCCGCGGGTCCTCGGCCCGGTACACCCGATGCCCGAAGCCCATCAACCGCTCGTGACGATCGAGGATGCCCTTCACCACGGCCGCCGCATCGCCGGTGCGTTCGGTCTGCTCGATCATCGGGAGCACGCGCGCCGGAGCGCCGCCGTGCAGGGGACCCGACATCGAGCCGACCGCACCGGCGAAGCACGCCGGCACGTCGGCGCCGGTCGAGGCGACTACGCGAGCGGTGAACGTCGAGGCGTTCATGCCATGCTCGGCGGCCGACACCCAGTAGGCGTCGATCGCCCTGACCTGCTCCGGCGTCGGCTCACCGAGCCACATGGTGAGGAACCGCTCGACCACGGTCGGGGCCCCGTCGATCATCGACTGAGGTACCTCCGGCCGGTCGCCGCGGGCCGACCGGGCGGCGTAGGCCAGGGTCGCGGAGGTCGTCTGGGCCAGGTGATCGCGGGCCTGCTCGTCGGTGATGTCGAGCAGCGGGCCGAAGCCCCGGGCCGGGGCGAGGAGGGGGAGGGACGCCTGCACGTCGACCCGCACGTCGCCGGAGGAGAAGGCGGGGAACGAGATGTCCACCGGAAGACGGGCGCCGAAGGCGTCGTCGACCAGCAGGGACCAGACGTCCTCGAAGCCGACCCGGCCGACCAGGTCGTCGATGTTCACTCCGCGGTAGCGCAGTGCGCCGCCGTCCTTGTCGGGTTCGGCGATGGCGGAGTGAAAGGCGACCACGCCCTCCAGCCCGGGGACAAAACTGTCGTTCGTCGTAGCCATGTGGCACCTCCACGTTGAGGACGGACCTTCGGACGTCACCCCGGCCGGCGGGGCCGGCGAAGTTGCATGCGGGGACGGATCGGACGGCGTTCGATCCGCCGACGTCCCCCGGAAGTGTTCGACCGCGGATAACCGCGGTTCACGTTTCCCTGCCGACACTGTCCTCCTTCGTGCTGTGTCGGTGCCATGTCTGGGTCCGGTGCTTTTGGTCACGTCGTGGTGACGCAAAAGCCGTGCCCGGTGCGGCACGGGTTGGTTAGAGTCACAAATGATCGAATACGGACGCCGGCAGGTGGGCGGAAAAGGACGAATACGGTGACGCTCGACGACCTCGCGACGATGCGGCAGAACTACACGATGGCCGGGTTGGACGAGGCCGATCTGGCCGCCGATTGGGTCAGTCAGTTCCAGAAGTGGATGGCCGAGGCGGTCGCGGCCGGGATCGTCGAACCGAACGCCATGGTGCTGGCCACGGCCAGCCCGACCGGCCGCCCGTCCGCCCGGACCGTGCTGGCCAAGACGGTGGACGCCGCCGGGGTGGTGTTCTACACCAACTACACCTCGGCCAAGAGTCACGATCTGGACGAGAATCCCTGGGCGGCCGTCACTTTTCCCTGGTACGGCCTGCAGCGGCAGATTCACCTCCACGGTCGGGTCCACCCGGTTGACCGGGCGGAATCGCTGGCTTACTGGCAGACCCGACCCCGCGCATCGCAGCTGGGCGCCTGGGCCAGCCCCCAGTCGTCCGTCGTCAGCGGCCGGGACGAACTCGACCGCTCGGAGGCCCACATCCTGGGCCAGTTCGGCGATCGCGAGGTGCCTCTGCCGCCGCACTGGGGCGGGTGGCGGATCGAGCCGGTCACGGTCGAGTTCTGGCAGGGCCGGACCGGTCGCATGCACGATCGTCTCCGGTACCGAATGGTCGACGAGCAGTCCGATGACGCCCGCTGGGTCGTCGAGCGGCTGGCTCCGTGACGGCGATCCCACCCCGCCCGGACGGCCGACTCCGGCGCATCATCCCGGACCCACGCCCCCTGCGGATCGGGAACTTCCGCCGGATGTTCGTCTCGCAGGTGGCCACCGTCATCGGCTCGCAGCTGACGGCGGTGGCCGTTCAGCAGCAGATCTTCGACCTCACCGGCAGCTCCGCCCTGGTCGGTCTGGCCTCGCTCGTCGCGTTGGTGCCGCTGGTGGTGTTCGGCCTGCTCGGTGGGGCGGTCGCCGACAGCTTCGACCGGCGGCGTCTGTTGATGATCACCTCGGTCGGCATCGCGGCGACCAGCCTCGCCCTGTGGCTGACCGCACTGGGCGGCAGCCGGCAGGTCTGGGTGATCATGCTGCTGCTGGCCGTCCAGCAGGGGTTCTTCGCGGTCAACCAGCCGACCCGCAGCGCGGTGCTGCCGCGGATCGTGCCGGCCGAGCTCGTGCCGGCCGCCAACGCCCTCAACATGACGGTCTTCGCGACCGGGGTGATCGTCGGCCCTTTGCTGGTCGGTGTGCTCATCCCGGTCATCGGCCTGCCGTGGCTGTACTTCCTCGACGCGTTGACCCTGACCGGTGTCCTGTACGCCGTCTTCCGGCTGCCGCCGATCCCGCCGGCCGGTGCCGGGCGCGGGCGGGCCAAGGTCAGCGACGGCCTGGTCTACCTGCGCGCCCGGCCGTTGCTGCTGATGACCTTCGTCATCGACATCATCGCGATGGTCTGCGGCATGCCCAGGGCCCTGTTCCCGGAGATGGCCGAGCACACCTTCGGGGGTCCGCCGGGTGGCGGGGTGGCCCTCGGCCTGCTGAACGCCGGGCTGGCCGCCGGGTCCCTGCTCGGCGGGCTCACCGGCGGATGGATCACCCGCGTCCATCGGCAGGGCATGGCGATCCTGATCGCCGTCGTCCTGTGGGGCATCTCGATGGCCCTGTTCGGCAGCACCTCGCTGTTGTGGCTGGCCGTGTTGTACCTGGCCGTCGGCGGGTTCGCCGATCTGGTCAGTTCGGTCTACCGCTCGACGTTGCTCCAGGTCGCGGCGACGGACGAGATGCGCGGGCGGATGCAGGGGGTGTTCACCGTCGTCGTGGCCGGTGGGCCGCGGCTGGCCGACTTGGTGCACGGGGTGGTCGCGGACGCGACCTCGACCACGGTCGCCGTGGTCGGCGGCGGGCTGCTCTGCGTGGTCCTGACAATCGTCGCGGGCTGGTTCGGCCGATCGCTGCGCGACTACGACTCGCGCTCGCCCACCCACGACGAGCCCGGGCGGGTCGTCGAACGGTCGACCTGACCGCCCCGAGCGAAAAGACCGGGGAAACCGCCTCCGTCAGGGTCGGCGTCGGGCACAATCAGCCTCGATGCCCATGGGTGGCCCGGACGGCGGATGAGGGGAGCCTGCAGTGACGGCAGACGAGTGCGACCGGGCATGACCGGCGGTCCGAACTGGAACAGCTCATACCCGTCGGGATACGACCCGGTGACCGGGCAACCGCTACCGCCGGGACCGCCGGCGTATTCCGCGGTCGATCCCTACGCGTCGGCTCCGGCACCCGGCTACCCGCCGGTCGGCTACCAGCTCGTGCCCATCTACCCGATGTACCAACAGCAACCCCCGAAGCCGGGCGGAGCGGTCGCGGCGGCCGTCCTGAGCTTCGTCCAGGCCGGGTTCGTACTGATGGGTGCCCTGGTCATCCTCACCGGGGCCGCCGGATTCGATTCCGTGGACCGCAGCCTGAGTTCCGAGTTCACCGTCATCGGCATCCTGACGATGATCGCCGGGGGCCTGCTGATCGCCGGCGGCGTCACCATTCTCGGTCGCCGCCCGGCCCTGCTGGGCGTGGGATGCGGCCTCTCGATCGCGATCTCGGTGTACTTCGTCATCCGGTTGTCCGACTACGCGGGGCTGGACTTCGCGATCTGGGTGCCACTGATCTACGCAGTCCTCCCGATCATCGCCATCGCCTTGTCACTGGGGGCCGACGTCCGGGCCTGGTCGCGCAACCGCAATGTTCCGCTGGGGTAGGCGGCGCCCGCAGCCCGGTTCGTAGGGCAGGATTCAAGCTGGAACCACTCGCTGCCGTGACTGCCCAGGAGGCGTCGTTCATGTCCTACCCCGCACCGCACCCTCCCCAGGACTGGGCGCCGTACCCGCAACTGGACGAAGCCGTACGCGCGTACATCCGCGACGCCGACGCCGCGCTCGAGGCGCTCTACGGCGTGATCGATCCACAAGAGGTCAAGGCGTTCACGTGCGAGCGGGTGGCATCGACCCAGAGCTGGGGCGAATCGCTCTGGCAGGAGGTCGCCGTCACCGACGGCCGCCGGCTCATCCTCTGGCACGGCGACGACGAGACCGATGACGACCGGCCGGACGTCCTGATGTTCTCGTCCTCGGTCCGCACCATCCCGCTGTCGGCCATCGTCGACCAGGGTCTGCGCAACCGGTTCAAGGCCGAACCCGACGGCTCGCGGACCATGCACGCGGTCATGCTCTACCTGTCGACGCAGACGCCGGAGCGGTCGATGACCGAGCTGACCGAGGCGAACGAGACCCGCACTGTGCAGTACGTGGAGACCTACCGTTTCTCCAAGTCCGTGACCGACGGTGGACTGGCCCAGATGCAGCGGTTGCTGCAGTTCGGCCGGGCCGTCTCGCATTTCACGGCGCTCACCCGATGACGGCGCCGCGCGCGGTCTCCGGCCGCCAGTTCGAGCTTCGCCGGGGTGATGCGTTCGCCCGCATCGGCCAGGTCGCCGCGGTGCTCCGGGAGTTCTCGGTCGGCGGCGTCCAGTTCACCGAGACCTGGGCCGACGACCTGGTCGCGCCGATGGGCTGTGGCCTGGTCCTGGCCCCGTGGCCGAACCGGGTGGCCGGTGGCGCGTGGGCCCTGCACGGGGTGGCGCAACAGCTGGACATCACCGAGCCGTCACGGGGCAACGCCATCCACGGGCTGTTGCGGAACGCGGTGTACGAGGTGCTGGGCCAGACGGAATCGTCGGTGACCATCGGTGCGTCGATCTACCCGCAGCACGGCTACCCGTTCATCCTGGACACCTCGGTCACCTACGAGCTGACCGACCACGGCCTGCAGGTGACCCACCGGCTGACGAACGCCGGGACGGCGGCCGCGCCGTTCGGGATCGGGGCCCACCCCTACCTGCGAGTCGGTGATGTGCCGGCCGCCGACCTGACGGTCACCGTCTCCGGGCGTACCCACGCTCGGGTGGACGGCACGACGATGATCCCGATCGCGCTGGAGCCGGTCGAGGGCACCCACGTCGATCTGCGATCCGGGATGCGGGTCGGCGACCTGCGGGCCGACGTCGCCCTGACCGACTTCGACGTCGTCGACGGTGGTGTCGCCCATCGGCTCTCGGCCCCGGACGGCACGTCCCTGGTGTTGTGGGCGGACGAGGTGTTCGGCTGGGTGCAGGTGTTCTCGCCCCACCAGTTTCCGGTGCCCGGTCGCGCCGACCAGCGGGTGGCCATCGCCATCGAGCCGATGACCTGCGCGGTCGATGCCTTCAACTCCGGTCGCGGACTGCAGTGGCTCGAGCCCGGCGCCCAGTGGTCGGCGAGTTGGGGTCTGCGGCCGGAAGGTTTCTGACCGTTCTACCGTTGACCGGCAGGTACCCAACTCACGGATCGGAAATTCTCATGACAGAGCACGACATTCTCGGCACCGTCCGTTCCCTGGTCGATCAGGAGCACGCCCTGCGAGCCAGGCGAGCGGCCGGCGACATCGACTCGCAGGACGAGCACGCCCAACTACAGCAGCTCGAGGAAGCCCTCGACCAGTGCTGGGATCTGCTTCGTCAGCGTCGCGCGAAGAGCGAGTTCGGCGAGAACCCGGACGCCGCCGAGGCCCGCCCGGTGAAGACCGTCGAGGGCTACCTGCAGTAGCTCTCGCCCGTGCTCGACCACGAGCCCTGCGTCATCGGGGCCGCTGCTCCCAGCGGCGCAGGGTCTCGGCTCGTTCCGCGGCGTGGTCGACGATCGGCTCGACGTACCCGGCGGGGATGCCGCCCGGCAGGTTCCACGGCTGGTGGACGGCCCTACCCGGGACGCCGGCCAGTTCAGGCACGTAGGCGCGGACGTAATGGCCGGCCGGGTCGAACTTCTCGCCCTGGGTGACCGGATTGAACACCCGGTAGTACGGGGCGGCCTGGGCTCCGGCGCCGGCCACCCACTGCCAACCGTGGGTGTTGGACGCGATGTCGCCGTCGACCAGGTGGTCCAGGAAATGCGCCGCTCCCAGTGGCCAGGCCACGTGCAGGTCCTTGATCAGGAATGACGCCACCCCCATCCGGACGCGGTTGTGGATCCAGCCCTCGGCCAGCAACTGCCGCAGGCCGGCGTCGATGTACGGGTAGCCGGTCCGGCCCGCCTTCCAGGCCGCGAGTCGCGATTCGGCCTCGGGGCCGGAGTCCCACGTTAATCGGTCGATGATCGGGTCGGCCGAGGTGGTCAGGGTCTCCGGGTGGTGGAAGAGGATATCGGCGTAGAACTCCCGGAAGGCGAGCTCCCGTTGATACGAGGCGGCGCCGGCGGACCGGTGAACGGCCAGATCGGCCATCAATGTCCGGGGGTGGATGCAACCCCATTTCAGGTAGGCCGACATGTGGCTGGTGCCAGGATGATCGGGGCGATTCCGTTCGTCGTCGTAGGCGTCGATGCCCCGGTCGAGAAATTGCGCCCACACCGTCCGCGCTGCCGTCTCGCCCGCCGTCGGCAATTTCATTCCGCTCGGAATCCGGGCCGACAGCTCGGCCGGGTCGAATGGGTGCCCAAAGCCGGCCGGATCGACCCATCTGACGTCGGTGCCCGGACCGGCCGGGCGGCGCCAGCCGTGCGCCGACCAGGCGCGGTGGAACGGAGTGAACACGGCGTACGGGGTGCCGTCCGGCTTGCGCACCCGGCCCGGGGCGACAGCGTACGGCGAACCGGTGGCAACAAGGTCGATGCCTTTGGCCTGCAGGGCTTTCGCCACCCGTTCGTCACGGGCTCGGCCGTACGGGCCGTAGTCGGCCGACACGTGCACCGCATCGGCGCCGATGTCCGCGGCCAGCTGGGGGATGACGTGATCCGGTCGGCCGTGCGTGACCAGCAGCCGGCCGTGCATGGATTCGGACAGGGCCTGGACGCAGCCCGCCAGGAAGTGCCGCCGCGGGGCGCCGGATACGTGCAGCAGCGTGTCGTCGGCGACGAAAACCCCGAGCACGTCGCCACTTTCGGCGGCATGCAGCAGCGCCGGGTGGTCGTCGAGTCGCAGGTCACGCCGGAACCACAGGAGAGAGGTCACGGCAGGGCAATTCCCGCGTCCCGGCCCCCCGACACCTCCCGCGCATACCAAACTGCCCCGCGCATGCAGAAGTGCCTATTCCGAAGCCAACCCGACTCCATTTGGGCAGTTCCGTATGCGCAAGGCAGTTCCGTATGCGCAGAGGTCAGCGGTTGTCGCCGGGGACGTAGTCACGGGCGGTGTAGCCGGTGTAGACCTGGCGCGGCCGGCCGATCTTGGTGGCCGGGTCCTGGATCATCTCGCGCCACTGGGCGATCCAGCCGGGCAGCCGGCCGATCGCGAACAGGACGGTGAACATCTTGGTCGGGAAACCCATCGCCTTGTAGATCAGGCCGGTGTAGAAGTCCACGTTCGGGTACAGCTTGCGCTGGATGAAGTAGTCGTCGTGCAGGGCGACCTCTTCCAGCTGCTTCGCGAGGTCGAGCAACTCGTCGTTCGCGCCGAGGGATTCCAGGATGCCGTCCGCCGTCTGCTTGACGATGGCCGCGCGCGGGTCGTAGTTCTTGTACACCCGGTGCCCGAAGCCCATCAGCTTGACGCCCGGCTCCTTGGCCTTGACCCGCTGGACGAACTTGTCGATGTCGCCGCCGTCGTCACGGATCGAGCCGAGCATCTGCAGCACGGCCTCGTTCGCGCCGCCGTGCAGGGGACCGAACAGGGCGTTGATGCCCGCCGCGACCGACACGAAGAGGTTGGCGTGGGCCGAGCCGACCAGCCGGACGGTCGAGGTGGAACAGTTCTGTTCGTGGTCCGCGTGCAGGATGAACAGCTGGTCGAGGGCCTTGGCCAGCTTGGGGTCGACGTCGTAGGGCTCCGCCGGAAAGCCGAAGGACATCCGCAGGAAGTTCTCCACCAGCCCGAGGGAGTTGTCCGGGTAGAGCAGCGGCTGGCCGACGGTCTTCTTGTAGGCATAGGCGGCGATGGTCGGCAGCTTGGCCAGCAGGCGAACGGTCGACAGCTCGACGTGTTCCGGATTGAACGGGTCCAGCGAGTCCTGGTAGAAGGTCGACAGCGCACTCACCGCGCTGGAGAGCACCGGCATCGGGTGCGCGTCGCGGGGGAATCCGTCGAAGAACCGCTTCAGGTCCTCGTGCAGCAGCGTGTGCCGGTTGATCCGCGAGGTGAAGTTGGCGAGCTGGGTCTCGGTCGGCAGTTCGCCGTAGATCAACAGGTAGCTGGTCTCGATGAAGGTGGACTGCTTGGCCAGCTGCTCGATGGGGTAGCCGCGGTAGCGCAGGATGCCGGCGTCGCCGTCGATGTAGGTGATCGCCGACGTGGTCGATCCGGTGTTGGTGAAGCCGGGATCGAGGGTGACGACCCCGGTGGTGGAGAGCAGCTTGCCGATTTCCACGCCCGAGGCGCCCTCGGTGGCCGGGACGACCTTCAGGTCCAGCGTGGCGCCGTTGTAGGTCAGGCTGCCACTCTCCGGCGGCGCTGGGCTTTCGGTGGGTGTGGGCGTCTCGGTGGGGGCTTCGTTGACCTCGGACATATGTGTCTCCGCTTCTTCACAGTTTTTGACTACAGCGGTACGTCCCCCGGCCTTCGCGGTCGCGCTGGTCGGCGCGCACCGGGCCCCGGGGTGGAACTCTTTGCCGGGAATCTACTTCGCGAATGGCCGGCCGGGCGAACCGGGTGCGCCATTCGCGGTGTGCGTATGGTCGGCTTGTGACGTTGGTCCCAGTTGTCCGGGGTTCTGGCGGTACACGTGCGGCAGCCGGCATGAACCATCGAACGGAGCGGACCAGCGCGATGAGCCTGACCTTGGCCAGCATTCTCGCCGAATCGGCGCAGCGGTACCCGGGGGCGGACGCGGTGGTGATGGGCCAGGAGCGGGTTTCCTACGCCGACCTGTGGGAGCAGGCGCGCCGGTACGCGACCGTGCTGGCCGACGCCGGGGTGGGGCCGGGGGACCGGGTCGCCCTCCTCATGCCCAATGTGCCCGACTTCCCCCGCGTGTACTTCGCGGCATTGGCCCTGGGTGCGGTGGTGGTGCCGGTGCATGCCCTGCTGGTCGCCCGGGAGATCACCTACGTGCTGCAGAACTCCGGTGCGAAGGTTCTCGTTGTCGGAGCGCCGCTGCTGGCCGAAGGAGGCCCGGCCGCGGCCGCCGCCGGGATCGGCCTGTTTTCCGTGATGGGCGGTGACGGCCCGCGCCTCGACCGGCTGGCCGCCACGGTGGCGCCGGTGGCGTCCTACGTCGAACGGGAAGCCGGCGACGAGGCGGTGATCCTCTACACGTCGGGTACCACCGGTGCCCCCAAGGGTGCTGTGCTGACGCAACTCAACATGACGATGAACGCGATCGTCTCTGCCGCCTCGGTCATCTTCCTGACCAGCGAGGACACCATTCTCGGATGCCTTCCGCTGTTCCATTCGTTCGGGCAGACCTGCGCGATGAACGCCGGCTTCTTCGCCGGTGCCACGCTCGTCATGCTGCCCCGGTTCGACGGTGCGGCGGCGCTGGACCTGATCGAGGCGGAAGGCGTGAACGTGTTCATGGGAGTGCCCACCATGTACATCGGCTTGCTGGCAGCGGCACGGACCGATCCGCGCCGGCCGAAGCTGCGCATCGCGATCTCCGGCGGCGCGAGCCTCCCGGTGGCCGTCATCGACCGGTTCGCCGAAGTGTTCGACGCCGACATCTACGAGGGCTACGGACTGTCCGAGACCTCGCCCGTGGCCACGTTCAACCAGCCGGTGTTCGGGCGGAAGCCGGGCACCGTGGGCCGCGCCATCTGGGGGGTCGACGCCGAGATCGCCGCGGCCGAGGTGGAGGGACGCATCGAACTGCTGCCGGCCGGTCAGCTGGGTGAGGTGGTGATTCGGGGCCACAACATCTTCGCCGGCTACCTGGGCAATCCCGAGGCCACCCGAGCCGTCCTCGTGGATGGCTGGTTCCGCACCGGCGATCTGGGCGTCAAGGACGAGGACGGGTTCCTCTCGATCGTCGATCGCAAGAAGGACATGATCCTGCGCGGCGGGTTCAACGTCTATCCGCGGGAGGTCGAGGAGGTTCTGGCCGGCCACCCCGGGGTCGCTCAGGTGGCGGTCGTTGGCTATCCGAGTGAGGTGCACGGCGAGGAGATCTGCGCTGTGGTCGTCCGCTCGCCGGAAGGGGCCGACCTCGACGGCCCGACGCTGATCGCCTGGTCGCAGGAGCGGCTGGGCCGCTACAAGTACCCGAGACGGGTCGAGTTCACCGAGGCCTTCCCGATGGGGCCCAGCGGCAAGATCCTCAAACGGGAGATCTCGGCCGGCCTGTAGAACGGGTCTGATCCCGCGGCGGGGCGAGGACCGCCCGGCCGGCCGGGTGATCTGCAGCTGATCCACAAATCAGGCACACGGGCGGCACAGGTCCCCGGATCAGCGTGATGGTCACCAGACACGACGAGAGGCCGGCCGGTGAATCAGCTCCAACGCTTCGCGAAGATCGACGAGCGGGCTCGGATCCGGTCGACGGTCCGGGCGATCACCGCCGGCACGGTGGTGGCCTCGGCCGCCGGGGCGATTGCCCTGACCGTGGTGCTGTCGGGCAACGCGGCGGCGGGCAGCGAACCGACGACGCCGGCCCGGGTGGCCGACCAGCAGTCCACCAGCGGCGTCGCCAACGGCGACGCGGGTTCGGGCTGGCCGGAAGGCACGGGCGACCAGCAGCTCGTCCCGGCCCAGCAGTTACCCCAATCCGGCGGCGGGAGCTCCCACGCCGGATCCGGCGGTTCCTGAACAGGCCCAGGCCCGGTCGTTCCTCTCCCGGGCGGGGAGGAACGACCGGGCGCCGCTGGACGGCTACTCGTGGCGATCGGCGTTGGCATGGATGGCGTCTCGCAGCCATCGGGCCAGACCGGGCGCCAGTTCCTCGTACGTCTGGGTGAATCGTTCGTCGGCCAGGTACATGTCGCCGATCCCTCGATGCATGGCGTACGAGCAGTCGTAGAACACCTCGATGGCGCGGAGATGCTCCTGGGCCAGGTCCATGGCTTCGAGACTGTCCGAGGCCATGCCGCTGGACATCGAAGCGGCCAGACGCCGGTTCAGGTCGTCCGTCTCGGTCTTCACCCGCTGCCAATCGGCCTTGGTGAACTTGGACGTCCGTGACTGCGATTGCTGCCAGGCCTCCGTGTCACCCCAGCGCTGCTGCGCCTCGGCTTCGTAGTCCTCGCTGTAGTTCGGTCCGAAGATCTCGAACTTCTCCTCGGGGGTCAGGGCGATACCCATCTGGTGGGCCTCCATCTCTTTCTCCACTGCCTTCACCATGACGGTCAACCGGGCGATCCGCTTCTGCAGCAACTCGTGCTGCCTGCGCAGATGCTCGCTGCTGTTCGCGCCCGGCTGGTCGAGGACGGTTGCGACGTCCTCCAGCGAAAACCCGAGTTCCCGGTAGAACAGGATGTGCTGCAGGCGATCCAGGTCGGCGTCGGAGTACCGGCGGTAGCCGGCTCCGCTCCGGTCGGCCGCCTCGAGCAGGCCGATGCGGTCGTAGTGGTGCAACGTCCGGACCGTGATGCCCGTCAGGCGGGCGACCTGGCCCACCGAGTAGCTCATCTTCGTTCCCCGTGATTCGTCATCGGTGACTGCTGATCTTGTTCCGACCGGTCGGCCGGACACCTCCACGATGCAGCCTGACGCTACGTCAGGGTCAAGCCGAAATCCCGAACTGCTTGCGTCGCCCCCACGACGCACAGCAGGCCCGGACCGGGATGGTCCGGGCCTGCGGCTCGCTTCCGGATGGGGACGGAGCGGGTGCGCCGGTCAGCTCGTGGTGGCCGTGGTCAGGTCGTAGACGGTCACCCCGCCGACGGTGGTCGCGGTGTAGTGGGCCTTGACCCAGGCCGTGATCTGACTGGCCGAGGTGGTGCTGCCACTCTGTCCGCCGGCGAAACCGCCTCCACCGCCGCCGAAACCACCGGAGATGAAGTAGTGGATGTCACCGGCAGCGACGTAGGCCTGGAACTGCGCCAGAGTCGGCGAGTTGTCGGTCCCGCTGAAGCCGCCGATGGCCATGACGGCCTTGTCGCTGCTCAGGATGTAGGTCTCGGCCGACTGAGCGCTGACCGTGGCCGCGGCCCAGCGGTTGGTCGTCTTGTTGAGCAGGGCAACCAGAGCGGTGTTGGTGGTGGTGCTTCCGCCACCGCCCATACCGCTGGGCAGTGCGCCGCTGGGCATCGTGCCGCTCGTCCCGCTGGGCAGAGTCCCGCTGGGCATCGTCCCGCCCGGCATCGTGCCGCTGAAGTCACCGGAGGTGAGACCGGACGGAAGGGCACCCCCGCCGGGGAACCCGCCGCGTGCGGTGGCCGGGCCGGCCGTCGGGGTGGCGCCGGTGTGGGCGGTGCCAATGGTGTCGACCGTGAAGGCGGCCGAGCCGGCCATGGCGGCGACGGAACCGACCAGCAGGCCGATCACCGCGTACTTCTTCAACCGGCCGACGGACGCGGCCAGAACCGCGGCTCCGAGCACGCCGGCGATCAGCACCGTCCAGCGGAGCCACGGCAGGAAGGTCGGGGCGTCGCGGTCCATCAGGTAGTACGACCACCCGGCGGTGACGGTGATCATCAAGGCCAGCGTGGCGCGGGCCAGATGGGATTCGCGTCCGCGCCAGAGTTCCTTTCCGGCGATCGCGACCACTCCGGCGATGCCGGGAACCAAGGCGACCGAGTAGTAGGGGTGCACCGTGCCCTGCATGTACGACAGGACGAGGGCGGTGACGATCGTCCAGCCACCCCAGAGCAGGATGCCGGCGCGGGTCCGGTCGGTGCGGGGAGCCTTGCGGGTGAACCACATGCCGGCGATGAACGCGACCAGGGCGGCCGGGATCAGCCAGGAGATCTGCGAACCGAACGCGGTGCCGAACATCCGGGTGAGGCCGGTGGTACCGCCGAAGCTGATGCCGCCGCCCCCACCCCCACCCCCGCCGTTGCCGGACCCACCGAAGATCCGCCCCAGACCGTTGTAGCCGATGGCCAACTCCCACAACGAGTTCGTCGTGGAGCCGCCGATGTACGGGCGGGAATCGGCCGGCCACAGGGCGACCAGGGCGACGAACCAGCCGGCCGACACGACGACGGCACCGAGAGCGGCCAGCAGGTGCCAGATGCGGGTCCAGAGTTTGTTGTCCGACGCCGGCAGGTACACCACGCCGAAGGCGGGAAGGACGAGAAGGCCCTGCAACATCTTGGTCAGGAACGCGAACCCGATCGCGGTGCCGGCCAGCAAGAGCCAGCGCAACGCGTGGGACTTCCGGTCGGCCGGGACCTTCTCGATGGCCCGGACCACGAAGTACGCGCCCAGGGTCATCAGCAGCACCAGCATGGCGTCCGGGTTGTTGAAGCGGAACATAAGCGCCGCAACGGGAGTCAACGCGACCAAGGCGCCGGCGACCAGACCGGCGGCGTGGCCGGAGGTCCGGCGAACCGCGGCGTACAGCAGGGCCACGGTGCCGACTCCCATGAGGGCCTCGGGTAGGAGCATCGAGAATGACGAGAATCCGAAGATCCGGCCGGACAGCCCCATGATCCAGAGCGAAGCCGGTGGTTTGTCGACGGTGATCGCGTTGCTGGAATCCAGGGATCCGAACAGCCACGCCTTCCAGCTCTCGGTCCCTGACTTCACGGCCGCCGCGTAGAACTCGTTGGCATTGCCGTTGATCGACAGATCCCACAGGTAGGCCGCGGCCGTGATCACCAGCAGCGCGATCAACAACGGGCGGGCCCACCGTGGATCATCGGTGCCGCCACGGATCAAGCGGCTGAACCGCCCGCGCTGCGGCGGGCCGGAAGGGGTCGACGGATGGGTGTCCCGAGGGTGATCCACCGGTTCGGCGGAGGCCGTCCCGGATGGGGGAGGCACAGTGGTGAGACCGGAGGTGGTGGTCATTGTCCTTGATTCCTTCGGGCTATCGGGGCGAGAGGGCGGGAGGTCGGTGAGCAGCCGATCAGGAAGCGGCCTGGTGGTCATGAAGTCACTGTCGTTGATGCGACTGTGGCCGCTCGGTGCTGCTCCTTTGCGCTTCCTGTGGGCTGGTTCGAAAGGTCGGGACTTCCGACGCGCGGCCGGGCGAGGCTGTGTCGGGATCAGCTCGCACTGCCGGGCGTGAGGTCGTAGATCGTCACCGACCCGACAGTGGTTGCGGTGTAATGAGACTCCACCCACGCCGCGATCAGGCTGGCGTCCTGGCCCGACGTGCTGCTCGATCCGCCGCCGCTGATGGTGCCGGCGATGAAGTAGTGGATCTTCCCCGCCTTGGCCAGAGCCTGGAACTGGGCCAGGGTCGGGGCCGGATCGGTGCCGTTGAAGCCCCCGACTGCCATGACCGGCAGTCCGGTCGCCAGTTGATAGCCGGCGGCGTTGTTCGACCCGACGACCGCGGCGGCCCAGGTGTAGTTGGACGAGTTGGCCTTGAGCGTCGAGATCATCGTCGCCGACGGGGTGGACGCGCCGAGCAGGCCACCCATTCCGCCCCCGCCGCCGAACCCGCGAGCGGTCGCCGTGGTGCCGGTGGACGTCGTCCCCTGGCCCCCGGGCGAGAACTGGCCGCTGGGCAGGTTGCCGGCTCCGCCGAAGGTGCCGCCGGGCCGCGCCCCACCTCCGAAGCCACCGGCACTGCTCGGTCCGGCCGAGGGCAAGGCGCCGGTGTGGCCGGTGGAGATGGTGTCGACGGTGTAGGCGGTCGGGCCGGCCAGCAGGACGGCGGCGGCCAGCACGGCGGCGATCGGGGTGAGGATCCGGGCCCGACGGCCGGGTAGCAGGCCGGCGACCAGGACGGCCGCCGCCGCCACGAATCCGACGACGAGGACGGTGGTGCCGAGCCACGGCAGGAAGTCGGATGTCCGGGCCAGCAAGATCTTCGCCCAGACCGCGGAGACCACGACGGTTCCGGCCATGGTGCCGATGGCGAGCGGGGAGTCCCGGTGCTTCCAGAGCTGATGTGCGCCGATCCCGACCAGAGCGGCGATCGCCGGGGCCAGGGCGACCGTGTAGTACGGGTGGATGATGCCCTGCATGGCCGAGAAGGTGATGCCGGTGACCAGAAGCCAGCCGCCCCAGATGATCAACGAGGCGCGGACCGGGTCGGTGCGCTTGCGGCGCGCGGTGATCACCAGGCCGGCGATGAGGGCGACCAATGCGGCCGGCAGCAGCCATGCGATCTGACCGCCCATCTCCGAGTCGATCAGCTTGGTCGGCGACGCCTGGTCGGTCCAACCGACGCTACCGACCTCGTCACCGGTCAGTCGGCCGAAACCGTTGTAGCCGAACAACAGATCCAGTACCGAGTTGGTCTGCGACCCGCCGATGTACGGGCGGTCGGCGGCCGCCCACAGCATCACGACCGCCACCCACCAGCCGCCGGCGACGATCATCGCGACGAGAGCGCCGACGAGTTGTCCGATGCGGCGGCGCAGCCTCGGCGGGCCGGCCACCAGATAGGCCAGGCCGAACCCGGGCACCACCAGGAACGCCTGCATCATCTTGGCCAGGAAGGCGAAGCCGATGAACGCGCCGCACCAGAGCAGCCACTTGGTGCGGCCGGTCGCGATGGCCTGCGTCATGGCCCAGGCCCCGAGCACCAGGCACAGCACCATCATCGCGTCCGGGTTGTTGAACCGGAACATCAGCGCCGCAACCGGTGTCACGGCCAGGGCGAGGCCAGCCAGCAATCCGGCCATCGGCGTGGCCACCCGCTTGACGGTCGAGTAGAGAACCCCGACCGAGGCGATGCCCATGAATGCCTGCGGCAGCAGGATCGCGAACGAGTTGACGCCGAACAGCCGCGCCGACAGGGCCATGAACCACAACGATCCCGGTGTCTTGTCCACCGTGATCGCGTTCCCGGCATCGGAGGACCCGAAGAAGAAGGCCTTCCAGGACACCGACCCGGCCTGGGCCGCGGCCGAGTAGAACGCATTGGCCCAGCCGGACGCGGTCAGGTTGACCAGGTACAGGACGGCCGTGACGGCCAGCAGACCGAACAGGGCCGGGCGGGCCCAGCGCGGATCGTCCGCGCCACCGCGCCAGATCCGGATGATCAGCCGCCGTCGCGGCGGGGCCGGCGCCTCGGCCGGACCGGGTGGTTCCGCGACCGGTGGGGACTTCTCGAGGGTTGCCGTCATCGGAACCTCACTCTCGGGCTCCGTGCGGACAGGGAGCGGGAAGGACTTCGGGGAAGGGGATGTGACGCGGGCTGGGCTCACGCCCCGGCGGCGGGTTTGATGACGTACCCGAAACCGCGCACGGTGTGGATCATCGGGTCGCGCCCGGCATCGATCTTCTTGCGCAGGTAGGAGATGTAGAGCTCGACGATGTTGGCCTGGCCGCCGAAGTCGTAGTTCCACACCCGGTCCAGGATCTGGGCCTTGCTCAGCACGCGCTTGGCGTTGCGCATCAGGAAACGCAGCAGTTCGAACTCGGTGGCGGTCAGCTGGATCGACTCGCCGCCCCGGAACACCTCCCGGGTGTCCTCGTCCAGCGTCAGGTCGCCGACCGAGAGGGCGGACGAGTTGGTGCTGACGTTCAGTTTCGACCGCAGCAGGAGGGCTCGCAGACGCAGTACCAACTCCTCGATGGAGAACGGTTTGGTGACGTAGTCGTCGCCGCCCGCGGTGAGACCGGCGATCCGGTCCTCGACGGAGTCTCGTGCCGTGAGGAAAAGGACGGGCAGGTGGTCGATCTCGGCCCGGATACGACGCAGGACCTCCATGCCGTCCATGTCGGGGAGCATGACGTCCAGGATCACCAGATCCGGCCGGAACTCCCGGGCGGCGGTAATGGCCGACTTGCCGTCCCCGGCCAGCCGGATGTCCCAGCCCTCGAAACGGAGGGCCAGACCGACCAACTCGGCCAGGGTCTGCTCGTCGTCGACGACGAGGGCCTTGATGGCTCGGTTACCTGGCCCGCGCAACGATTCACGGGACCGGTCGGGGGTGGGGACGAACCCGGCGAAGGGGGCGGTGATGGTCATGGAACAAGTGTGGGCCGCCGGGTGATGCTGACGCTGAGCGCCGACTATGGCTTTCCTGTGTGCGATTCTCCCCGGTCAGGGCCGGGCGGCAGCCGAGAGCAGGACGGTGGCGTCCTCGATCGCGAGCAATGAATGACGGGCCCGCGGGATCAGCAGGAGATCACCCTCGCGGCCTTCCCAGTCCACCGTGCCGGCGGTCAGTCGCACCCGGCCGGACAGCACGAGAATGGTTGCGTCCCCTGGGTTGTCGTGTTCGGCCAGCGAGTTGCCGGCGGTCAGGGCGATGACCGTCTGCCGGAGAACGTGTTCATGACCGCCGTACACCGTACGGGCGCTCCGGCCGTTGGACGAGGCACCGGCCGCGCTGAGTTGCTCGCGGGCAGTGGCCTGCAAGGAGAGCTTCTGCATGGATCGAGTGTGCTGCCCACGGCCCGGACGCGCCTGTTGAAAGCCGGCGCGCCGGGGCCGAACCACCGCCGGATACGCACCTGCCGCCCGCCGACCGGCCGCTGGCCGACCGGTGCCGCCGGGAACGCGGTGACCGCCGACGAGAACCGCAATGACATCCCGGTCTACATCTGGCCGTCGGTCACTGCGGCTCGGCGGAACACCCAGCCCCGCATCAGCAGGAATCGGACCACGGTGGCGGCCAGATTGGCCGCGACCAGCACGCTGAGCTCCAGCATCCGCCCGGCATTCGGAGCGGTGGCGTGCAGCACGGCCAGCGAGCCGCTGGTGATGCCCAGCCCGAGCAGGAAGATCCCGAATCCCTGCAGCTGGTGACGTCCGGCCCCGGCGCGGTCCTTCAGGCCGAACGTGAAGCGACGGTTGGCCGACGTGTTGGCGACGGCGGTGATGGCCAGAGCCAGGAAGTTCGCGACCTGGGCGCCCATGAACGGGTGGAAGGCGACGAACAGCACGAGGTAGGCCAAAGTGGAGATGACGCCGATGGCGCCGAACCGAACGATCTGTCGGACCATGCCGTCCGGTACCCCCGGGGTCTCGGGTTCGATGGAGCCGCGGCCGAGCTGTGCCCGGACCTGGGCCAGCGGCAGGGAACCGGTGGCCAGGGCCCGGCCGACCCGCCAGACACCCTTGAGGTCGGTCATGGCGGTGGCGACGATGTCGACGCTGGAATTCGGGTCGTCCACCCAGTCGACCGGGACTTCGTGGATCCGCAGGCCGGACCGCTCGGCCAGCACCAGCATCTCGGTGTCGAAGAACCAACCGTTGTCCTGCACCAGCGGCAGAAGCTGCTTCGCGACGTCGGAGCGAATGGCCTTGAAACCACACTGGGCGTCAGAGAAATGGGCCGACAGGGTGCGCCGGAGAATCTGGTTGTAGCTGCGGGAGATGAATTCTCGTTTCGGCCCGCGGACGACCCGGGAACCCCGAGCCAGTCGGCTGCCGATGGCCAGATCGGAGTGCCCGCTGAGCAGCGGGGCGATCAGCGGGAGGAGCGCGGCCAGATCGGTGGACAGGTCGACGTCCATGTAGGCCAACACCTTTGCGTCCGACTGGGCCCAGGCCGCCTTGAGGGCGCGGCCTCGCCCCTTCTCGGCCAGGTGCAGGACTTCGACTTCCTCGTAGAACTCGCACAGTTCGTCGGCGATCGCCGGAGTGCCATCGGTGGAGGCATTGTCGGCGATGGTGATGCGAAAGCTGTACGGCAGCGAGGTGGACAGGTAGGTGTGCAGGCGGCTCACAGCCCGGGCCAGGTCGCCCTGTTCGTTGTACACGGGGATGACGACGTCGAGCGAGGTGACGACGGTGTGATCGGACGCAGCGTCGGTGCTGGTGGCCACTAGCCGCCCATCGCCGCTGCTGGTGAATTCGGAAGCGAAGGTGTCGGTGGTCATGAGGGCCACTGTGCTCGCCCGCACTGTGCCTACCGCCCGCCCCGACTGTGCCGCGGCTGTGAGGGTGCACCCCGGGACGGGGTGGGGGAGCGGCCCGGATTCCCGGGGCGGTCCCACCCTCGTCAGGCGGCGGAAGGGCTCGGCAGGCCGGAGGTGGCGGGCAGGGTGTCGAACGGCGCCCCCGGCAGGTTCACGTTGTCGGGCAACCACACTCGGGCGCAGGTACGGCCGGGGCGGCTCTCGACGGTGACCGTCCCGCCGTGGGCCGCGATGACGGCCGTCACGATGGACAGGCCAAGACCGGTCGAACCGGCGGCCCGCGAGCGGGAGGAGTCGCCGCGGACGAACCGCCCGAAGATCTCCGGCTGCAGTTCGGCCGGAATGCCCGGGCCGTTGTCGGTCACGGTCATCACGACACCGCCGGGCTCGCGCCGCAGGCCCGTCACCACCACCGTTCCCGGTGGAGTGTGGGTGCGCGCGTTGGCCAGCAGGTTGGCCAGCACCTGGTGCAGGCGGGCGCTGTCGCCGGTCACGGTGACCGGTTCGTCCGGCAGGTCCAGCTGCCAGCGATGGTCGGGCCCGGCCACCCGGGCGTCGGACACCCGGTCGACCACGAGCATCGTCAGGTCGACCTCCTCGTTGGCCAACGGACGTCCGGAATCCAGGCGCGCCAACAACAACAGATCCTCCACCAGGGTGGTCATGCGTCCGGTCTCGGATTCCACCCGCCGCAGCGCGTGAGCGACGGCCCCGGGTTCGTGCTCGCCGCGACGGGCCAGCTCGGCGTACCCGCGGATCGCGGCCAGCGGAGTGCGCAGCTCGTGCGAGGCATCGGCGACGAACTGCCGGACCCTGGTCTCGGACGCATGGCGGGCGCTGAGTGCGCCGGACACATGACCGAGCATCTGGTTGATCGCCGCGCCCACCGAGCCGATCTCGGTCCGGGAGTCGGTGTCCCTGGCCGGCACCCGGATGGTCAGATCCACATCCCCCTTGTCCAGGGGAAGGGTGGCCACCTTGCGCGCCGTGGCCGCCACCCGCTCCAGGGGGCGCACCGAACGCCGCACGATGACGAAGACGATCAGGCCACCCAGGATGATGGCGCCCCCGGCGACCAGGGCCATGACCAGGGCCAGGCGGCGCTGGGTGTCGGTCACGCTCGACAGGGACAAGCCGTTGATCAGCGTGATCTTGTCGCCGGTGGTGGACAGACCGCGTGGGACGACCTGCACGACTCGGTACTCGCCCCATCCAGGAATGGACACGGTCGAGGCGGAGGCGCTCAGGGCGGCCGAACGGACGGCTGCCAGTTGCGTGGCGGTCAGGGTCGTCGGAACGAAGTTCGACCAGATCACCGCTCTGGTCACGGTCGTTCCGGTGATGCAGATCGAGAGCCCGTCCAGCTGCCGGAAGCCGCCTGCATTGATCAGGCAGGACGGCGCCCGCTGGTCCGGCGCCGTGGAGCCACTGGGCGGTGGGATGGACGTCGTCGATCCGCCGGCGGCCACGATGTCGGGCGCGTGTTCCTGAACCCCGACGAGGCGCTGATCGAGCTGCTGGACGAGATACCGGCTGAGGAACAACTCGGTCGTGACACCGATGACCGCACTGAGCAGCACGATCAACCCGACGATGCTCGCAATCAGCTTGGTACGCAGAGTGACTGCGCGCCGGGGTTTGTGTGAGCGGTCCACTGCCGGGGGTGTCGGGGGGCTGGTCGGGGCGGAAACGGACACGAGGTTCAGCCGACCGGCTTGAGGACGTAGCCGAACCCGCGCATGGTGTGGATCATCGGCTCACGGCCGGAGTCGATCTTCTTGCGCAGGTAGGAGATGTAGAGCTCGACGATGTTGGCCTGGCCGCCGAAGTCGTAGTTCCAGACCCGGTCCAGGATCTGGGCCTTGCTCAGCACGCGCTTGGCGTTGCGCATCAGGAAGCGGAGCAACTCGAACTCGGTGGCGGTCAGGGCGATCAGATCGCCGGAGCGGTGCACCTCGCGCGAGTCCTCGTCCAGCGTCAGGTCGCCCACCGTCAGCAGCGACGAATCCGCGGTGAGCGCCGTGTGCGAGCGGCGCAGCAGGGCCCGCAGCCGCAGCACCAACTCTTCGATCGAGAAGGGCTTGGTCACGTAATCGTCGCCGCCCGCGGTGAGGCCGGCAATGCGGTCCTCGACGGCGTCGCGGGCGGTCAGGAACAGCACGGGGGTGCGGTCGGAGTCGGTGCGGAGGCGGCGGAGGACCTCCAGTCCGTCCATGTCGGGCAACATCACGTCCAGGACGACGAGATCGGGGCGCATCTCCCGGGCCGCCGTGATCGCGGACGCGCCGTCACCGGCGGTGCGGACATCCCAGCCCTCGTAGCGCAGGGCAAGACCCAGCAGCTCGGACAAGGTCTGCTCGTCGTCCACCACCAGGACCTTGATCGGACGACCCTCCGGGCCTCGCAAGGTCTCGCGTCCGTTCTCGACGCGGGGGGTGAAGGTTGCGAAGGGAGAGCTCGTCATGAGGTGATCCTCGTGTAGGGGCGTGTGGCCCAGCTAGGTCTTGGCTGTGTCAAAGCTGTGGCTGCACCCATCATGCTCCTGCGACACACACAGGGCTGGGGCCGACCGCACAGCCGGCGGACAGCTTCGACCTGCACGGTGGTGTCCTGCTGGTTCCCGGCATCCCCGGACCGACGGTCCTGGCCGCCGCGGATCGTCTCGAACCGAAAGGGTCCACCATGTCCGAATATCCCCAGTCCGCACCCACCCGGCCGGCGGGGGAGGGCGATCCCCGCGCCCTTCCGGCCGATGCCTCCGTCGGCCCCGCGGCCGATCCGTATGCCGGTTGGACCGACCGGGGCGCGGCCTGGGCCGGCCAGCCTCTTCCGGTGCACACCGTGCTGGTTCCGCCGCCCGCCGGTGACGCCCGGTCCGAGTCGGAGGACGGGCCGGTGTGGGGTGCGCGGGCAGGGGCGGCCGGCGATGTTCGGGTCGACGCCGCCGTGCCCGTCGACGGGAAGAAGATCTCGACCATGGCCAAGACCATCACGGCGGTCGGGGTGGCGGCTGCCGTCGCCATCGGCGGGACCATCGCCGTGACGGCGGCCAATGCCTCCACGTCCTCGACCACCAACCAGTTCGGTGGGCCGGGCGGGGGTCTGCCCGGCGGCGGCGGATTCGGCGGGGGGTCGACCGGGGGCCCCGGCCTGGGTGGCGCCGGATCGGGTACCACCGACGGCACGGGCAGCTTCCCCGGAGGTAGCCAGGGCGGGCAGAACCTTCCCGGTGGACCAGGGTCGACCGGAGGCACCGGATCCAACGGCGGTACGGGATCCAACGGAGGTACCGCGCCCAACGGAGGTACCGCGCCCAATGGAGGTACGGCGCCCAACGGAGGTACCGCGCCCAACGGAGGTACCGGGTCGAGCGGTGGCAGCTCCGGTCAGCCGACGGTCTGACCGGAGCCGCTGCCGGCTCAGGCCGGGTAGACCTTGCCGTCCTTCTCGGTCACGGCGACGGCCGCGAGCGGGCTGCCGGCCGGGCCGTTGATGACGGCACCGGTGGCCGGGTTGAACTTCGACCCGTGCAGCGGGCAGGTGCCGGTCCCGTCGATGACCGCACCCTGGTGCGTGCAGATTGCGCTGTGGGCCACGACCTTTCCGTTCGACTTGGCCAGAATGACCTTGCCGGACGGAGCATCGGCGATCAGGCCGGAATCGGCGGGGATCGCGCTGACCGAGGCGATGGGGCTGCCCCCGGCCGCGGAAGAGTTCGCGGCGGCGGCGGTGCTGGTGGTGCTCGCCGAGCTCGTGGCGGTGGATTTCGAGCCGCAGGCGGCGCAGGCCAGCAGGGCGGCGCCGGAACCGGCGAGCACCGCCCGACGCGGCCACACCCGACTGGCGGCGGGAATCGCGGCCTGGTCGGCAATCTCGGTCAACGTCATGAATGGAACCTCCGGTACGTCAGGCGCCCCCGGTGGGGCGCGCGAGTCACCATGATCATCTCAGGGCACGTCGTGAAGCCGCCGTGACGAACTGTCCTCCGGTCACATCGTCAGCCGGTCAAGGTCGTCGAGCTGGTCGGCGGTCAGCACAATCGATGCGGCGCCGACGTTCTCCCGCAGATGCTGGACGCTCGACGTGCCCGGAATGCAGAGGATCGCGGGCGAACGATGCAGCAACCAGGCCAGGGCCAACTGCATGGTGGTCGCGCCGAGCGATTCCGCGATCGTGCCGAACCGATCGGCGGCGAGCGGCGTGAAACCGCCGAGTGGGAAGAACGGGACGAAGGCGATGCCTTCGGCGGCGCACGTGTCGACCAGCTCGTCGTCGGCCCGGTCGACCACGTTGTACGCGTTCTGCACGCACGCCACCGGGGCGATGGTCTGGGCCTCGACGAGTTGGTCCCGTCCGACGTTGCTGACCCCGAGATGCCGGATCAGGCCCTGCTGCTGCAACCCGGCGAGTACCTCGAACTGCGGGGCCAGTGAACCCTCGCGCATGACTCCACCGTGCTCGTCGGCCATGCGCAGGTTCACCGCGTGGATGACGTCGAGTCCGAGGTGGTCCAGGTTGTCCCGGACGGCGCTGACCAACTCGCCCGGGGTGAGCGCGGGCAGCCACTGCCCCTGGGCGTCGCGGCGGGCGCCGACCTTGGTCACCAGCACCAGGTCGTCCGGATAGGGGTGCAGCGCCTCCCTGATCAACTCGTTGACGATGTAGGGGCCGTAGTAGTCGCTGGTGTCGATGTGGTTGACACCCAGTTCGACCGCGGTGCGCAGCACGGCGATGGCCTCGTCACGGTCGGCCGGCGGCCCCATGATGCCCGGGCCGGACAATCGCATCGATCCGTAGCCGAGACGGTTGACCGTCAGGTCACCGCCGAACAGGAAGGTCCCGGCCGCCGCGGCCGGTGAGTCGTCGGTCATCGTTCACTCCTGAGCTGCGTTGGACGGCCCGCGCGTTTGCACCGGTCCGGCTGGGGAACTCCAGCGATTGTGCCTCCGACGGCCGGGTGCCCCGACCACCGACGACGGAAAGAGGATGGATGAACGTGCGCACGCTGGCGACGATCGGAGCCGCGGTCACGGCCGCCGCAGTGACCGGCGGACTGGCCACCGACCCAGGTTCGGCCTACTACATCGGACTGCGGAAGCCGGCGTGGCAGCCGCCCGCACCGGCGTTCGGCCTCGTCTGGACCCCTCTCTACGCCGATATCGCGGTGACCACGGCCAGGCCGTCCAGACCCTGGAGCGGCGGGGTGATCTGGCCCGAAAGCGTTCCCTGGTCAAGGCTCTCGCAGTGAACCTGACGCTGAACGGGGCATGGAACTGGCTGTTCTTCCGCCTGCATCGTCCATGGATCGCCGCCGCCGAGTGCGCAGCGATCACCGTCAGTTCGGCCGACCTGGTGCGCCGGGTCGGCGCCACCGACCGTCGTACGGGGTGGGCGCTGGCTCCGTACCCGGCCTGGTGCGGGTTCGCCACCGTCCTCAACATCGCGATCGCCTGGCTCAACCGTGGCCGCCGCTGAGTGACGGCCGGTCAGAGGGCGACCACCATCTTGCCGATGTTGGCGCCCCGCAACATGTCCAGGAATGCGGCCGGGGTGTTCTCCACCCCATCGACCACGGTCTCCTGGTAGACGAGTTTCCCGGAGGTCAGCCAGCCGCCGATCTCGGCGGCGGCGGCCGCGGCGCGATTCCGGTGATGGTTGACCAGGAATCCGGTCAGACTCACGCCCTTGCCGATGATCAGCGACAGGTTGCGCGGCGCCGATGGCGGTTCGGTCGAGTTGTAGGAGGAGATGGCGCCGCAGATGGCCGCGCGCCCGAACGTCCGGAAGGCGAAGATGGCTGCCTCCAGGTGATCCCCGCCGACGTTGTCGAAGTACACGTCGATGCCGTCCGGCGCGGCGGCCCGAAGCTGCCGGTTGACCGAACCGTCGTGATAGTTGAATGCGGCGTCATAGCCGAACTTCGAGACCAGCAGGTCGACCTTGGCCTTGCTCCCGGCGGAACCGATCACCCGCGA
This sequence comes from Nakamurella panacisegetis, assembly GCF_900104535.1. Classification (NCBI taxonomy): domain Bacteria; kingdom Bacillati; phylum Actinomycetota; class Actinomycetes; order Nakamurellales; family Nakamurellaceae; genus Nakamurella; species Nakamurella panacisegetis. Next base: position 820,406 of record NZ_LT629710.1, on the reverse strand, counting down.
CGCGCCCTTGAGTTTGGCGATCTGGCCGACCATGGACCCCACCGCGCCGGCGGCGCCGGAGACGAAGACGATCTCGCCCGGTTGCATGCGGGCGACGTCGAGCAGCCCGGCGTAGGCGGTCAGGCCGATCATGCCGAGCACCCCCAGATGGGCGCTGGGGGAGACGCCCGGCACGGGGGTCACCCTCCGGAAGCGGGTGCCCGGACCGGACGCGTACTCCCGCCATCCGTACTCGTGCAGCACCAGATCGCCGACCGCCAGACCGTCGTACTCGGAGGCGATCACCTCGCCCAGGGCCCCGCCGGTCAACGGCTGGTCGAGCTGGAACGGAGAAACGTAGGACGGGACGTCGTTCATCCGGCCTCGCATGTACGGGTCGACCGAAAGGAAGGTGTTGCGTACCAATACCTCCCCGGTCACCGGGGCCGGAACCTGGACCGTCTCCATCCGGAAGTCGCCGGGGACCGGCTCACCGTGGGGGCGGTGCGCCAGATGCCATTCGCGGCTCGTGGTCGAGGTCATGTCAGATGTCCTGTCCGGTTGCTGGTCGACGGGCGGCCGCCACGTTACGCCGCGCGCCGTGGCACAGTGAAGGACACCGGCGGGACGGTTCCGGCCGGCGTCGGTAAGGTGACCGATCCCAGCGAAGGTGGACCACGATGACGGCGCAGCTCCAGCACGGCACCGAGGAATTGGACTCGGCCCTGTCCGACCTTGTGGCCGGCGCCGGCCGGTGGACCGCACTCCCACTGTCCGGCCGCCTCGACCTGCTGTCCCGCGTGTCGACCGCGGTGTCCCGGCAGGCCGACGACTGGGTGCGGGTGGCCGCCTCCTACAAGGGCCTGGAACCATCGTCGTCGCTGGTCGGCGAGGAATGGACGTCCGGCCCGTACGCCGTGCTGTCCGCGCTCACCGCTCTGACCGAGTCGCTCCGGGCCCTGGAGTCGGGCCGCAGTCCGGTGGACGACGTCCCGATCGGTTCCGTGCCCGGCAATCGGGTGGCCGTGAAAGTCCTGCCGCACAACCTCTTCGACAGCCTGCTGCTGAGCGGGTACCGCGCCGAGGTCTGGATGCGACCAGGGATCGGCGCCGACGACGTGCGGGCCCGGGCCGGCCTGGGGCAACTCACCCCGAGTCGAGGGGGCGGGGTCGGTCTGGTGCTGGGCGCCGGCAACATCACCTCCATTCCGGTGCTGGACGTGCTCTACGAGCTGTTCGCTCACAACCGGGTCGTCCTGCTCAAGTTGAATCCGATCACCGAGACGATCGCCCCGGTGTTCCAGTCGGCCCTGCAGCCCTTGGTGGCGGCCGGATTCCTCCGGATCGTCACCGGTGGTGCCGACGTCGGGCAGTACCTGGTGCACCACGACCTGGTCGACCACGTCCACATCACCGGCAGCGCACTGAGCCATGACGCGATCGTCTTCGGTGGGGGCGTCGAAGGCGCCGCCCGTAAGGCGGCCGCTCGGGTCGGCGCCGCAGAGCCGTTGCTGGACAAGGAGATCACCAGTGAGCTGGGTGGTGTGTCGCCCATCATCATTGTCCCCGGTCGCTGGTCGAAGGCGGATCTGCGCTTCCAGGCCGAGCACATCGCGACCCAACGTCTGCACAACGGCGGCTACAACTGCATCGCCGGTCAGGTCGTCGTCCTGTCGTCGGACTGGCCGCAGCGTGGAGAGTTCCTGGCGCAGGTCCGTTCGGCCCTGTCCAGGGCGCCGCAGCGGGCCGCCTACTACCCGGGCAGCGACCAGCGGGTGGCGGGGGCGAAGTCGAGCTACCCGTCCGCCGAGACGCTGCCCAACGGGCGCCTGCTGATCACCGGGATCGGGTCCGCGGACGGCGAGAAGGCAATGACGACCGAGTACTTCGCACCGGTCCTGGCCGTGACCGAACTGCCGGGCTCGGGTCTGGACTTCCTGCGGGCGGCTGTCGCCACGGCCAACGAGAAGTTCGCCGGGACCCTGGGCGTCAACGTGATCGCCCACCCGCGGACGCTGCGCGCGGCCGGCGCGGCCTTCGAAGAGGCGCTGGCCGACCTGCGATACGGATGCATCGCGGTGAACGCGTGGACCGGGTTCGGTTTCCTGACCGCGCGCGCGACCTGGGGTGCGTTCCCCGGGCACACCTTGACCGATGTGCAGAGCGGCATCGGTCTGGTGCACAACGCTCTCCTGCTCGACGACGCGGAGCGCACGGTGGTGCGAGGACCGTTCCGTCCGTGGCACCGGTCCTTGGGGGCCGGCGAGTTCACCCTGTCGCCGAGGCCGCCGTGGTTCGTCACCAACCGGACCCAGGCCACCACCGGCCGTCGTCTCACCGCCTTCGCGGCGAATCCGTCATGGGTGAAACTGCCCGGCATCTTCGCGTCGGCACTCCGGGGCTGATGGTCTCAGTCCGGTCGCACGACGGCGTAGGCGCGCACCGGAAAGGTGCCGAAGCCGGCGACCTTCGGCGGAACGGCGTGCAGACGGGCGCCGTCGGCGGGCACATCGGCCAGGGCGGTCAGATGCTCCAGTACCGGTATCCCGGCGGCCAGCAGTAGGGAGTGGGCCGGTCGACGGCCACCGGACGTCGGCGCCGTGTCGTCGATGTTCACCGAATCGATCCCGACCAGGGCCGCGCCGTGCTCGACCAGGTAACGGGCGCCGTCCTCGGTCAGGTACGGCGCCGGGCCGGCGTAGGCCTCGGTGCCGAAGTGCCGGTCCCACCCGGTCTGCAACAGGACGGCGCGGCCGGCGACGTCCAGGGCGGCCAGCGCTGCGGCCGCAATGCCACGGGACGTGCTGCCGTCGAGTCGCCCGACCGAGATGGGCAGATCGGCCAGCTGCTCCAGGTGCAGCCCGGCCAGGTCGGTCCCGCCGTCGTAGCGGTGGTGCGGACTGTCCAGGTAGGTGCCCGTGTTGCCGAGCATGCTGATCCGGTCGATGGTGAACTGGGTGCCGTCCGCGTACACCGCCTTGGAATCCTCGCGCGAGAGGTAAGGCCGGAACTCCGGTCCCGGCAGCCCCGGATAGGTGACCATGCCCTCCCGGATGACGTGGGACAGGTCGATCAGCCGTCCCGGCGACGCGGCCGGGCCGCCGGTCCCGCGTGACCCGCGATGGGCGGCCGGCACCACTCGTACGTTGCTCACACTCACGTCCTCGACCATCAGCAGGCCCAGGTGACGGACCAGGGCGAGAGCGAGGTCGGTGTCCTCGACCTGCTCGGATCGAACGTCGAGGAGGAATCCCTGCGTCTGCAGGCCGCCGCCGTTGAGGAAGGTGATGGTGGCGTCGAACTGCGCGCGGAATTGGGTCATGCGGGCATGATCGACGGTGCGGGACCGCTGTGTAAAGGCACGATGGATCAACGCTGATCACAGGTCCGGCCGGGTCAGCGCCAGGCGTACAGATCCCGCAGCAAAGCGATCTCGGCGCCGTGATGGATCACTTCGCGGTTGATGTGCAGCACGAGCGTGGCCATCGGGGCGTCCTCGTGCCCGGCCTCGCCCGACGGCGCCGCCATCCCGAGCTCGTCGAGGGTCGCGACTCCGGCCCGCCAGGCCGCCTGCATCTCGTCGAGTTGGTGCAGCGCTTCGTCGGCATGCTCCGGATAGCGGTAGGTCGGGTAGTCGAGGGCCGGCCCGCCGAAATGGGAAGCGTTGCGCATTCCGAACACCCCGACCAGCAGGTGACCTATGCGCCAGGCGATCGTCGTCACCGGCGCCGGACGTGGTTCGGGAAAAGCGTAGTCGAGCACGTAGTCACCCGAACCGGCCGCCATCGGCGTCACGGCCTCACCGCGCGGCCGCAGGTTCCACGCTCCGCGCACCGGCTCCCAGAAGTACTCGTCGTCGGTCAGGCCGTCCAGTCGGGGCCGGAGTTGCCGGTCCCAGTGCCAGTTCAGCTGATCGAGCAGTTCGGTCGTCCAGTTCACGGCCATGGTGATCCTCCAGCTCCGGGTCTGACATGTCTGATGAGGGCCATCGTGCCCCGCGATCAGGTCGGTTTGCCTCCTGATCACCGACATCGAGGCCGGCTGTCCGGTTAGCTGACGTTGCCTGCCGATCGGGTCTGGGTCGGGCCGGACACCAGTGCCCTGACCGCTGGGGTCGACCGGAGTTTGGCCAGGTATCTGGCCCTGGTCGGTCCGATGCTGCCGACCGGCATGCCCACTCGACGACTGATCGTCTCGTAGGACAGCGGGGGATCGGCCACCAACAGCAGCAACAGGTTCCGCTGGCCGACACTGAGTTCGGCCAATCCGTCGCGCAACGCCTGAGCGCGTTCCTGGCGGAGGATTTCGCGGTCGATCTCGTCCGGGTCGGGTCGGGCGTCCAGATCCGGTCCGTCGATGGGGTCGACCGGCACCGCCCGGGCCCGCTGCCGCAGCACCCGCAGGGCCTCGTTCCGGGTCGTCCGGATGATCCAGGCCGGCAGCGCCTGCGGATCCCGTATTCGCCCCAGGTTCTCGACCAGCCGCAACCACACCGTCTGGCTGACGTCCTCCCTGTCCTCTTCGGTCACCCGACAGCGGCGGATCACCGACGTCACGAGCGGGAGGTAGCGATCGACGATCGAGTTCCAGGCTTCCTGATCCCCGCGCGCGCCACGAACGACCAGGTCGGTGATCGGCACGGTCGGGGTGGCCACGGATTCGTCCTTCTCAGTGGGGGGCGGGGCGTCTTGGCCTGGATCGGAACGCCGCGGCGCGCAGCACGAGGCCCGGCATCTCGGGCCACCCGCTGGTCATGCCGTGACGGTAGGCGAATCGGGCGAACCGGGAGCCGATCGAAGGTCCTTGATCGAAGGGCCTTTCGGCCCTGATCGCATGGACCTTCAGATCTGGTGGACGCGGCGGCCGAGCGGAAAGGCTGGTAGCTCACCTTGCAGGAGGGAGCCGCCATGTCCACCTGGGACGACCGTCCACCATCGGTCGCCGAGCCTCCGTCGGGCCCGAACCCGCCGGTTCGTCGGCTGTATCGGAGCCGCGAGGACCGGGTGATCGCCGGGGTCTGCGGCGGCCTGGCCCGCTATCTGGGGGTCGATCCGGTCGTCATCCGGATTGCCGCGGTGGCGATCTCCCTGGGCGGCGGTGGTGGTGTGCTCCTGTACATCATCGGCTGGATCGGCATCCCGGAGGCTCCCGGCCAGGAGCCGATCGTCGTGCGCCGCCCGGGCCAGCGCGGCGCCGCCATCGTGGCCGGGGCGATCCTGCTCGGTATCGGCGGACTGATGCTGCTGCACCAACTCGTTCCCTGGTTCAACGCGGTCGTCTTCTGGCCGTTCGCCGTTGCCCTGGCCGGCGTGGTCCTGATCGTCTCGGCGCTCCAGCGTCCACGTCCGCGGTGAGCGCGTACGGGCACCTGGCCGGGCCGCCGACCGGTGGTCGGCCGTCCGACGTCGGAGGCAGCTGATGAACTCCACCCCAGTCGGTATCAATGGTCAGACCCGAACCGGACCCGGCCGCCTGCCGGCCCGCGTCTACGAGGCGGAGTTGCGTCGGTTGCAGGCCGAGTTGGTGGCCATGCAGGAGTGGGTCAAGGAAACCGGCTCCCGGGTGGTGGTGATCTTCGAAGGGCGGGATGCGGCGGGCAAGGGTTCGGCCATCAAGCGGATCACCGAATATCTCAACCCTCGCTGGTGCCGCATCGTCGCGTTGCCCACCCCGACCGAGCGGGAACGGACCCAGTGGTACTTCCAGCGCTACATCGAGCACCTGCCGTCGGCCGGCGAGATCGTCCTGTTCGACCGTTCCTGGTACAACCGGGCCGGTGTGGAGCGGGTCATGGGCTTCTGCACGGCTGACGAGTACATCCGATTCCTCCATCAGGCCCCGGTCTTCGAGCAGATGCTGGTCGAAGACGGCATATTGCTGCGCAAGTACTGGTTCTCGGTGTCCGATGTGGAGCAGGAACGCCGATTCCGAAGCCGGCACAACGACCCGATGCGACGGTGGAAGCTGTCGGAGGTCGACGTCCAGTCGATCACCAAGTGGATCGACTATTCCCGAGCCAAGGACGACATGTTCGAACAGACGGACACGTTGTTGTGTCCTTGGTTCGTCGTCGAGGGCGACGACAAGAGATCGGCCCGGGTCAACGTCATGCATCACCTCCTGTCAACGATCGCGTACGCGCACCTCGAGCCGCAGGAGATCAAGATCCCGCGGCGTCCCCCGGCCGGCGACTACCAGCGGCCGTCCATCGAGAAGTTCCGGTACGTCCCCGACCATGCCGCCTCGATACCGAGGAAGACCCGCCCGTCGAAACGATCCGGCTCCGCCTGACCCGACGGTGACCGACTGACCCGTCACCGGTCCGGGTCTGCCGGGCCGGGTCCCGGGGCCACGGATTGCGGACGCCGTCCGGCGTGGCCTTCGTCGCGCATGCGTCCGATCATGTCCGGGTGATGCAGTTCGAACGCGGGCCGTTCGGAACGGATGCGGGGCAGTGAGGTGAAATTGTGGCGGGGCGGCGGGGTGGAGGTGGCCCACTCCAGGGAATTCCCGTACCCCCACGGGTCGTCCGCCGTGGTGACCTCCCCGTATCGAAGGGACCGGAACACGTTCCAGCCGAAGGGCAGTAGCGAGGCGCCGAGAATGAACGCCCCGATGGTCGAGATCGTGTTCAGCGTGGTGAAACCGTCCGCCGGCAGGTAGTCGGCGTAGCGCCGGGGCATGCCCATGTTGCCCAGCCAGTGCTGGATCAGGAACGTCAGGTGGAACCCGACGAACGTGGTCCAGAAGTGGAACTTCCCCAGACCTTCGTCCAGGAATCGCCCGGTCATCTTCGGGAACCAGAAGTAGATCCCGGAGAAGGTGGCGAACACAATGGTCCCGAAGAGCACGTAGTGGAAATGGGCGACGACGAAATAGGTGTCGGAGACGTGGAAGTCCAATGCCGGTGAGGCCAGGATGACGCCGGTCAGGCCGCCGAACAGGAAGGTGACCATGAATCCGGCGGCGAAGAGCATCGGCGTCTCGAAGGTGATCTGTCCTTTCCACATGGTGCCGATCCAGTTGAAGAACTTGATACCGGTCGGCACCGCGATCAGGAACGTCATGAACGAGAAGAAGGGCAGAAGGACGGCGCCGGTGGCGAACATGTGGTGGGCCCACACGGTGACCGACAGGGCGGCGATGCCGAAGGTGGCGTATACCAGCCCCCGGTATCCGAACACCGGCTTGCGCGAGAAGACCGGGATCACCTCGGTGACGATGCCGAAGAACGGCAGGGCCACGATGTAGACCTCTGGGTGCCCGAAGAACCAGAACAGGTGCTGCCACAGGATTGCGCCGCCGTTGGCCGGGTCGAACACGTGCGAGCCGAGGTGCCGGTCGGCCTCCAGGCCCAGGAGCGCGGCGGCCAGCACCGGGAACGCGATCAGGATCAGGATGGCGGTGACGAGGATTTCCCAGGTGAACACCGGCATTCGCCACATCGTCATGCCCGGGCACCGTAGGCAGATGATCGTGGTGATCATGTTGACGGCTCCGAGGATGGTGCCGAGACCGGCGATGACCAGTCCCATCGCCCACAGGTCGCCGCCCACACCGGGGGAGTTCGTGGCGTTGGACAGCGGGCTGTAGGCGGTCCAGCCGAACGCGGCGGCGCCACCGGGGGTGAAGAAACCGGACACCGAGACGATCGCGCCGAACAGGTACAACCAGTACGAGAATGCGTTGAGACGGGGAAAGGCCACGTCCGGTGCGCCGATCTGCAACGGCAGTACGTAGTTCGCGAACCCGAAGACGATGGGGGTCGCATAGAACAACAGCATGATCGTGCCGTGCATGGTGAACAGCTGGTTGTACTGCTCCTGGCTCAGGAACTGCAGGCCGGGGCGAGCCAGCTCGGCGCGCATCAGCAGGGCCATGACACCGCCCACCATGAAGAAGAACAGGGAGGTCGCGATGTACATGACCCCGAGCTCCTTCGGATCGGTCGTCTTCAGATAACCAAGGAACTTGACGCCGGGGTGATGACGTTTCACCGGATAAGGGCGGCGGCTCGGTCGGGGCGCCACAGCGGTCATGGCCGGTTCTCCTGACGTGATAGGTGTTGCGGCGACATGCGGTTCGGGGTGTTGACGGGACGTCGGTACGGGTAGATGCGCACTGCAGGCGCTTGGCGGGTGCGGGCGGGCGTCGCCTGCTACCCGACGTCGGCCGCCAGGGACGCGGCCGTCTGCAGGTGCAGCGCGTGGACGAACGCCTGCGGCAGGTTCCCGCGGAGTTGGTGTTCCCCGGCGTCGAATTCCTCCGAGTACAACTCGGGCGGACCTTGGGCGCCACGCGTCCGCTCGTACCATCGGGCGGCGACGACCGACTGTCCCTGTTGATGCAGGGCCTGAGCGGTGATGAAGCCGCACAGGGTGAACGATCCCTCGGCCTGGGCCAACGGACGGCCGTCGTGCCGGAACCGGTACGCGTATCCGTCGACGGTCAGTTCGGACAGGTACGCGTCCAGGGTGGCCACCGTGCGGGGATCGTCGACGGCGATCGCACCGCGCAGCGGCGGCAGCAGCAGGGCGGCGTCCAGGTTCGGATCGGTAGCCGACCGTTGCCAACGGCCGGTGGGGTGGGTGGCGTGCCGACCGGTGTCGGCGATGATCTGATCAGCCAGGGTCAGCCATCCGGCGGCCGTGTCGGCCGGTTCGTGGGCGGCGTAGGCCCGCAGGCCGGCGGCACAGATCAGGCGACTGTGGGTCCAGGCCTGATTGTCGATCTCCCAGATGCCGGCGTCCGGTTCACGCCATCGCCGGGCGATGGCCAGCGCGGCCACACCCGCGGCCCGACGGTGGTCGCTGTCCAGTTTCTGATGGGCGGCCGCGGCCGCGAACAGCAGGAGCGACTCACCGAAGGCGTCGAGCTGGAATTGCCGGTTGACCCAGTTGCCCGTCTTGTTGTGCCCACCCGGGTATCCGGGAAGCTGCAATTCGACCTGATCGGGGACGGAATCACCGGTGACCGTGTAGGCGGGTCGCAGTTGGTCACCGTGGTCGAGCAGCCGTTCGGAGACGAACCGGACCGCATCGTCCAGCAGGCGGTGCGGCCCGGCAGCGGCGACCGCCTGGCCCGCGTAGCACTGATCGCGGATCCATACGTAGCGGTAGTCGTAGTTGCGTCCGGCCTCGGCGCGTTCGGGAAGGCTGGTGGTGGCCGCCGCCACCATGCCCCCGCTGGCCGATGTCAACCCGCGCATCACGGCGTAGGCGCGTCGGCTGTCCCGGGCGTCGAGCGTGCGGTCCAAGGCGGGAACGGCCTGCGCCCAGGCGGCTTCCGTTGCCGGCCAGAGGATGTCGGCCCGGTCGGGATCGACCGGAAGTGTCTGATCGCTGATCTCGAGCACGAGATCGTGATGAGTGCCGGCCGGTACGGTGATCTCGCCGACCAGCCCTTGCTGCACGTCGGGGTCGGGTCGGCAGCACGATCCGACGGTCCACCTCAGGTGCAGGCCACCAGAGGTCGCCGTCCACCGGCCGTCCTGCCGGCGTAGTTCGAGCAGGTGGTGCTGGTCGAAATCGGCGCGGGGGTCCAAGGTGACGGTGACCGTGGCATCGGCGTCGACGGCGATGATGCGGCGGAGGATCACCGCTCGGTGTGGGTCGCCGGGAAATGCGAGAGCCTCGCGACATTCGACGATGCCGGTTTCGGTGACCCAGCGGCTGCGCCAGATGAGCGTGCCCTCTTCGTAGAAGCCGCCCCAGACGAACCGGCCTCTCGGCGTCACCGAGTATCCGCTGCGACCGCCCAGCAGCGCGCTGAAGACGGCACCGGAATCCCATCGTGGGGCGCACATCCAGACGATGTCCCCGCGCGGCCCCACGAGTGCGCCACGTTCGCCGTCGGCCAGCAGCGCGTACTCCCGCAACACTTGGGGCGGGAACCGATCTCGGTCGGTGGTCATCGACGCCGACGGCCGATCAGGGCACCGGCCGCGGCGGAGGTGCCGGCGAGGACGGCACTCGCCAGTGCCGGTCGCCGGTAGCGCGGCCAGAGGGTCGCGGCGGCGACCATGCTCGCCGCGTGCAGCAGGTCGACCACGCTACCGAGCCTCAGCAGCGCCGCCGAGCCGGGGCGAACGAGCACCGCGCCGCCCTGCAGGAGTTGCCGGCCGCCGAGGACGCGCACGATCGTGAGGTCGGGTGTCGATGCACCGGCGGACACCCGCGCGGTGACCGCGGCTGGCCGGATGAGCAGGACCGCGCCGATCACGGCCGTGGTCCCACCCCAGACACGGGCGGCGCTGGTGCGGGTCATCGCTTGCGCCCCAGCAGGACCGCCGCCGCGGTCAGCGTGGCGGCGCCGGCGGCCAGCAGGCTGCCGTGATGATGGGAGGCCCACAACTGACCCTTCCCCCTGACGGCCTGACGGTCGAAGATGCCGCGCGCTCCGAAGTCTCGTCCGTCGGCTCCGTCGGCGGCATTCCACAGGTTCTCCGGAGCATCCGGAGACACCTTCTGCTCGGTCTGCTGGTTGGCGAAGCCGACCCGGCCCAGATAGCGATCGAGCAGACCGGGAGCGATGGCATTGGCCGCGAGCGTGGCCGCGGTCGAACCCCCGACCCAGTACTCGCGCCGCTTCGGATGATCGGCCGCCCACAGCACGCCGCGGGCCGCGAATTCGGGCTGGTAGATCGGGGGCACCGGTTGGGCCTGATGCGGCAGCCGGGACAGCACCCAGGAGAACTGCGGCGTGTTCACGGCCGGCATCTGCACCATCGTCACGTGCACATTGCTCTTGTCGTGCAACAACTCACAGCGCAAAGCCTCGTGAAAGCCCTGAATGGCATGTTTGGCTCCGCAGTACGCGGTCTGCAACGGAATGCCCCGGTAGGCCAGAGCGGACCCGACCTGCACGATGGTGCCGCGGTCGCGCGCCTTCATCCTCGGCAGGACGGCCATGGTGGCGTAGACGTATCCGAGGTAGGACACCTCGGTGACCCGCTTGTACTCCTGCGGTGTGATCTTCTCGAACGGGGAGAAGACCGACGTGAAGGCCACGTTCACCCATACGTCGATCGGGCCCAGCTCGGTCTCGATGTGCTCGACAGCGGCCGCTACGGCATCCGGGTCGGCCACGTCCAACGGCACGACAAGGGCCGTGCCGCCCGCGTCCCGCACTTCCTGCGCCGCGGCCGCCAGGCCCGTGTCGCCGCGGGCCAGCAGGGCCACCGTGTCCCCGCGTGCGCCGAAGGCCAGGGCGGTGGCCCGGCCGATCCCGCCACTGGCGCCGGTGACCACCACAACTCGCTTCTCCACGTGCCTCACCTCTTCTTGATTTGATGGTGCTTCTGGCCGCGCCACCGCGGCGATGGAAAGGTCAGGGCGCCCCGTTGTCGTCGGGGGTCTGCGTCGTCCACCCCACCGACCACAGGTCCTGCTCCGCCGGTTCTCCGCCGGCCTGGGCGAACTCGTTGAGTACGTCGGCCAGCTGACGCCGATCGCCATCGGGCATCTGGGCCAGGATGCCCTTGATGAGCGTCCGGCGGCGGTTCATCACCCCGTCGACCAATCGGCGACCTTTCTTGGTCAGGATCAGCTGGAGGTGCCGGCGGTCGGCCGGATTGTCCCGGCGGTCCAGCAGCTTCTCGGCGACCAACCGGTCGCAGGTCCGAGTCGCATTGGAGGGGTGCAGGCCCATTGCCTCAGCCAGCGCCGCCGAGTGCAGCGGGCCGCGGCTGGCGATGATGACCAGGGCGCGGAACTGATTGACGCCGATCGACTCCTCCGCGGCGGCGATGGACCGGATCGCCACGCCGACCAGCACGCGTGCCGCGGCCAACACGGCGTCGGTCACCTCGTCGTCGTCGGGATCGAGGGCGGGTTGCGGGGAGGCGATCATTGTTGTTCCTGCCTCTTCTGCGCGTCGCCCGACCATGTACCGAGTCTGCGGCAATCATTGCGGACGCGCAACGTTTGGGAGTGGACTCGAATGGTAACAGCGCAATTGCGCGGGCAGCAGGACTCGCGCGGTCCACCCGGCGTCCTGTGACCCTCAGAAGGGAGCGGATTTCATGGCGGAGACAGTCGCTGACGTTTTGTTGGCCCGGTTGCGGCAGTGGGGCGTGAAGCAGGTCTTCGGCTATCCCGGTGATGGGATCAACGGCTTGCTGGCGGCCTGGGGGCGGGCCGACGACGATCCGGAGTTCGTGCAGGCCCGGCACGAGGAAATGGCCGCGTTCGCCGCCGTCGGGTTCGCGAAGTTCTCCGGGAAGGTCGGGGTCTGCGTGGCGACCAGCGGACCGGGCGCCATTCATCTGCTCAACGGGCTGTACGACGCGAAGTTGGATCACGTGCCGGTGGTCGCCATCGTCGGGCAGACGGAACGTTCCGCCATGGGCGGGTCCTATCAGCAGGAAGTGGATCTGCTGACCCTGTTCAAGGACGTCTGCTCCGACTACGTGCAGATGTGCACCGTTCCGGAGCAGCTGCCGAACCTGATCGACCGGGCGATCAGGATCGCCACGAGCGAACAGGCACCGACGTGCATCATCATCCCGTCCGACGTGTTCGATCTGACCTATGTCCCGCCCGGACACGAGTTCAAACAGGTGCCGTCGAGTCTCGGTCTGGCCGAGGCCACGGCGACGCCCGACCCGCAGGCCTTGCGGCAGGTGGCCGAGCTGCTCAACGCCGGCCAGAAGGTCGCCCTGCTGGTCGGGCAGGGTGCGCGCGGCTGCGTCGACGAGCTCACCCGGGTCGCGGACCTCCTCGGAGCCGGGGCGGCGAAGGCCTTGCTGGGCAAGGATGTACTGCCCGACACGTTGGCCTGGGTGACCGGTTCCATCGGTCTGCTGGGGACGCGGGCGAGCTACAACATGATGATGGGCTGCGACACGCTGCTCACCATTGGATCGAACTTCCCGTACACCCAGTTCCTCCCGCCGCTGGACCAGGCTCGCGCGGTGCAGATCGACCGGTCCGGCAAATGGATCGGCATGCGGTACCCGTACGAGATCAACCTGGTCGGCGACGCCAGGGCCACCCTGCGGGCCCTGATCCCGTTGCTGGAACGCAAAGCCGACCGCAGTTGGCGGGAGAAGATCGAAGCCGATACCGCGGACTGGTGGGAGACGGTGGAGCACCGGGCGATGACCGGTGCCGATCCGATCAATCCGATGCGGATCTTCCATGAGCTGTCCATTCGGCTGCCAGCCGATGCGATCGTCGCCGCCGATTCCGGCAGCGCCGCGAACTGGTACGCCCGGCAGCTGAAATTCCACGGCCAGATGCGTGGTTCGCTCTCCGGGACATTGGCCACCATGGGCCCCGCCGTGCCGTATGCGATCGGGGCCAAATGGGCCCATCCGGGCCGCCCGGCGATCGCCTTGGTGGGCGACGGGGCCATGCAGATGAACGGCATGGCCGAACTCATCACGATCGCTCACTACTGGTCGCAATGGTCCGACCCGCGGTTGATCGTGGCGATTCTGCACAACAACGACCTGAACCAGGTGACCTGGGAGATGCGGGCCATGGAAGGCGCTCCGAAATTCGCCGAGTCACAGACATTGCCCGATGTCGACTTCGCCGCGTTCGCCCGCAGTCTCGGTCTGAACGGAGTGAACATCGACGACCCGGAGGAGATCGGGCCCGCGTGGCAGGCGGCGTTGGGGGCGGGTCGTCCGACCGTCCTGGACATCCGCTGCGACCCGGACGTGCCGCCCATCCCTCCGCACGCCACCTTCGCTCAGGCCAAAGCCGTGGCCGGGGCCATCCTGCACGGCGACGAGAACGCGTGGGGATTCGTCAAACAGGGCGTGAAGCAGAAAGCACAGGAATTCCGGCCCACCAGCAAGAAGGGTTGAATCATGTCCTACCGCTTCTCGGGAGGGCCGCGATGAACGCGGCGCCCCTGATCGCGAGATCGACCTCCGTGCTGGGCCGGATGCTCTGGGACGTTCGCACCGGCCGGTTCGAACGGACCTTGTCGGCGCTCACCGCCGCCGGCGCCGCGGCCACCACCGCCGAGGTGTTCCTGTCCCACGACGGGGCCAGTTTCGGGAACAAGATGATGTGGTGGCCGGTGGTGATCATTCCGGCGGCCGTCCCGGCCGGCATCGCCGCCGTGTTCTCGGCCCGAGCCGCCCGCACCGTCCTGCCGATCGCGTCGGCCGCGATCGTGATCAACGGGCTGCAGGGCACGTACCTGCATTGGCGGGGTATCGCCCAACGCCCCGGTGGCTGGACCCGGTACAACATGGAAGGCGGGCCGCCGATGTTCGCGCCGTTGCTGGCGTCCTTGGTCGGCGGCATGGGCATTCTGGCCGCCGCGCTGCGCCGCGAGGGAAACGAGGACTCGTGACCTACCGCAGCCGTGACGGGCGCGGGCTGACTCCGCAGGGGCGAGGCCGATTCCCCGGATTCGACGTACTGGATCAGGTCGACGTGTGGGACGACGTGACCGCGGGCGTCGTGCTGGCTCGACTGGCCCCACCGAATGATCTGGCGTTCTTCACCGTCGCCGAACGGGCCACGGCGGAGCCGCTACTCGATCTGTTGCTGGCCCAGGATCGGGAACCCCGGATCCCCGTGTTGGCCTTGATCGACACCCGGCTCGCGATCGGGGAGACCGACGGCTGGCACTACGACGACCTGCCGCAGGACGACCAGGCGTGGCGGGACACGCTGCTCTTTCTGGATCGAGACGCACATACCCTGCACAGCAACGACTTCTGCCGCCTCGAACGAGGTGAGCAGGCCATGCTGATCCAGGCCGTGCAGGATCTGGCCCTGGCCTCCGCGCGGTGGCACGAGTATCCCGCGGCGCAGGTGTGGAGTCTGTGGACGCGGTATGCCTGCACCGCGTTCTACTCCCACCCGTGGGCGTGGAACGAGATCGGTTTCGGCGGCCCGGCCTATCCCCGGGGATACCTCAACCCCGGCATCAACACCCGGGAGAAGTGGGAGGTCGCCGACCATCACGACGCCGACCCGATCCCGTTCGTCGACCGCACCGAGCGGGCTCGACGCCGGCACGACGAGCTGACTGCGGCCGGCGACGATGAGTGAGTACGGCCGGATCCGGGCCCGCAATGAATCCGCCTGGCTGATCCCCAACGAGGGTTCCCGTACCAATCATCAACTGCGCAGCGACATGCGACGTTTCGCCGACCGCGACGAGGTCGACCTGGTCGTCGTGGGGGCCGGGGCAGGCGGGAGCGTGCTGACCCAACGGCTGGCCAGGGCCGGCTGGTCGGTGGTCTGCCTGGACGCCGGGCCGTTCTGGGACCCGGACCGGGACTGGGTCAGCGACGAACGAGGCTCGCACAGTCTCTACTGGACCGAGCCCCGGCAGATCGGGGGTCAGACCCCGGTGCCGCTGGGATCCAACAACTCCGGCCGTGGTGTCGGCGGTTCCATGATCCACTACGCGGGGTACACGCCGCGCTTCCACCCCTCGGACTTTCGCACCAGGAGCACCGACGGCGTCGGAGCCGACTGGCCCATCACGTACCGAGATCTCAAGCCCTATTACGAGCTGATCGAGGCGGAACTGCCGGTGGCCGGACAGGACTGGCCGTGGGGCGATCCGCACCGCTACCCGCACCACGCCCACCCGGTCGGTGGCAACGGTGATGTCTTCCTTCGCGGCGCCGCCGCGGCCGGTATCGAGGCACGAGTGGGCCCGGTCGCGATCCCCAACGGCCGGTTCGGGAACCGGCCGCACTGCATCTACCGCGGGTTCTGCCTGCAGGGCTGCAAGGTCAACGCGAAGGCCTCCCCGTTGATCACCCACATTCCCGACGCCATGGCTCATGGGGCCGAGATCCGGCCGGACAGCATGGCCAGTGCCATCACCGTTGACGACCGAACCGGCGTCGCGACCGGTGTGACCTACTTCCGCGGCGGGGTCGAACACCACCAACGGGCCGCCGCCGTCGTCGTCGCCGGGTACAGCATCGAAACGCCCCGCCTGTTGCTGCTGTCGGCCACCCGGCGTTTTCCCGACGGCTTGGGAAATGATCACGATCAGGTCGGTCGCTACCTGATGGTGCAGGGTGCACCGCAGACCGCCGGCCGCTTCCCGGACGAGATCCGGATGTACAAGTCGCCTCCCCCCGAGGTGTCCAGCGAACAGTTCTACGAGACCGACACGGCCAAGCCGTACAAGCGTGGTTGGTCGATCCAGACGGTAAGCCCCCTGCCGATCACGTGGGCCGAACACGTTGCAGCCCAGGGGCACTGGGGCGAGCCGTTGCGAGAGTACATGCGCGACTACGTGCACTGGGCCACGCTGGGTGCGCTCTGCGAGTTCCTGCCCCAGGCCCGCAACCGGGTCACCCTGGCCGACGAGACCGATCGACACGGTCTGAAGGTGGCGCACTTCTCGTACAGCCAATGCGACAACGACCGGCAGTTGATGAAGGCAGCGCAGGAATCGATGGAGAAGATCCTGCGTTCCGCCGGCGCACAGGAGGTCATCACCATCGACCGGTACGCCCACCTGGTCGGAGGCGCCCGCATGGCCGCCGATCCGGGGAGTGGAGTGATCGACGCTGATCACCGCGTGTTCGGGATGCCGAACCTGTTCGTCGTCGACGGCAGCACCATGCCGACCCAAGGAGCGGCCAATCCGGCGCTGACCATCATGGCGCTCGCCGCCCGGGCCGCGGACCGCTTGATCTCCGTTGGCGCGGCGGGCAACTCGGTCGCCGGAGCGAGCGCGGCCGGCCGGGCCGGCCCGGGCCGATGACCGCCACCATCGGCAACATCGGCACCGATGTCTTCACGTTCCCGACGCCGGAGCCGGAGGCCGACGGCACCCTCACGTGGGCGGCGACCACCGCCGTGACCGTCCAGGTCGAGGCCGGGGGTCGGCTGGGTCTCGGTTGGACCTACAGCGCCGCCGCCGCGGCCAGCGTGGTCCACGACGTCCTGATCCCGTCGATCGGGGGCCGTGACCCGTTCGACGTCGCCGGGGCGTGGTCGGCCATGCACCGCGCGTGCCGCAACATCGGCACCAAAGGCCTGGTCATGCAAGCGATCAGCGCGGTGGACATCGCTCTGTGGGATCTCAAGGCCCGCCTGCTCGAGGTGCCCCTGGGACAACTGCTCGGGCAGGTGCGGGAGACGGTGCCCGTCTACGGGTCGGGTGGGTTCACCACCCTCGGACCGGCGCAACTCGCCGAACAGGTGCAGGGGTGGGCGGACGCCGGCTGCACCGCCATGAAGATCAAGATCGGGCAGGACTGGGGCACCGACCCCGACCGGGACCTGCACCGGGTGCGCAGACTGCGGAAACTGGCCGGCCCCGAGGTCGCGCTCATGGTGGACGCCAACGGCGGTTACACCGTCGGCCAGGCCCGCCGGGTCGGGCGGCAGCTCGACGAACTGGGCGTCGTCTGGTTCGAAGAACCGGTGTCCAGCGATGATCTGGGTGGTCTGGCGGCGGTCCGGGCGGGGGTCCGGTGCGACGTGGCGGCCGGCGAATACGTCTCGGACCTGTACGACGCGGCGCACCTGTTGCCGGTGGTCGACTGCCTGCAGCTGGACGTCACCCGTTGTGGCGGGTACACCGGCTGGCTCCGCGGGGCGGCGCTGGCCGCGGCGCGCAACATCGACGTGTCGGCGCACTGTGCACCGTCCCTGCACGCGTCCGTGAGCGCGGCCGTCCCCAATCTGCGGCACGTGGAATGGTTCATCGACCATGCCCGGCTGGAACCGCTTCTGGTCGAAGGGGTTCCACCGGTGGCCGCCGGCCGGCTGCATCCGAGCGCCGGGGGGACCGGGCACGGGATGAAGCTCCGGGCCGATGCCCGCAGGCATCAACACGCGTGACCGTGGTAACGGCGCCGCACGCGAACCGGGACGGTCAAGCCAGGGGTGTTGCCCGGTGTGCCGGCGTAGGCGCAGGCGCCGTCACCGCGAGCCATCAGCGCGATCGTGCAGGGTGACCCGGTAGCCGTCGGGGTCGGCGAAGGTGAATGTCCGGCCGAAGGGGCCGTCGATCGGAGCGGAGACGATGGTCTGGCCGGCGGCGACGAGAGCGTCGTGAATGGCCTGGACGTCCGTGGCGTGGAGCCAGATCGCCGCCCCGATGCCGGGATGAGGGCCCGCTGCGAGATCGGTGCCTGGTACGACGTCGCGGAGGGCGAACGCGATCGGCCTCGTGTCGAAGACGACGGCATGCGGGGGCCCGGCCGGAGAGCGGACCAGACCGAGGTACTTCTCGTAGAACGCCTGCGAAGCATCGAGGTCGCGCGCTTGGAGTGAGATGAAGTCGGGACCGGTGGCGGGCATGATGACACTCCTTCAGTGGTTGTCAGGTTCCTGACACCCGCCAGGCTATGTCAGACTGTTGACATGAGTCAACACGATGACGGCGTCGACCTGGACAACTCACTGGGGTACCTGCTCAAAGAGGCGTCCAGCGTCCTCCGCGCAGCCATGGAGGAGGTGCTGCGGCCGCTGGGGATGAGCGTGACTCGCTACTCCTGCCTGGAGTTGCTGGCCCAACGGCCGGGTTTGTCGAGCTCCGAGCTGGCGCGGGGCGCGTTCGTGACCCGACAGTCGATGAACGTATTGCTGCAGACCCTGGAACGAGAGGGCTTGGTGACCAGACCCGCTCAGGCGCCCGTCGGCAAGGTTCTTCCCACGCGGCTCACGCCCCGCGGCCGACGGAGCCTGCAGAAGGCGTCCGCCGCGGTCCGGTCCGTCGAGCTCAGAATGCTGGCCGGCCTGATCGAAACGGACCGGACCGGCGCCTTCCGGATCCTGAAGAGCATGATCCATGCCCTGCGCGGGGACGACGACGCATAGCCTTCTGTTCCATGGGGGTCTGGTCGCGCCCGCGCGTGGCCGGCATCAGGACCCGTCCACCGGCCCGGAGGGGTTGGGGACCAGGGCTTCACCCGCAAGCTGACGTCGCCGCCAGGGGCGACCAACGGCGCGGCGCACCCCGGGCGGCCCAGGCAGGGCGTTGACTTCGGCCATGAGTGCGCGCGAACTTACCGAGGATCAATGTCACCGGCCCTTCCGGACCGCCGGGTCGCGCCGCCGCCTGGTCGTGATGGTCGCCGTCGGGGTCGTCGTGGCGGTACTGGTCGGTGTCTTCGGTCGGTGGGTGTTCGCCCCGGTCGCCGGCTGGGCGGCCGCGGCCATCGTGTTCGACCTGTGGGTGTGGCTCGCCGTCGCACCGATGAACGCGGCGCAGACCGCTGCCCACGCGACCCGGGAAGATCCCTCCCGGGCCTCGACGGACGCGTTGGTGCAATGGGCCACCGTGATCAGCCTGGCCGCCGTCGGGCTGGTCCTGGTCGAAGCGAAATCGGCCAAGGGCGCCGCTGCGGGGTTGCTGGCGGGCGGCGCCATACTGAGCGTGGCGCTGTCCTGGTTGCTGATCCACACCCTGTTCACGCTGAAGTACGCGCTCCTGTACTACACCGGGCCGAGGGGCGGCGTGGATTTCAATCAGGAGGAGCCGCCCCGCTACACCGATTTCGCGTACCTGGCCTTCACCGTGGGGATGACGTTTCAGGTTTCCGATACCGACCTGCAGACCCATGCCGTCCGGGCGACCGCCCTCCGGCACGCGCTGCTGTCCTATTTGTTCGGTGCGGTGATCCTGGCGACCACCATCAATCTGATCGCCGGTCTGTCCAGCGGCGGCGGATGAGGGTCGGCCGGTCCGGGCCGGTGGCCATCACCGGTTCAGGAGGCCAGGCGGGCCGGGACTCCCACCTGGTCGCGGCCGGCGCGTTTGGCCTCGTAGAGGGCGGCGTCGGCCGTTGCGTACAGGGAGGGAAGATCGCAAGCGTGGGTGGGGGCGTGCGCGACCCCGGCCGTCACCGAGACCCTGATCCGTTCCAGGTCGGACATGATGAAGGCGTGGTTGCGCACGTCGAGAAGAATGCTGCTCGCTCGCTTGAGCAGGGAGTCCGGCGAACACCCGGGGAGCAGCAAGGCGATTTCGTCGCCGCCCAGGCGGCTGACGATGTCGGTCTTGCGGCACCCTCGGATCAGCAACGCTGCCAGCTGCACGAGTACCTCGTCGCCCGCCGGGTGACCGTATCTGTCGTTGACGTCCTTGAACTTGTCCACGTCGAGCAGGATCATTCCGGTTCCGGCGGAACTGGCTGCGCCACTGAGGGCCGACTGGGCCGCCTGATCCAGCACTCGCCTGGTCGCCAGGCCGGTCAAGGGATCGATGGCGGCCTGCCGGCGTAAACGGGCGATCAGTACCTCTTGTTCTTCGGCCGAGCGGGCCAGCAGGACCGACGCGGTGGCCAACCCCGCCGACACGTATCCGACGGCCGCCGCCCCGGTCGCGGCGGGTACGGCGGCGAACACGATCACCGCCTCACCGGCGATCGCGGTCAGGGTGACGATGATGACGCCGATCCTGGGGAGCGTCGACGCCGCGTACAACGCCGGAAAGAACAGGAACACCTGCGCCGAAACGGACGCATCACCGGACGCCAGGTCGAACCCGACAATGGCCAGGACGCCGAGAATCGGTAGCGATCCCCAGGTGATCACGTGAGAACCCCTGAGACGGCGAGTGGCCAGGCCCACGGCGACCACCACCGCAGAGACCAGGATCGTCGCGATCGCGGTCGGTGCGTCAGTCGCCCCGCGAACCAGGTCGAACACGGAGAAGACGATCGTGACCGTGGCGGCGACGATGCAGAGCGGACCTATGATCCGCGCGGCGGTCTTCGCGTCCCGCGGTTGCAGATGGCGGAACCAGCGCGGCATGCCGAGAGCCTGGACGACGGGCTCCGTCCGGGGATGGTTGGGAACGGCGGTCATCTGACGGGGGAGCCGACCACTCGGAGTGTCGCGTCCACGGTCCGCGCCGTGCTCGCGCCCACCCGGTAGGGGATCAAGGACTCCACGGCCGGGACATGTGTGATCACGGACGGTTTCGGCGTGAGGCACGACGTGCCTCGGTGGGGGCGCACCATGCTTCTGGACTTAACGCCCTCCGCAGCGGCACTACTGTTCGTAACCGTATTCAGATTGATCATGACGCCGCCAACTGCAACTATGGTCGCTGTTCGGTAGGCGACACGCAGGCGACGTTACACTCCGCACACGGTCACAGTCCATCCCGTGACTGGCCGTGGCGCGCAGCCGGTTCTGCGGTTCACTCCAACGGGAGAGGAATCGCGTGCCCTCCGCCGTCGGGCGGTCCTGACGGCCGGTCCTCGGGCTCGCCGACGGCCGCACTCCGGCCGCACTGTCGGGCGAGACCCGGTTGCGTGTCAGTCGGCGGCCGACCACCGCACCGCGCACGCGATCGTCTCGTAGGGCCGAAGGGGTACCCGGATCCGGCGGCCGTCAACGGCCAGCGCATGGCGCCGATCGCCGAGATAGGTGCTCGACCACGCTTCGTTGACGGCAACCGCGAATTCGATGCTCACCTCGAGTGCGTCAGCCGCGAACGATTGCAGGCGCACGAGTGAGACACCGGGTTCCTGCGCGGGCACGACCGACACCAGCTGTACCCGATCATCATTGATGTCCAGGAGAGATGCTGCGGCTCGCGGCTCGCGCGCTCCATCGCCGCGGGCTTCAGTCACGGTGATCGGGTGCACCAGGTCCGATGTGGTGGCCAGGGCCAGCCCTTCGAGGCTCTGCTGGGCCTCGTCCGTACCGACACCGACGGCGTAGCTGAAGGTTGACGTGAAAGCCTGTTCGATCGGAAAGTTGGTGTCCCAGACGTTGTTGTGGATCCAGGAGAAGATCGTCGCCGGCTCGACCGGGCTGGTGCTGGCCGGGAACGGCGAATACGGCACGGCGATGCTGCCCGCTTGCACGAGAGGGGCATCCTTGGTCACCCAGACCACGCCGCGGTCGTCGGCGCCGCGGATCGTGACCCAGTTACGGATCGCCCGCATGTGCTGCGGCGCACCGGGGATGTGGCTGATGCCGTCCCCGGTGACTCCACCCGAGACCTCGAAGTGCACGACCGGCTCGTCGACCGCGAAGGGAAACGCGAAATAGCCGCTCTCCTTGATCCGGGTGGCCGGCTTGGTCAGACGATTTTCGATCAGGAGGCGGGAATCCCCGTGGCGCAGGCGCAACGTCACGCGAATGGAGTCGACGCCGTCGGCGGAGAATTCGTAGACGAGCCGCTCCTCGACCGCGTCGCCGGTTCGTTCGATCAGGATGGCCGCGCCAGCCGCCGATCGCGAGACCAGGAGTTCGAGGCGATCGGACACGGAGAGCTTGTTGGCCAGGTGGTTGAATCCCGCGCCCGAGCTCCCGTACTGGTCGTAGAGATAGGCGTTGAAGCCGGCTACCGATGAGCCGTTCACCAGCTCGCGCCCGCCTCGCTTGTCGAGGATCGACGAGATCGACGAGGTTTGCTCGTCGACGACGACGCGGAGGTGATCGTTCTCGAGAGTGAGCAGACGGTCGCGGGGAGTCGTCCGGAGAGACAGGGGCGCGCGTGCCTCGTCGGTCGGCGCCTCGGCAATGTCGAGCCGAACGAAACCGAGTGCCGGTAGGTCGGTGACGCGAACGCTGACCCACCGTCCCGATTCGCGGTGCGCCGTGTTCGATTGGGCCTGGACGGCGTGCGGGAGGACGGTTCCGGAACGACCGTCGCGAACCACGAAGCCGCGGTCCAGGCCGAAGTGCGCCTCCTTCGCCAGCAGGACCACGACGGCGTCTCGTTGGTGCCCGGTGGCGTTGGCCGCGACGTAACTCGCGAGGGCGCCATCGGCACGCGGTACCTCGGCGCCCAGATAGGTCATGGCGTGCTCGCGGAACTCGACCGCACGCTGATGGGCGGCGAGAGCCTGGGCTACCTTCCATTGCCACTGTCGTTCACCGGAATCGAATCCTTCGTCGCCGTGCGTCCACGAGTTGCCCGCGCCCCAGGTGTGCTCGTTGAACATCGAGATGGCGTCATAGGTGTCGGCTCGTTCACCGGCGCCGTCCGGCACTGCCTCGCCGCCCAGCCAGGCGGCCGCCTCCGAGAATGTGGAAGCGTCCGTCACCGCCGCCTGCGCCTCGCGAGTCAGGGCAAGGGGGACCGCAGCGGATCCGACCCCTTCGACCCACCAGTCGCCCCAGTCGCCCTCGACCGTGATCAGTTCGTCGCCGTAACGGGCCTCGGCCTCGACGAAGAAGTCCTCGTTGCGCGAGACCCGCAGCCTCGGTGACGTCCAGGTGTCGTTCCACCGCTTGACGAGTTCCGCCAGATGGAGCCGCGCGGGCCCGTTGTCGCCCATGAAACCCTGGGTGCGGAGGTGCAGGACCTCCCACGGGTAACCGTCGCGCCCTTCGGTCCGCTCACCGTGTGCACCGAAGACTCCCGGCGGGAACGGGTAACCCCGGGTGGCAAGTGCGGTGAGGTAGGCCGGGAAGAGGGCGTCCACGGATTCGTAGGACTCGGTGAACCCGACCATGGGTCCTTCCATGTAGGCCAGGCCGTGAGGGCTGTCGGTCATCCAGACGACGACTGAGTTGCCGGCTGGGGTCTTCCAGCGGAAGAGACGGGGAAGGTTCAAGGCTCCGGACGTGTGCGGCTGCGAACGACCGGCCCAGTTGTGCGCGACGGCCAGGTACTTGACACCGACGTCGCTCAGCGCATCGGGGAGCCCGGCGACCTGGCCCGGTACGTCAGTCTGCATCGCGGTGGTGAAATCGATGCCATAGCGTTCCCGGATCCGGCGGGCTTCGCGCAGTAGTTCGTGCAGCTCGTCGGTGGAACACGTGTCGGTGTGCAGGTTGTAGGGCATCGCACTGAGTCCGACGCGCCCGTCCTTGACGAGTTGCACGAACTTGTCGACCTGGGCCTGCGGGCGATGCCGCTCCCAGTCGCTGAACGCCCAGAGCGCCTCGACGTTCCAGCGGAACCGAGCCTCGTCGGGCCAATCGGCGCTGGCGTCCGCGAGATCCATCACGGTGTCGAGGTAGGAGCGTTGCGACGCGATGACGGACGCCTGCGGGTCGGTGTAACCGAAGTCGAAATGCGAGTGGTGTACGACGTGAACGGACCAGGCCCGCTGCGGCCGGAGGATGAACTCGACGGCTCCTTCGCCCAGTCCAGGGATGAGCAATGTCGCCGGTGTCGCCTCGGTGACGATCGGAACCAAGATCCTGATCGAGGTGCCGTCGGGCGCGTCGGCCAGTCCCGCCACTGCGTTGCGCCCGACGATTTCCATCCGCAGGCCGAGGGCTCTGCCGGCCGTGTCGGTGTCGTCGAACAGCACCCTAACCGCCTGGACCTCGACACCGTCGAGGTTCTTCCGCAGCGGCTCGGGGAGTAGGCGAACGCGGTGCCCACCGATGGTGCCGGTGGCGGCGAGCGCTCGGTCGATCAGTCCGGACCGGGCGTCTTCGTGGCTCCACGGCTGCGCCGAGATCAACGGGGGTCGGGTCGGGCTCGGGCTGGCGGTGTGCGGTTCGGGCATCCTGGCACCTTCGAGGGGTCGGTAGCTTGGTATCGTTACCAGGACTACCGTATCAGCAGGAGGCGCGCTGTGGGAATGTTTGCCGGTGGTCCGACGATTGCGCCGTCGGGCGTGGTGTCGTCCTGTATACCTAGCCGATGACGATTCCGGCGAGCGCGGCGGGCGGAGCCGGCGGCAGGCGCTCCGCTCCGACGGTGAAAGACATTGCCCGCGCGGCCAACGTCAGCCCGATGACGGTCTCCCGGGTGCTGTCTGGCGGGAACAATGTCCGGCCACAGGTCCGAGAACACGTCGAGCGAGTGATTGCCGAGGTTGGATATCGCCGCAACGAGAATGCTCGCCGCCTCCGGCAGGGCAACCGATCCGGTCTCGTCGGCGTGCTGATCACCAATATCGGGAACCCCTACTACGCCGGAATGTTGCAGGGCGTGGAGGAGGTGGTGGCGAAGACCGGGCGTCGAATCATGGTCGGCGTCACCAACGAGGACGAACAGTTGGAGCGGCAGTTGCTGTCCGACTTCCTGGGTCGCCAGGTGGAGGGCCTCATCGTCGTGCCGGTCGGTGAGGATCCCGACCGGTTCTCGATCGAGAGTCTCGCCGGGGTACCGCTGGTGCTCGCCTCGCGCAGCATTGCCGGAACCTCCGCCGACGCCGTTCTGCTGGACGATGTCCGAGGCGCGCTCGAGGCCACGGAACGCATGCTGGCCGAAGGGCATCGCCGGGTGGGCTTTCTGGGCAATCAGGTCTCGGTCTCGACCGGTCGCCGGCGCTTGGAGGGATTCCGGCTAGCGCACCGGCGACTCGGGCTCGAGCCTCCCGACGAGCTCATCCGGCTGGGACAGCAGGATGTCACGTCGGCCGAACAGGCCATGGATTCCCTGCTCGACCTCGCTGACCCTCCCACGGCCGTCTTCGCCGCCAACAACCGCAACACGGTCGGGGCCATCCGGGCCATCAGCAAGCGCCGAACCGCCGCGAGGGCGCGCCATGGCGTGGTTCCCACCGTGCGTCTGTTCGGTTTCGACTCGTTCGAGTTCGCCGACATGTCGCCCGTGCCACTGTCAATCGTCGACCACGACCCGACCGAGCTCGGGCGCATCGCCGCCCAGATGCTCTTCGACCGGCTCTCCGGCGAAGACACTCGACCCGGTCCGCGGCTGATCGAGCTGCCGGTCCACCTCGTCGACTTCGCCTGACGATTCCGGGGTCCGGCGCGCGCGGCCGGTCCCCAGGCGGCAATGTCGGACGTCCGTCTCGCTTGGATTGTCCGGGGATCGTCTGATAACGTTACCAATGATCGGGTGGATGGGTCCAGATCCGCAAACCAGATGTCGGTGCTGCCGCGATCATGTCCAGCGCGCGAAAGGATTCCGATGTCCAGGTACTTGCCGACAGGAGTTGTCCCGGGGGCGTACGACAAGGCACCGACCATCGGTCTTCCCGACGGCCACGTCGCGTGGAGCGGGCCCCAGGCATGGGCGCATCTGTCCGGTCTTGCGACGTCGGAGGGCTCGATCGCCATCGACACCTATCCCGGCAGTGACCTTGTCGGCCTGCGTCGGCAACTGATGCTCGCGCTGCCGGATGCCCTGTTGATCGACGTCGAGGAAGCGGCCGCCCTTTCGCCCGACGAGATCGACCAGATCATCTCCTCGCATCTCACCGACGACCGCGTGTTCGGGATAATGGATCACCGCCCACTTCACGACTTCTACGATCGATCACGGCTGGAGGCGGTCGCGCGTCGCGTCGAACAGGCAACGACGCCGGTTGTCGTCTATGGCTGGGGTGCCACCCTGGTGCCGGCGTCCTTCGGCGGTGTCGTACTGGCCGATCTGGCTCGCTGGGAGATCCAGAAGAGACAGCGCGGTGGCGCGCCGAACTGGCGAGCGAACAACGGCGGTGAAGACCAGCTGCGGAAGGTCAAGCGTGGCTTCTTCGTCGAATGGCGCATGGCGGATCGACATAAACGCACCTTGTTCGACCGCCTCGACTTCCTGCTCGACGCCAACATATCGATGTCCGAGGCGAAGCTCATCACGGGCGACTCGCTGCGCGCGGGCCTGCAGCTGGCCGCCACCCGGCCGTTCCGTGTCGTGCCCTTCTTCGATCCCGGGGTCTGGGGCGGGCAGTGGATGAAGAACGTCCTGGAGATCGGCGACGAGCAGAACTACGCCTGGTGTTTCGACTGTGTGCCCGAGGAAAACAGCCTGCTCCTGGATGTCGCCGGAACGGTGGTGGAATTGCCGGCGCTGAACCTGGTGTTCACCCATCCCCGGGAGCTGCTGGGCGAGAAGACGTTTGCCCGATTCGGCGCGGAGTTCCCGATTCGTTTCGACTTCCTGGACACAATGGCCGGCGGCAATCTGTCACTGCAGGTCCATCCGCTGACCGACTACATTCACAACCGCTTCGGTATGACGTACACCCAGGACGAGAGCTACTATCTGCTCGATGCCGGAATCGATGCCGTCGTCTACCTTGGTATCCGGGACGGCATCGATCCGATCGCGATGGAGGAGGCTCTGCGCACGGCCGCCACCGGCGCCGCATCCTTCCGCGCGGACGACTTCGTCAACGCCTTTCCGGCGAAGAAGCACGATCACTTCCTCATTCCGGCCGGCACGGTGCATTGTTCGGGGGCGGACTCGATGGTTCTGGAGATTTCGGCCACGCCGTACATCTTCACGTTCAAGATGTGGGATTGGGGCCGGGTCGGACTCGACGGAATACCGCGACCGATCCATCTGGATCACGCCTTGGCGAACATCCAGTGGGATCGCGGCACCGACTGGACGCGGAGGAATCTCGTCAATCAGGTCGAACCGGTGGCATCGGGTGACGGCTGGGTCGAGGAGCGCACCGGCCTGCACGAGTTCGAGTTCATCGAAGTCCGGCGACACTGGTTCACCGACCGGGTGCAGCACCACACCAACGGCACCGTCAACGTACTCAACCTGGTGGAAGGCGCAGAAGCGGTCGTCGAGAGCCCGACCGGGACGTTCGAGCCGTTCGTCGTGCACTACGCGGAGACGTTCATCGTTCCGGCCGCGGTTGGGGCCTACACGATCCGACCGACCGGGGCCGGGATCGGCCAGCGGCTGGGCACCGTGAAGGCATTCGTCCGGGGCACCCAGCGCTGAGCCGCACCGTCGAGTCGTGCCCGGGTGGGCCCAATCAGGGGCGGGCCGCCCAGACCGCCGCTCCGACCAACGGCGCATCGTCGAGCAGAGCCGCCGGCCGCAGCGTCGACACGGCGCCGGCGGCCTGGAGTCCCGCCTGCAGCGGGGACTCGATCAGGTCCCATGACCGCGACATCGCCCCGCCGACAACAGTGGTCGTGGCCCCGAAGCTCCGGATCCAGGGGCCCATGGCGTGTCCGAGGGCGAGCATCGTCGAAGTGACCAGCGTGTGGGCGGTTTCGTCGCCGGTCCTGGCTCGCGTGAATATCTCCTCGACGGTGCACGTCGTCCCAGTCGATGCGGTGTAGGCGCGACGGATCGCGGCCGTCGACACCGTTGTTTCCAGCGGAGAGCCATCGAATTCGACGGTGTGTGCCTCGCCGCGCAGCGGCACCGCTCTACCCTCGGCGACCGACGAGCCCGCGTTCAGGAACGCCGACCCGACGCCGGTACCCAGGGTCAGGCACACCATTCGGTCGGTCCGCCGACCGGCGCCGAACGCCCACTCCCCGATCCCGTAGGCCACTGCGTCGTTGACGAATGACACGTCGGCCGGTCCGATGCCGAGCCGCCCGGCCAGGGTCGCTCGCAGATCAAGCCCGGCCAGCGCGTCGAACTTGCCGATACCCTCGAACCGACCGCTGCCGAGCGCGTAGTCGAAGGGCCCGGGCATAGCCGCTACGCACCGGGTGACGCCGCCGCGTCGTGCGGCTTCCATGGATCGCGACAACGTCGCGAGAATCGCGTCCCGGCCGGCGGAGGAGTCCAAGGGCAGCTCCGTTCGCCGGTCGATCCTGAAGGCGGTGTCGGAGAGTGACACTGCGGCGGCACTGACATGGCCGCCACCCACGTCCAGCACCAGGATCGCGTCGTCGTCGGCGAAAATTGTCGGTCCCATCGTCTCGTCTCGGTCGACACCGGGCTTCCCAGAGTACCCCAGGCTTGATATCGTTACCAGGATGATGCCACCGCTTCGCGTCGGCCTCCTCGGCGCCTCCTCGATTGCCGGAACGGCCATGGTGGAACCGGCAAGCCGGCGGGCGGACGTCGAGACCGTGGCGGTGGCCGCGCGCCGTTCGGGTGTGGCCCGTGTCCTCGCCGACCGGTGGGGGATTCCGGTCGCCTATGACCGCTACCAGGATCTGCTGCAGGATCCGGCCGTCGACGCTGTCTACATCTCGAACGCAGCGAGTGATCATGCTCGCTGGTCGGTCGCTGCGCTCGATGCCGGCAAGCATGTCCTCGTCGAGAAGCCCGCCGCCACGACTGTCCGGCAGGCCGAGGAGATGGCCGCGGCCGCACGACGTTCCGGTCGCAGATTGCTGGAGGCGTTCCACTATCGCCACCACCCACTGTTCGCTGCCGTGTCGGCGATCGCCCGGCGGGCCAACGGCGGCGAGATCCGGCACATGTCCAGCGTGATCATCGGCCATCGCCCGTTCGAGGAGAAGTCGGTACTGCACGATCCCGTCGTCGGCGGCGGCGCCCTGAGTCACTCCGGTTGCTACGCAGTGCATTGGATGCGGACGCTGGCCGGCGAAGAGCCCGTCGTGGTCGGGGCGACGGCCGAGCGCAATCCTGCGGGCGGCGACCTGTCGTCCATCGTCGACCTGGCGTTTCCCGGCGGCGCTACCGGCCGCATCGTCAGCTCGTTCGCTCGTGATCGCGACGCGTCCGACGGTCCGGAGCTGGCAATCGATTTCGGTCGCGATCGCCTCGAGGTGGCCGGTCTCATCGTGCCGCATGCCGGCCACTCGATCCGCGAGTGGCGCAATGGGCTGATGCTGGGACCGCGTACGGTGACCGGAGGATCGAGCTACGACCATCAGCTGGCGGCGTTCGTCCGAACGCTGAACGATCCGCGGGCGGCCGAACTCGACGCGGTCGATCTCGTGGCCGGTGCGACCGTCCTGGAAAGGGCATATGCGGCGATGCGATGACGGTCAATTCCAGCAACGTATTGCTTGTCACACCTGCGGAGTGCGTGGTACGGTCACGTCGCTTGGTAACGATACCAAAGTCCCTCGCGCCGGCTGGATCGTCGTCGGCCCATTGACATCCCGAGTGGAGAACAAAGGAGTTCGACGTGAAAATTCGTAGACTGCGCCAGGCTATTGCCCTTGCCCTGGCGGCGTCCGCTGTGTTGGCCGGATGCTCGTCATCCACCGCGGCCACGGGTGACGGCGCGAACACACTCAACTTCGTCAACGACAAGTCGTGGGACTTCAAGGCATTCTCACAGGTATCCGAAAAGGACATCAAGGTCAGCCTCAACTCGTCGACCTACGCCGATCAGCCCGCCTTTCAGGCCTTCGTCAAACAGTCGTTCCGCACGAACAAGAGCCCCGGCCTGTTCACCTGGCACACGGGCGATCAGTTGAAGCTGCTCGTCGACCAGAACCTCGTCGCCGATACATCGAGCATCTGGGCGCAGGCGATCGCGGACAATCAGATCGCGCCCGGCGTGAAGGACCTGTACACGATCAACGGGAAGCAGTACTGCACTCCGATCAGTGTCGACGACTGGGTCATGTACTACGACAAGAAGACATTCGCGAAATACAGCCTGACCCCACCGACCACCTGGGCCGAGATGATGGCTGACGCCGCCGTGCTGAAGAAGAACGGCATCGCGCCGTTCTGGAGCTCGGGCGGCGACCCCTGGGCGTTCGTCTGGTTCCAGATCCTTCTCGCCGGGACGGACCTGCAGCTGTACAAAGACCTGAGCACCGGCAAGGCGTCCTATACCGACCCAAAGGTCGTGTCGATCATGAACACGTGGCTCGACATGGAGAAGAAGGGCTACTTCAGCGATCCCGGATCGAAGACGGCCCCGGAGACGCAGATGAAGGACGGCAAGCTGGCCATGATCCCGTTCGGCACCTGGTACGCGTCCACGATCGACCAGGTCGGTCTCAAGGCCGGTACCGACTGGGGGGTGTTCACGATCCCGAAGGTGAATGCGGCCCAGGCCAAGACGCCGGTGGCGATCGAGACAGCCCCGGCCTGCGTCGCCGCGAACTCTCCACAGAAGGACCTCGGGCTGAAGTACTCCGCCTGGTGGATGACCTCCGAAGCTCAGACAGCCTGGTCCAAGCAACAGAACAACCTGCCCTACAACCCCAAGGCGACCGCGGCGACGCAGACCTTCGTGGACGTTGGCAAGGAGCTCTCGAACAACGACAAGTACGAGACCTACCTTCGCTACTACGAGGCAACCCCACAGGTGATCCTGACCGAGGCCCTCGACCAGTTCACCGGGTTCATGACCAATCCGGGTGACCCGACGAAGTACCTGGAAGGCATCCAGAAGGTGGCTGACACCTACTGGAAGAGCCACCAGTAGCCGATGGCGACCCTCACCCGTACGTCGACCCCCACTCCAACGTCGACCAATTACCAGCGTTCGGCCTGGGCCTTTCTCCTCCCCGGCACGGCCGTGGTGGTCCTGGTGCTCTACCTCCCCGTCCTCTACACGGTCTATCTCAGCCTCACCGACTACTCGGGTCTGGGCAGCCCGGTGTTCACCGGATTCAACAACTACGTCGCGCTGGTGCGCGATCCGGTCTTCTTCACCTCGCTCGCCAACACGATGATCTGGGTGGTCGGTTCGCTGCTGATCCCGGTCGGTTTCGGCCTTCTGGTCGCGTATCTGTCGTTCGGGCTCAAGGGCGCTGCGTGGTTGCGCGTGCCGTTCCTGATCCCCTACGCGCTCTCGGGCGTTGCCGTCGGCATCGTCTTCAGTTTCGTACTCCAGAACGGCGGAGCGCTGTCGCAGGCTCTGGACTTCCTGCATCTCCCCGGCGGGACGACGAGATGGCTGCAAGAGGCGCCGCTCAACACCGTGGTCATGATCCTGGCGGCCTCCTGGCAGGGGATCGGAGTGAATGCACTGCTGTTCACGGTCGGGCTTCAATCGATTCCCGCCGAACCGCTCGAGGCCGCTCGCGTCGACGGTGCCTCGGGATGGCGGCTCTTCCGCTTCGTGGTCTGGCCGCTGCTTCGACCGTCCACCACGATCGTCGTCGGCCTGTCGATCGTGAACAGCCTGAAGACGTTCGACATCGTCCAGGCGATGACACAGGGCGGCCCGAACCGGGTCTCGGAGACTCTCGGCGTCTCCATGTATCGGGACACGTTCTCCAACAGCAATTACGGCCTGGGGTCAGCGGTGGCGATCTTCATGAGCGTCATCACCGTCGCCGCGAGCGTGTTGTACCTGCGTCGGCAGTTGGCCATCGGGGATTCCTCGGGCAGCACCGCGGAAAGGGCGGTCAGGTGACTTCCAAGGTATTTCGCTACGTGATTCTGGGCGGCATGGGTCTGGTCTGGCTGCTGCCCATCTACCTCCTTCTCGCCAACGCTGGGAAGTCCGCCGCCGACTACTCGGGCGATTCGCTCTGGTCCCCGGGCACGATTTCCGCTCTGTGGAACAACGTGGTCGCCGTCTTCCGGACGACCGACGTCCCGTCCGGTCTCGGCGTCACCCTCCTCTACGCCACCGTGGCCCCGCTCATAGCTGTCGTTCTTGGCTCTGGGGTCGCCTTCGCGGTTATCGTTCTCAAGGTTCGACATGGGTTCTTCTGGTTCTTCGTGATCTTCTGTGGCACCGTCTTTCCACTGCAGATGATGTTGATCCCGTGGTTCTCGGCGTATGCGAAGGTCGGGCTCTTCGACACCGTTCCCGGAATGATCCTCATCTATTCAGTCGTCGCTCTGCCGTTCTCGGCGTTCGTCATGCGTAATTTCTTCGTGGGTATCGCACCGAGCGTGTTCGAGGCGGCCGTGGTCGACGGTGCCGGCGTCTGGCGAATATTCACCCGGATCTTCCTTCCGATGTCGACGAGTGCGCTCGTGGTCGTCTTCATCCTCCAGGCGACCTGGGTGTGGAATGATTTCCTGATCTCCTTGATCCTGACCCAGAGCCCCTCGACCCGGCCCGTCATGCCGCTGCTCAACGCCCTACAATCCGTCGAGGGTGGTGGGCCCGGCTACACCGTCATCCTGACGGCTGCGCTGGTCGTGTCCATCCCAACGGCCGTCCTGTTCGGATTCACCCAACGGTTCTTCCAGAAGGGCCTGTCACTGGGCCAGTACTGACGGCTCGGGTGAAGGCCTCGGTTCAAGGGCGAAGGCCTCGGTTCAAGAAGGAAGTCATGTACGACAACACAGACCAGGTCGAGCTCCGAATCGATCGCTTCGTCCGCGACCACATCGTTCCGGCGATCTACCGCCGCTCCGTACCGCTCCGGATCGAGTCGTGGGACGTTCCTGGTGAGCCGGTCGCATTCCGCGAGGCCGTTCGCCAGGCGTACCGCTCGGTCGACATCGACACGCCGTGGAGTCGGCCGTGGGGCACGACCTGGTTCCACGTCAGCGGGGAGGTTCCGGCGGGATGGGGGAGTGACGGCACTGCCGTCGAGCTCCTGATCGATCTCGGTTTCACCCAGGGCCAGGCCGGTTTCCAAGCCGAGGGGCTGGTCTACCGCCGGGACGGCGGCATTGTGAAGGCGATCGAACCGCTGAACGGCTACGTGCCGGTCACCGCGGATCTCGCCGGAGTCATCGACCTCTACGTGGAGGCGGCCTCCAACCCGGATGTGGGTGGCTCCGCCTTCTACGAACCGACACCGCTGGGCGACCCGGCCACGGCCGGTACCGAGCCGATCTACACGCTGCGGCGAATGGACATCGCGGAGCGCGATGTGAATGTCTGGGAGCTCGAACGTGACAGTTGGACGCTGATCGGCCTGATGCGCGAGCTGGACCCGGCGCTTCCGCGACGAGCCGAGATCTTGCGCGCCTTGGAGTCGATGTGCGACGCGGTCGACCCCGATGACGTCGCCGGTACGGCGCATCTCGGGCGCGACGCGCTGCGCCGCGTGCTCGGTGCGCCCGCCTATGCCTCGGCCCACACCAGCATCGCGGTGGGCCACGCCCATATCGATTCCGCCTGGCTCTGGCCGACCCGCGAGACCATCCGCAAGTGCGCGCGCACCTTCTCCAACGTCCTGCAGCTGATGGACGACGACCCCGATTTCGTGTTCGCCTGTTCCAGTGCCCAGCAGTACGCCTGGATGAAGGAGTT
Organism: Nakamurella panacisegetis; assembly: GCF_900104535.1. NCBI lineage: Bacteria > Bacillati > Actinomycetota > Actinomycetes > Nakamurellales > Nakamurellaceae > Nakamurella > Nakamurella panacisegetis. Next base: position 786,778 of record NZ_LT629710.1, on the reverse strand, counting down.
CTACCCAGAGCTCTTCGAACGGATCCGGGCCCGCGTCCGCGAGGGCCGCTTCGTACCGGTCGGCGGGATGTGGGTCGAGAGCGACACGAACATGCCCGGCGGCGAGGCCCTGGTGCGCCAGTTCGTCGCCGGCAAGGCCTTCTTCCTCCGTGAGTTCGGCGTCGACCCGAAGGTCGCGTGGTTGCCCGACTCGTTCGGCTACACGGCGGCCCTGCCGCAGATAGTGAAGGGCGCCGGATCCGACAGTTTCGTGACCCAGAAGCTGTCCTGGAACGACACCAACAAGATGCCGCACCACAGTTTCCTCTGGGAGGGCATCGACGGCAGTCGCGTGTTCACCCACTTCCCGCCGAGTGACACGTACAACTCTGACCTCTCGGCGGCCGACCTGGCCCGCGCGCAACGGCAGTACGCCGAGAAGGGCAGGTCCAACATCTCACTGGCGCTCTTCGGTTTCGGCGACGGCGGCGGCGGACCGACCCGCGAGATGCTGGCCGCCGCACGCCGCACGAGCGACTTGGAGGGCTCGCCGCGGATCAGACTCGGTACCCCGCAAGGGTTTTTCGAAGAGGCCAAGGCGACCCTGCCGGATCCGGCGATCTGGACCGGCGAGATGTACCTGGAGTTCCATCGCGGCACCTACACCTCGCAGGCCCGCACCAAGCAGGGCAACCGGCGCAGCGAGCACCTGCTGCGGGAGGCCGAGTTGTGGAGCGCGACCGCAGCCGCGCGTGGGCTGCTCGACTACCCGTACGGCGCACTGCAGTCCCTCTGGGAGACCGTCCTGCTGCTGCAGTTCCACGACATCCTGCCCGGCTCCTCGATCGCCTGGGTGCACCAGCAGGCCGAGTCCGAATACTCCCGGGTCGCCGCCGAGCTGGCCGAACTCATCGCGGCGGCGCAGCGGGCGCTCGCCGGAACCGGGACGGCCGAACTGGTCTTCAACGCCGCACCGGTCACGGCCGATGGTGTTGTGCCCCTGGGCGCATCGGTCGCTGCGACCCATCGCCCGGTCCGCCCGCTCCAGCGTCAGGACGGAACCCTTCTAGAAAATGGGATCGTCCAGGCGCGGTTCGACGAATCGGGCCTGCTGGTCTCTTTCGTCGATCTCGCGTCGCGGCGCGAACTCGTCGCTCCCGGCGAGGTGGCGTCCCTCCTCCAGGTCTTCCGGGACATCCCCAACAACTGGGACGCCTGGGACATCGATGTGGCGTACCGGCGCAACGGCACCGACCTTCGGGCGCCCATCAGCGTCGGGGTGGCCGGTGATGTGCTCGAGGTGACCCACGCGCACGGCGCCTCCCGGATCACCCAGCGCTACTGGCTTCTCGAGGGCGCCCGCGAGTTGCAGATCGAGACGGTCGTCGATTGGCACGAGCACGCGACCCTGCTGAAGCTGGCCTTCCCACTCGACCTCCGGGCCGACCAGGCCGCCTCGGAGATCCAGTTCGGGCACGTCAAGCGGCCCACCTACGTGAACACCTCCTGGGACCACGCGCATTTCGAAACGATCGCCCATCGTTGGGTTCACGTCGGGGAACCCGGGTTCGGCGCGGCGATCGCGAACGGTTCGACCTACGGCCACGACATCACCCGGACGATGCGGGAGGACGGCGGCACGACGACGCAGGTGCGGGAGTCGCTTCTCCGTGCCCCGCAGTTCCCCGATCCGCACGCCGACCAGGGGGCGCACGTGCTGCGGACGGCGCTCGCGGTCGCGCCGGGCGTGCTCGATGCCGCGGCCGCCGGCTACCGCCTGAACCTGCCCCTGCGCACCGTGACCGGCGCCTCCCCGCAAGCCGTGAGCCCGCTCGTCGCCGTGTCGTCACCGGGTGTCTTCGTCGAAGCGGTGAAACTGGCGGAGGACCGGTCCGGCGACCTGGTGGTGCGCCTGTACGAGGCGCAGGGAAGCCGCGTGACGACGACCGTCGAGTTCGGCGTTCCGGTCTCGCGGGTCCGGCCGACCGATCTGCTCGAGCGAGAACTGCCGCATCCGGGATGGGCCGGCGAGGAACCGGTCGAACTGACCCTACGGCCCTTCGAGATCGTGACGCTCCGGGCCTCGCGGGCGTAGGCCGGTCCTTTCCGCCGACCCCGGATCCCCGGGGCCGGCGGCACCGGCACCGGTTGTCGCGGCGTCGCCCGGCCCGTCCCGGGCGCGTCTGCGAGGACGGTCGGCGACCTAGAAGATGGCCGAGAGCAGGGCGGTCATGCCCAGTCCGACGACCGACACGATGGTCTCCATCACCGACCAGGATTTGATGGTCTGGCCCACCGTCATTCCGAAATACTCCTTGACCAACCAGAACCCGGCATCGTTGAGGTGGGAGAAGAACACCGAGCCGGCACCGATGGCCAGGACGACCAGCGCCAGTTGCACCGGCGAGAGACCGGCCGCAACCGGGGCGATGATGCCGGCCGCCGTCACCGTGGCCACGGTCGCCGAGCCGGTCGCCAACCGGATCAGAACGGCCACGATCCAGCCGAGCAGCAGGGCCGACAACCCCGCCGCGGCAGCGATCTTCGCGATGGCCGTCCCCGTTCCGCCGTCCACCAGGACCTGCTTGAACCCGCCGCCGGCGCCGACGATCAGGATGACACCGACGATCGGCAGCAGACTGGCGCTGATCTTCTTGCTCAGGATCGGGAGGGTGAATCCGACCCGGGTCCCAAAGGTCACCATGGCCAGCAGCACGCCGACCAGCAGCGCCACCACGGGATCGCCGATGAAGTCCAGCAGCGAGCGGAGACTGCTTCCCGACGTGGCCAGGAGGTCAGCGGCCGCCTTGATCAGCATGAGGACCAGGGGCGCCAGCAGCGTCAGCAGGGTCATGGTGAAGCTCGGACTGCCCGTCCGCGGCGAATCATCCGTCGGTTCGCCGGTCGGCCTCGCTGCGGTCACCGTCGACTGGGCGCGGCCGGCAACTCCAGCGGCGCTCTCGGTCGCGTCCCCACGATCACCGGTCACGGCCAGACCGGCACCGGCAGCGCCGATCGGCACCCATTTGGCGGCCACCCGGCCGAACAGCGGCCCGGCCAGGATGACCGTCGGGACGGCGACGAGCAGACCCAGAGCCAGGGTGATGCCGACATTGGCGTGCAGGATGCCGATGGCGGCCAGCGGTCCCGGGTGCGGTGGGATGAAGCCGTGCAGGACCGACAGCCCGGCCAGAGCGGGGATGCCCAACAGCAGAGCCGGCCCCTTGACCCGGTGCACGGCCAGCATGACGACGGGGATGAGCAGCACCAAGCCGATCTCGAAGAACATCGGGATTCCGACGATCACCGCGATCAAGGCCATCTTCCAGGGCAGCGAACCTGGGCGGCCACGGAGCAGCGTGTCGACCACCTTGTCGGCACCACCCGAATCGGCCAGCAGCTTCCCCAACATGGCGCCAAGGGCGATGAGTACCCCGACGTAACCCAGCACGCCGCCGACCCCTGTCTCGTAGGAGCTGGTCACCTTCGCCACGGAGATTCCCGACGCGATGCCCACGAACAGCGCGCCGATCGTCAAGGCCAGAAACGCGTGCAGCTTCAACCACACGATCAGCAGCACGACGATGGCGATGCCGATTCCGGCGACGATCAGGACGCGGGTGTCGTGTCCGCTCCAGGGCAGGTCGGCGGGATTGGTCGCGGCCGACACGAATGTCGGTGCGCGAAAGGTCGGACTTCCGTACATGGGGTTTCTCTCCATCGCGATCGTCGAGCTCGGAATGCCTCAGGTGTTCGTCCTCGGAGGCCGGTCACATACCGGCACCGGCCCAGGCTTTGACTTTCATGCCGACGGCGATGAGCTGACGGCGGTGGGACTGTCCCGGGGGATCGGTTGGGCCGCGACCAGGAGGTCGACGGCGCTCTGCTGGCTGGCGGCGGTGACATGGTCCACCGGGCCGGCCCAGTGCAGCCCGTACTCGTTGTCGGAGTTGCGGTCGTGATCGTGGGCGATGTTGGCCTGCCCGACGAGATACTTGGTGTAGGGGTGGTCTTTCAGGGCACGGTTGAGCTCGCCGAGGCAGCGGACGTAGATCCCCTTGAACGAGGGCCCATTGATGTCACATCCGTTCTGCTCGCAGGATTCGGTCAGTACCCCGTCGACGTTGAGGTCTTTGGATGCGGTCGATGCGTCGGCGAGAGTCCTTGCCCGGTCGAGATAGCTGGGGTCGCCGGTGGCCTTGGTCAGGTCGGCCAGGGCGCCCAGCAGGACACCCTGGTTGTAGGTCCAGAGCGTGCCGCCGGCGGCACACGATGTGCGGTCCAATCCATCGGTGACCAGATGATCGTTGGTGATCAGCCCGGACTGGTCGAACCACTGCCACACCGTAATCGCATGCTGCAGGTAATTCTGACCGGCGCGCCCAATTCGGGTCGCGAGCTCGGCCGCGGCCTTGATGAACAGCTCGTTGGCGATGGCGTTCTTGTATTCGTGGTTGACGGTCCACCAGAGTCCGCCGCCGCACGCGCCGTCGTGGTTGCTCCACATGAAGTCGACGTCCTGCTGCGCGGTGTCCAGGTATCGCCGATCACCGGTCAAGTCGTACGCTCGGATCCAGGCCAGGGCCCACCACCCGGTATCGTCGACGTACGGGTTGATGAAGTCGCCCTGCTCCGCGTGGATCTTCTTGTCGTAGGTGTTCTGCAGTACCCAGGAGTACCGGTGATCACCAGACTCGATCATGTAGTTGGTCAGTGCGGTCAGTGCGTTGGCGCTGTTCCACCATCCCGTGGTCGGCCAGACCCCGGAGTTCTGGTCGTACAGTCTCACCAGGGCATCCACCGCCGGCACCTCGGACGGGGCCTGCGCGGAGCAGCCGACCAGAGCCGTTCCGGTGATCAACCCAACCATCAGTCGGTACAGGTGCCTCAGACGCATCTCAGACCCGGATCCTGGATCGCGGAGGCGACGGCGGGGCTCCCGACGGTGAGGAAACGATGGCAGAGTCGCCGATCATGAATGTCGTCCCTCCCCGATCACCCTGGCGATCGACGCACCGTGCGGTGCTGGTGTGTCGTCGGGCGGCCATGGTCTCGGCCGCTGGCATCACGATCGTACTTGCCGCCTGCTCGGGTTCTGCGGGCCTGCCGGGAACCAGCGTGCCGACCTCAGCCGCCTCGTCGCCCGGTACGAGTTCGACCGCGGTGCCCAGGCGGATCGGATTGGTGACGCCAACCGGTTCGGACGCGTTCGGGGATGCCGTCACGGAATCGATAGCAGCCCAGATCAAGGCGGCTGGGGCGGATCTGATCAGGTGTGACCCCGGGGACGACCCGAACCTCGTCCTGGACTGCGCCCGCCGATTGGCCACCGAGCACGTGGATGCCTGGATCGTGGTGCGGCCGGGCGACGTCGGTGCGGCGTTGTGCGACGTCGGGCCAAAGGGCGTGCCGTTGATCGCCGTCGCCGCGTCGCCGCTGAGTTGTCAGACGGCTGGTGTGGGTGCCGATGACCGGCAGGCGGGACTTCTGATCGGTCGTGAACTGGGCGGCGTGCCGCGCAACAGTTCCGATTGCGCCCGCTCGACACTGGTGATCGTGAACGACAGTGCGTCGGCCTCGGTCAGTACCGAGCGCGTCGCGGGTATCCGGGCCGGGTTCTCCGCGCTCTGCCCGGGGGCAGCCGTGCGCGTGCTGGATGCCGGCACGCAGGACCGCGCGTACGACGCCTTCCGGGCGGTGTTCCCCGTGCTGCCGGAGGGCATCTTGGTCGCGGCGGTCAACGACGCGGCCGCTCTGGGGGTCGTGGCGGCCACGCCGGACGGTCGGGCCAATCAGGTCACGGTAGCGGCGATCGGGGCCGACCAGCAGGCCCGCTGTGAGATGACCAAGAACCCGGTGTGGCTCGGTGATGCCGCGCTGTTTCCCGATCGGTACGGTCAGGTTGCCGTGCCCGCTCTTCTCAAAGCCCTGGCTGGACAACACATACCGCGGAATCTCTACATCCAGACCACATTCGTGACCCCGGCCACGCTCGGCCGGTACTACGGGACCGGCGATTGTCCGGCGAAGTGACCGCGGTGGACGCCGTCTCGGTCCGGCGGATTGCCCTCACGCGGACGGTGCTGGCCGTGGTCGGCGCCCTGGCCTGCCTGGTGTTCGCGTCGGCCAGTCCCTATTTCCTGTCCGTCGACAATCTGATCAACCTGCTGAACGACCTGGCCGTGGTCGGCATCGTGGCGATCCCGGCGACCTTCCTCCTGATGGCCGGGCAGGTCGATCTGACGAGCGGTGCCACCGCGGCGTTCGCCGGCCTCGTGGTCGCCCTGACCTCGCCGCAGCTGGGAATCATCGTTGCCGTGCTGGTCGCGGTGGCGACGGGCGCTGTGGTCGGGCTGGTGAACGGTCTCCTGGTCACCGTGGCCGACGTCAGCAGTGTCGCCGCCACGTTCGGGTCGATGTCGCTGCTGCGCGGGCTGGCCTACCTGGTGCCCAGCGGTCTGGCCATCTACCTGCCCGGATTCAGGGCCCTGGGCAATGCCCGCCCGTTCCTTGGGCTGTCCCTTCCGTTCCTGATCTTCCTCGGTCTGCTGATACTGGGCGGAGCGTTGTCCCGCTCGGACATCGGCGGCGGCTGCCGGGAGATCGGCATCTTGCCGGCCGCCGAGCGTATGGCGGGTCGGCCGGCCCGGCGCGGCATCGTCGCGCTGTTCGTGGCATCCGGGCTGGCCGCGTCACTGGTCGGTCTGATCAGAACGTCACAGCTGGGTACCGGCCTGCCGACGGCGGCAATCGGCGTCGAGATCACGGTGCTCACCGCGGTCCTGCTCGGCGGTGGCCGCCTGAACGGTGGCCGGGGATCCGTCATCGGGACCAGCCTGGCCCTGCTGGTCATGACCATCATCGACAACGGACTCTCCCTGAGCAACGTGACCGCCTACGCGGGCCAGGTCTTCCACGCGGCTCTCCTGATCATTGCGCTGGTCATCGATCGACCCCTACGGCGCCGGCGGCGCGCGGCGCCGGAAGATGCTGGGTGACTGATCGGTGGCGAGTGCGACAACCGGACCGTCGGCGCCCGAGCCTCAGGCCGAGGCGGCGACAGCGTCACGGACGCCGCGGTGTCGGTAGGCCTGCCCGGCCTGGCCGAACACATGCATCCGCTCGGCCACCATCTGCTCCATCGCCTGCCGGGCCGCCCGCTCGAACGGAGCCGGGTCGACGGTGAGCACGTCGGTGGCCAGGAACGTGCGGGCCGCCGCCATGTAGGCCATGTGGGAATCCATGCCTTGGTTGAGCTTTCGGATGCCCAGCTTGGTCGACCGGGCCTTCTCGTCCTCCGGGACGCCCCACGACTCGGGCAGCGCGCCGCCGTGGGTGTTGATCTGCGCCCGCAGCCCAGCGGGCAGCGACGAGGAGCCGTGCATGACCAGATGTGTGCGCGGCACCCGGGCGGCGATCTCCGCGATGAGGTCCATCCGCAACACCGAACCGTCGGGCGGGCTGGAGAATTTGTAGGCGCCGTGGGAGGTGCCGATGGCCACCGCCAGCGCGTCGACACCGGTTGCGTCGACGAACCGCTCCGCGTCGTCCGGTTCGGCCAACACGATCTCCTTGACCGTGGCGCCGCCGTCCTCGGACCCGCCGATGGTTCCGAGTTCCCCCTCGACCGACACGCCGTGGGCGTGGGCGTATTCGACGACCCGCTTGGTGATCTCGACGTTCTCGTCGAACGAGGCGTGGGTGACCCGGTCTTCCAGGAGGCTGCCGTCGATCATCACGCTGGTGAAGCCGGCGGTGATGGCGCGAACGCAGTCGTCGAAGGTCGGGCCGTGGTCGAGGTGCACGACGACCGGGATGTCCTCGTACCTCCGGGCCAGATTGATGAGGGCCTCCCAGAAGGCTTCGTCGCTTCCGTGGGCCGACGCGCCGGCGATGGTCTGCACGATCACGGGTGAGTCGGTCGCTCGGGCCGCGTCAAGGACGGCCTCGGCCTGGACCAGGTCGGTGACGTTGAAGGCTCCGACGCCGTACGCGCCGTCGGCGGCCGCGTCCAGCGCCTGCCGCAGGGTGATGAGGGGCACGTCTACTCCTTGGGGTGGTGGCCGTTGGGCCGTGATCGGGAAGCCGGACAATTTTCTGACCAACGATGGACAGAGTAAGTGAGGCCTGCTACTTTGTCCATCGTTGGTCAGAACGAACGTCAAGGGAGACAGGGCAGATCATGCGAGATGAGTTGCTCTTGGGCATCGACCTCGGCACGTCGTCGATCAAGGTCAACGCGATCGATCGGCACGGCCGGTCGCTGGGTATCGGGACGTCTCCCACGCCTTTCGCGTCGACTGCGAGCGGCGTCGAGATGAGCCCGCAGGCGCTGCTCGCCAGTGTCAGTTCCGCTCTGAATCATCTGGGCGAACTGCGGCACCGGATCGCGGGGGTCGGGATCTCCAGCATGGGGGAGACCGGGACGACGATCTACCCGGAAGGACCCAGCGGCCTGCCGCTCATCGCCTGGCACGACCGCCGCGGTCATCAGGTGGTGGACAAGTTGCTGCGGGACTTCGGCGCCGAGGAGATCCTGGCCCGTACCGGCCGCCGCCCTCGCATCGTCTCCAGCATCGCCAAGTTGGGGTGGCTCGCCCAGCATGGTGCCGAGATGGCCGGAACCTGGACCGGCGTGGCCGGTCTCGTGCTGTGGCAGCTGACCGGTGCGCTCGGGCAGGAGCAGTCGTTGGCCGCGACAAGCGGTGCCTACGACCCGGTCTCGGGTCAGTACGACAAAGCCATCCTGCGCGCCGCCGGCATGGACGGCATCATGTGGGCCCCGGCCCGCCCGGCCGGAACCATGCTCGGCCGGGTCAGTGCGCCGGGCGCGCTGTGGAGCGATCTCCCGGCCGGCATCCCGGTCACCATCGCCGGTCACGACCATCCCGTCGGAGTGGTCGGCTCCGGTGGTGAGGACGGCGAGGTCATCGACTCCCTCGGCACCGGAGAGCCGCTCGTGGTGTCGTGGGATCCACGGAAGATCGCCGGGCCTCCCGTGCTGCCCGGGCTGACCGGTGATCTGACGGTCACGCATTGGCCCGGCACGGCCCGACACATGTTGCTCTGGGAGACCCTTCGCCCGGGTCTGGCCATGAGCGCACTGCTCGCGCACCTGCAGACGAGCCGGAGTGATATCGAATTCGCCTCCATCCGGGTCGACGCCGAGCCGCTGGACATCGACGACCTGTTCGAGATGCAGGACGGCCGGGTCCCGGATCGCGTGTTGCGACTGTCACCGGAGGTGGCCTGGGCCTCCGCGCTGGAGGGCTTCGCGGCCGCAGCGGCGGCGGCCGAAGGCTTGCTGCGCAACCTGACCGGCACGCGCGGCAAGACCCTGCTCATCGGCGGGGGACTGCGATCACGACGCTGGATCGAAGCCAAGATGCACCGGGCGCAGGCACCACTGGCCATGGCGACCGAGCGCGAGGCCGTGTCGCGTGGCGCGGCGCTCATGGCCGGGGTGGCTGCGGGCTGGTGGGTGGCCGAGGAGTACCCGGCGGCGGACATCACCGCCCTGGCCGACGCGACACCCACCGTTGTCGCCGGCGCGGATCGGCGGTCCTGACCGATGGCCGACCAACCACCTTCGGGGCTGCGGCCGCCGGCCCGGCTCGTGGACATCGCCGCCCATGCCGGCGTGTCGGTCAAGACCGTGACCCGCGTACTGAAGAGCGAGCAGTACGTCACGGACGAAATGCGGGAGCGCGTGATGCGGTCCGTCGCCGAATTGAGCTACGTCGGAGATGCCGGCGCCGCCGGACTGCGTACCCGCAAATCGGGGACGATCGGACTCATCATTCCTGACGTTCGAAACGGCTACTACAGCCTCTTGACGCGCGCCATCGAGGAGCGGTTGAGCGAACAGAGCCCGACCCTGCTGTTGGGCGATTCCGACGAGGAGAAGAACCAGGAAGAACGTTATCTCCGTACCTTCCGCCAGCACCGGGTCGACGGATTGATCGTCCTGCCGGCCGGCGCCCCCAGCCTGCCCGACGCGATCCGGGAGATACCCACCGTCATCGTGGACCGGACGGTGCCGTCGGTGACCCACATCGCCGATCACGTACTGGCCGATCACCGTCGGGCCGCCGGTCGCCTGGTTGAACACCTGGTCCGGCACCACACGCTCACGCAGGTCGCATTCCTCGGCGGCGACACCGCGATATCCAGTGTGGCCGAACAGGAACGCGGCTATCAACAGGTCATTGCCCAGGCCCGGCAGCAGGCGTACATCAGCGCCGGCCACCGGACTCCGGACGATGCGACCGCCGGTGCCCTTCAGCTGTTCCGCACGTTCACGGCACCGTTCGGTGTCTTCACGACGAACAACCGGATGTTCTGGGGTGCGATGGGGGCCATTGCCCGGCTCGGCCTGCGCATCCCCGCCGACGTGCTCCTGACGACGATCGACTCGATCGGCGAGGCCACCGTCACCGGGCTGCGCCCCACCCAGGGCGTCATTCCCGCGTCGGAGGTCGCCGCCCGGGCGATGGAACTCCTCGAGCGCCGGATGGTCGATCCGTCGTCACCCGCAACCACGGTGACGGTCGACATCGACATCGAATTCGGTACCACCTGCGGCTGCGTGCCGTTCACCTCGTCCCCTCTCATGCACGGCTCCTCCTCCCGGTAGTACGCGACACCAACGCAGTCAACGCCGGTCACTGTCACGACCGCCGGACGACACCCGCCCGCGCGGTCGGCCAGCCCTCAGCAAATGTTCGAATCCGAATGGTCGACGACCTTTCGGCCCACTCAAAGGAGAGAAATGAACATGTCCCGAAAGCGCTCTGCCGGCGTCACTCTCGTCGCGACGTCCCTGGTGCTGGCCGCGGCCCTGAGCGGCTGCGGAAGCTCGACAGCGGCCTCGAGCCCGAGCTCGTCCGGGTCTTCGAGCGTGTCGCCCAGCAGTGCGGCCGACAGCAGCGGCGCGCCCGCCGGCAGCGCCCCGGCGGGCAAGCTGAAGGTGGCCATGGTCATCAAGCCGCTGGACAACACGTACTTCGGCGCGATGGCCAAGGGCGCTCAGGATCAGGCCGGCAAGGACGGGGTGGCGCTGACCGTCGTCGCGGCCGACAACGTCAACGACGACTCGGGGCAGGCGGCCAAGCTCAATGCCATGGTCACCGCGGGCTACGACTGCTACATCGTGAACCCGACCAGCCAGACCAACCTGCTGACCGGTCTGGTACCGGTGTCGAAGGCCAACACGCCGATCGTGAACCTGGACCTGCCGATCGACACCAGTGCGGCGACCAAGGCCGGGGTGAAGCTGACCACGTACGTCGGCACCAACAACGAGACGGCCGGGGCGGCCGGCGGGAAGGCGATGATCAGCCAGATTCCGGCCGGGTCTCAGGTGGCGATGATCGGCGGCCTGGTCGGCGACCCCGGTAGCAACGCACGGATGAAGGGCTTCAGCGACACCGTGCAGGGCAAATTGAAGGTGGTCCAGACGGTGGCCGCCGATTTCGACAAGGCCAAGGCCAAGAGTGCGGCCAACACCATTCTGCTGGCCAACCCGGACATCAAGGGTTTCTTCACGCCCTCGGGTGATATGGCCCTGGGTATCCAGCAGGCGGTCAACGAAGCCGGGGACAAGGGCAAGGTGGCGGTCATCGGCGTCGACGGCACCCAGGACCAGCTCAAGGACATCATCGCCGGTGGTGAGCCGGCCGCCGTCGAGCAGTTTCCGTACCTGATGGGCGCCCAGTCGGTCCAGGCCTGCGTCGCGGCGAAGGCCGGGAAGACGGTGCCGGCCAAGGTCGAGACGCCCGTCCTCGTCGTCACCAAGGACAACGCGCAGGCTGCGCTGGCTGCCTTCCCCGCCCCGCCGGCCGGCTTCACCGTTCCGAATCCCTTCAAATGAGCGGCATCATCACTCGAGCGACCGCGACGACCCGGTCGTCGCCGATACCGCCGGCGCCCCAGGCCCCGTACCAGGGGCGCCTCCAGGCGGCCAAACGGCAACTGGGGAACGAGGACCTGTGGACCAGAGCGACGGCGCCGATCGCGTTGGTCGTCCTCATGGTGGTCTTCTCGATCCTGAATCCGCGGTTCCTGTCCTGGCCCAGCGTCACCAGCATGCTGGCCGACTCGACGATTCCGATCGTGCTGGCCCTGGGCGCGACCTTCGCCGTCACCCTGGCGGGAATCGATCTGTCGCTGGCCTCCACGGTCGCCCTGGGCAGCGTGACGATGGGTGTGGCCTACAACGCCGGCCTCCCGATGTGGTTCTGTGCGTTCGTGGCGCTGCTGACCGGCGTCGTGGTCGGCGCCTTCAACGGAGCCGTGATCGGGTGGGGTCGTATCCCGGACTTCATCGTCACCCTCGGAACCATGAGCCTGGTCATGGGCGTCGGCCTGATCACCTCGCAGGGTAAGCCGGTGCAGATGCCGGACGCCTCACTGTCTTTCGTAAGCGTGCACGGAATCGGCGGGATCCGGTACAACTTCCTGATCGCGATCGCCCTCGGCATCGTGCTGCACGTCGTGCTGTTCCACACCCGCTTCGGCATGCACCTGCTCGCCGTCGGCGACAACACCGACGCGTCCAAGGCGATGGCCCTCCGTGTCCCGCGGGTGAAGCTGGCCGGTTATGTGATCTGCGGCGCGATGGGTGGTGTTGGAGCAATTCTGCTCACCTCGTACATCGGATCCAGCCAGCCCGCCACCAACACCGACTATCTGCTGAAGGCGATCGCCGCCGTGGTTCTGGGTGGGGTCAGCCTGTTCGGTGGCCGGGCGACCATGATCGGTCCCATCCTCGGGGCCATCCTGCTGACGTTCCTCCAGTCGGGCCTGACCCTGCTCGGCGTCAGTGCCTTCTATTCGCCGCTGGTGATCGGCATCGTGGTCATCGCCGCGGCGCTGCTGATGAGGGGACACAAATGAGCGCCGCGAAGGTCGAGGTCCGCGAGATCAGAAAGACTTTCGGCAATGTCGACGCGCTGCGCGGTGCCTCGCTGGCGATCGGCCAGGGGGAGATCACCGCGATCGTCGGCGACAACGGCGCCGGGAAGTCGACTCTGGTCAAGTGCATCACCGGCCTCAACCGGCCGGACTCAGGCGAAATCCTCATCGACGGATCGCCGGTGCATTTCAATTCGCCGAAGGATGCCCGCAATTTCGGCATCGAGACGGTCTACCAGGACCTCGCCCTGTGCGATCAGCTCAGCGTGTGGCAGAACCTGTACCTCGACCGTGAACTCACTCGGGGGTTCGGTCCGATGCAGCTCCTGCGCCGTAAGCAGATGCGAACGGAAGCGCACCGTTTGGTGTCCGATCTGGCGGTCAACGTGCCCCACGTGACCCAACCGGTGAAACGACTGTCCGGCGGTCAACGCCAGGCGGTCGCCATCGCCCGTGGGGTCATGTGGGCCCGGGGAATGATCGTGCTCGACGAGCCGACGGCCGCACTCGGGCTGCGGGAGACCGCGCAGGTCGAGGCGCTCATCAAGCGGGTCGTCGCCGCCGGGCAGACGGTGCTGATCGTCACGCACAACTTCGAGCAGGTGAAACGGCTCTCGTCCCAGGTATGGGTGATGCGCGCGGGCAGCGTCGTCGCCGGCGTCCGTACCGCCGACGTCACCGGGGAGGAGATCGTGGGTCTGGTCACCGGCGCCATCGGCGCCGTCTGATCACTCGGAGAGCCGGCCGCCGTACCGCTGCGCGCCGGTGGGACGTTCGGCATCGGCCTTCGGGACGTTCGGCTCTCACCGCGCCCGGGCGTGCACTCCATCATCGGCTCCGGGGCTGACGAGACGAGGAAGGTCCGGTCGTGGCACACACCCGAAAGAACATCCTCGGGTCCCGCCGACACGTGGCCGAGCGGTTCGAAGGCGGGCCGGCGGGCGACGGAGATGTGGCCGTTCGGGTGCGCGGGCTGACCAAGTCCTATTCCGGGGATCGTGCCGTTGCCGGCATCGACTTCGAGATCCGCCGCGGCGAGATCTTCGCCCTCCTCGGGCCCAACGGTGCCGGCAAGACCACCACGGTCGAGATCCTGGAAGGGTATCGGTCCCGTGACGGCGGCGAGGTCACGGTGCTCGGATACGACCCGGGCACCCAACGGGCCGCCCTGAAGAGCCATATCGGCTTCGTGCTCCAGTCAACGGGCGTCGAACCCTACTTGTCGGTCCGCGAGACCGTCACCATGTACGCAGACCTGTACCCCCGGCACCGGCCGGTCGACGAGGTGATCGAACTCGTCGGGTTGGGCGAGAAGGGGAACGAGCGGGTGAACCGGCTCTCCGGCGGCCAGCAGCGCCGGCTCGACCTGGCCATCGCCTTCGTGGGTGACCCGGAGCTGCTGTTCCTGGATGAGCCGACCACCGGTTTCGACCCGTCGGCCCGTCGAGAAGCCTGGGAGGTCGTGAAGAACCTGGCTGCGCTGGGGAAGACCGTGGTATTGACGACGCACTTCATGGACGAGGCCCAGTACCTGGCGGATCAGGTCGTCATCCTCGCCAAGGGCCGGATCGTGGCTGACGGGGCGCCGGCCTCCCTCGGGGCGCGCGACCGGGCCATGGCGAGGGTGCGCTTTCGCCTCCCCCCGGGCATCGCCGCGCCTGAAGGTCTGGGCGGCGAACCCGGGCCCGACGGCTTCACCGAGATCGACGTGGACGATGCGGTCGTCGAGGTCCACGATCTGCTGCACTGGGCCGTCGATCAGAAGGTCGGCCTGGAAGGCTTCGAGGTCCGCCGCCCCTCGCTCGAAGATGTCTATCTCCGGTTGACCGGCACCACATCGGGCGACGGCCACCTGTCATGGACCAACCGTCCGGCCGGAGAGTGGCCGTGAGCACCGTCGGATTGACCCTCTCCCAGGCCCGCTACGTCAACAAGGCATTCTGGCGCAATCCGGCGCGCGTCTTCTTCACCTTCGCCTTCCCGCTGATGCTCCTCGTCATCTTCACCTCCCTGCTGGGCAACGGGACAGTGCTCGTGGGTTCTTCGGCGGTCAAGGAATCGACGTACTACGTGGCCGCCATGGCAGCCTTCGCCGTCATTCAGGCCTGTTACTCGAACATCGCCAGTTCGGTCACTGCTCAGCGAGACGCCGGAATCCTGAAGCGAATCGACGGGTCGCCCCTGCCGAAGGGCCCGTTCATGGGCTCTCGGATCCTGCATTCGGTGGTGGTGGCGGTCATGCTCGTGCTTCTGACCGCCGCGTTCGGTCGGGCCTTCTACAGTTCCCACATTCCGACCGGCACCGCGATCGTCGAGTTCCTCGTGATGCTCGTGATCGGCTCGGCGTCCTTCTGCGCTCTCGGCCTGGCCATCACCGCCGTGATTCCGAACGCTGATGCCTCCGCCCCCGTGGTCTTCGGCACCGTGCTTCCGCTCTGTTTCGTTTCCGGAATCTTCATCCCGTTCGGAAACAGCGCCCCCAATTGGATCCTCTGGGTCGGACGGATCTTCCCGATCAAACACTTTGCCAACGGCGTCATGGCCGGCTTTCTCGGTACGCCCTTCGATTGGTGGGACGTTCTCGTCGTCGCCCTCTGGGGCGCAGCCGGAGTTCTCTTCGCGGTCCGCCGGTTCAGTTGGGAACCACGGACCGGATAGCCGCCCTCACTGTCGACTTCGCGCGGGATGGTCGGGCAGCGGAGCCGGGATCGGCACCTGCTTTGGGCCGGCTACTGATCCGCGTCTGGTTCCGGACCGGCCGACAACGTCAGGACGTGGGACGGCGATCGCACCAACAGGGCGATGCCGGCCGTCACGATCGCCGCGCAGGCCAGGATCAGGCTCATGCGCACCAGGCCGTGGGGCAGAGATTCGTGCAGGGTCAGGGCGCCGGCGATGATGGCGGCCGGCGGGTCGATGACGACCGCGGTGGCCAGGGAGGCGGCGAAATGCCCGGCTCGGTAGGCGTGCTGCAGCATCAGGTATCCGACGCAGACCAGGACGGCGATGCCGATCGCGGCCACCACGATCGCCGCCGGATGGGGCCTTTCGATGAGCAGGAGCAGGGCACGGGCGAACACCGCGACCACGCCGAAGGCGATGCCGCCCCCGGCGGCCAGAACCACGGCCCTGACCCGGCCCGGACTGCGGTGGGCGAGCGCCATCAGGCCGCCCAAGAGGGCCACGGTGCCGACGATGACGAAGACCACCGGTGTGGCCCTCTCGATGGTCGACTGCGTCTGGCCCGGGGTCAGCGCAAGGAACAGGGCCAGCCCGATCAACACGACCAGGGCCGCGGCGACGTCTCTCCGCGGCACCGGCGTGCGGCGGAGGATCGCCACCATGGGAATCGCGAACAGGAGTCCGGTGACGCCCACCGGTTGCACGACCGCGATGGTGCCGAAGGACAGGGCCACGATGTGGAGAGCGGCCGCGAGCACGTCGGCCACGATGCCGGCCAGCCACCAGGGACGGTGGGCGAGTCGCCACAACAGCCGCGGATCGGAAGCACCGATCTCGGTCGCGAGGCCCGCTTCGCGCTGCTGCAGGGTGGCGGCCAGGGCGAAGAAGAAGGCGCTGATCAGTGCAACCGAGATGGCGGCCGTCACCGACGGGCTCCCGAATCGCGGCGGGACGGGGGATGCTGGTGCCGCATCGGTGTCGCCGACCTCCTGCCGTGCACGGTACGGCGCCGGCCGGTCGCGCGCAGTGCCTGACATACTACCGAGCAGATAGTACGTAGCGTACGAAGTAGAACGAGAAAGTTGGGTTGCATCGTGGTCGAGGTTTCCGCCGGCGGAGCGGTCGAGTTCCGCTACAGCGTAGTCATTCCGGCCTTCAACGAAGAGTTCTACCTGGCTGACACGCTCGCCTCGCTGGCTGCGCAGAACTTCGCGGGCGACGTCGAGATCATCGTCGTCGACAACAACAGCACCGACCGAACGGCGGCGATCGCCGAGGCCAACGGGGCGACGGTCGTGTTCGAATCGGAGCGTGGGGTCTGCCACGCCCGGCAGCGCGGCACCGAGTTGGCCCGCGGCGAGATCGTCGTCTCGGCGGATGCCGACACCGTCTATCACCCCGATTGGCTCAGCACGATCGAGGCGTGGTTCGTCGCCCACCCGTTCGGCATCGCCGTCGGCGGCCCCTGCTACTTCCATGACGGCCCGGCCTGGGGCCTGTGGCTCCAGCGGCGGCTCTTCGGCGTGGTCAACCTGGTCGCCCGGCTGGGTGGCCCGGTCATCTACATCACCGCCACCAACTTCGCCTTTCGGCGCGACGCGTTTCGTGGTTACGACACGCGGCTGGCCCAAGGGGGTGACGAGCTGGACCTGCTCCGCGGGCTGCGGAAGCAGGGGCTGGTTGCGTTCGATCCGAACAACGCCATCCAGACGTCGGCCCGCCGCATGGAGGAGGGCGTCGTCTACAACTTCGCCGTCTCGTTCTTCTACTACTACATTCTCGGGTACGCGCTCAACCGCATCTTCCGTCGCCCGATTCTCGGGATGGCCCCCGCGTTCCGCCGGGCGAAGGGCAACTCGGGTACGCGCGGGTCGCTGTCGGTCGACGGTCGCCGCGATGGCTGACCGGCGCCGGGGCCGCTGGCTCTCCGCCCTGGGGGCGGCCGCGGCGGCCGGTTATTGGGCCATGTTCTCCAGCTACTCACAGATGATCTGCGACTTCCCGTTCCGGGCCCGGCCGGTCGACGACCGGGTCATCGCCCTGACCTTCGACGACGGACCGAACGAGCCGTTCACCAGCCAGATCGCCGACTTCCTGCACGAGCAGGACATCACGGCCACCTTCTTCCAGGTCGGCCGCTGTGTGGAGCGGCACCCGGGCGTCACCGCCCGGATGATCGACCAAGGCCACGTCATCGGGAACCACAGCTGGTCCCATCAGATGACCCGCTGCATCCGACCGGGTGCCCAACGGGTGGAGACGGCTCGCACGCAGGCCCTGCTGACCGAGGCCATTGGGCGGGTACCCATGCTGTACCGGCCGCCGTGGCTGCTCCGCACCCCGACCTTGCCCCGGGTTCTGCGTGGTGAGGGACTGCAGCCGATCTCCGGGGTGTTCTGCCACGCCTTCGAGGTGTTTCAGCCCAGTGCGCGGCGCATCGCCCGGCGGGCCCTGGCCAAGGCCCGGCCGGGCGCGATCTTGATCTTCCACGACGGATTCGACGGGCGGGGCGGTGATCGGACGAACACGGTCGGCGCAGTGAAGATCGTCGTCAGGGAGCTGCGCCGACAGGGCTATCGATTCGCCACCGTCGACGAACTCCTGGGCGTCCCGGCCTATCGCGCCGAGGAGAAGGCCAACGGGTAGCCGTCGAGCGACACGTAATCGGCGGCCGGACCCCGCCGTGCTCGGGGCCTGGGCTGACTCCACGGCTGCGCTGCGAGAAGTGCCCCTAGCAGGATTCGAACCTGCGACACGGTTTCTCACATCTAGGCTCTGTCGGGCTTAGACCAGGAGGGCCCCGCCGTCGACCGGTATCGCGGTTCCGGTCATGAACGACTGAGTCATCGAGTAGAGGAATGCCTGCGCGACGTCATCGACCTCGCCGACACGTCCGGCGGGGAGCAGTTCTGCTTGCTGGTTGTACATCGCCTGCTGGTCCTGGACGCTCATGCCGCTCCACAGCGGGCTGCGGATGATGCCCGGTTCGACGACGTTCACCCGGATGGGTGCCAGCTCAACGGCCAGCGCACTGGCGAGGCTCGTGGTCGCGCCGCACAGGCTGGACGCGACCGACCAGCCGGCGCCTGGCCGGGTGCGAGCCGAACCGGAGGTGAGGGTGATCGATCCGCCGGGGCGGATGTGCTTCGCCGCGATGCTGACGGCGTTCAGGGCTCCGAAGAATCGGACCTGGAAGAAGCCGCGGGCCTGGTCGATGTTCATGCCATCGACGGGCATGAGGCTGAGAGATTCACCTGCCGTGTAGGCGAGGTGGTCGAATTCTCCGGCTTCCTCGAAGAACGCTTGCACCGCGGCGGTGTCCAGAACATCGAGTGCGTGCCCGGTCGCGGCGGCGGACAATTCGCCGAGGGCAGCGTCGATGCTGGACTGGCGGCTGGAGGCGATGATGACCTCGGCTCCAGCGTCGACGGCGGCGTGGGCGGTGGCCAGGCCGATGCCGGATGTGCCGCCGATGATGACGACGCGCTTGTGGGTGAGAGACATGGGGTTCCTTTCGTCGAAGCCAGAGTCGAGTCTGTGCGCCGCACCTTCCTCTGTCCAAGACCTCTTTCGTATCCAGTGAAACCCATCGGGTATCAAGAATCTGTGGGAAGCTGACGGTATGCGTCCCGATTTGGATCTCCGGAAGCTCAGGTACTTCGTGGCGGTGGCCGACGAACTCAATTTCAGACGCGCAGCCGAGGTCCTGATGATCGCCCAGCCGGTCCTGTCTCGACAGATTCGGGCGTTCGAGGATGAGATCGGGTTGCAGCTGTTCGTGCGGGACACTCGGGGGACGGAGCTGACCGAGCAGGGGCAATTGCTCCACCGGGAGGCGGAGGGACTGCTTGCTTCGGCAGCGGCTGTGCGACGGCGCGTCGCCGTTGCCGCTCGCGGTGAATCAGTGTTCACGGTTGGATTCATGCCGGGGCTGGTCGTCACCGAGGCAGTACGGGCCTTCCGGCGCACCAACCCCGAGGTCGAGATGCAGGTGATGCGCACTGGCTGGGACGACCAGGTGCGGGTGCTGCATGACGGCCGTGCGGACGTGAGCTACCTTCGGCGGCCTTTCGATGCCGCCGGTCTATCAACCGAATCGCTTTTCTCCGAGCCGCGTGTGGTCATGCTGCCGTCGGATCACGAGCTCGCAACGGCCGAGGGTGTGCTGCTCAGCGACCTAACGGCGGAGCAACTCCTACAAGACCCGGCCGCCGTGCCTGAATGGGCGGCCGCGGCCGCTGAGATGCGCCGCCGGCGCGGTTCAGCGCGAGCAGCACATCGCACGGTGGAGGAGAAGCTGGAACTGGTCGCTGTTGGGCAGGGGATCGCGATCTTTCCGTTGTCGACAGCGCGGTTCTATCGGCGTGCTGACGTCCGGTTCGTTCCGGTCACCGACCTTCCACCGACCGAGGTTCATCTGGGCTGGGAGCGAGGCCGAACGTCGCGGCTTATCCACGAATTCGTGGCAACGGTGCGGGACGTCAACCGGCCGCCGACATAGAGCTTGTGCACACGTGCACGCCGAGACGCGGCTGGGGCTGACCGAGGGCGACACTTGGCGGGACTACCGGGCATTGAGCCCGTTAGGCATCCGCCGAGCAGCTGACGCTGCATCGGTCGAGTCGGACGCCCCACCCGCGGCGACGGCCACCCCGGCATCATGACGGCACGCCGTGAGCAGCACCGCGGCCACCAGCAACAGCGGGAACACGGCGAGGGCCGAACGGGACCGACGTGGACGCACGGAGATCGTGGCTCCTCGGGAGGTGATGCATTCGGTAAGCGACTGCGCAGAACGCCGTCTTCCCATACAGATGCATCGAAGCCGCAGAATCGGACGAACGTCACATTCCGGTGGTCACCACCAGCTTTCCGACGGCCTGCCCGGACTCCATTGCGGCATGCGCCGCGACGATCTCGTCGAAGCTGTAGACGTGGTGGATCGGGAGCGCGGCGTTCCCGGAGCCGACCGTGTCGAGAAATTCCTGAAGCACGCCCGACGACAGGTCGGAGGCGTCACCGGAATAGGCCGCCAGGCGCACTCCGCGGGGGAGGTAGTCGTTGGGGTAGAAATCCTTCACGGTCCACTGGTTGGACAACATCCCGGTGAAACAGACGACGCCGTGGACCCGGACCGCCCGGAGTGTATCGGGAAGCGTGGGTGTGCCGACGAGTTCCAAGGCGCAGTCGACGCCGTCCGGGCATAGGGCTCGAGCCTGAGATGCGACCGCTCCGTCGTCGACCAGCACGTGATCGACACCGATAGCCCGGAGCGCGTCGGCCCGCCCCGGGTTGCGGGTGGTGGACAGCACCGTCATGCCGTGTCGCTTGGCCAATACTGCGGTGGCCATCCCGACCGATGAGGTGCCCCCGCGGATCAGGATCGACTGGCCGGGCTGGACGTCGAGACCGACCGTCATTGATCCGTAGGCGGTCTGCAGCATCTCCGGCACGGCACCGAGCGTCGACCAGGGCAGATCGCTGGCGAAGCCGATCACCTGGGAGACCGGCACGCAGGTGTACTCGGCGTAACCGCCGTCGTACTGGCGACCCATTCCGCCCATCATCGCCATCACCTGTTGGCCGACGACGAACTCGCCGCCGGGGCACTCCTGCACGACACCGGTCGCCTCGATGCCGAGAACGCGGGGAAAGGTGACCCCTTCCGCCAGGCCGAGCCGGGTGTGCAACTCGGATCGATTGAGGCCGAACGCCTTCACCTTGATCAGCACCCAGCCGCGGGCAGGCGTCGGGATGGGCCGATCGCGGATGACGAGCGCTTCGGGCGGGCCTGGGGCGTCGAGAACGATGGCGCGCATGGTGCTACTCATGACGGCTTCCTCTTGATGGTGTGTCCGGCGGCCCGGAGCTTGTCCAGGGTGCCGTGCAGTTGTCGGAGCTCGGCCTCGGAAAGCACGGCGTCGAACCGTTTGTCGAGCTCCTGTTGATAGGTGGCGTTGGCCTGTTCCATCACTGTCCGGCCGTCGTCGGTGAGTTCGATCAGCGACGAACGGCGGTCGTCCGGGTTGGCCCGACGGCGGCAGTAGCCCGCTGCCTCGACCCGATCGACGAGCTTGCTGATGCCGCTCATCGTGACGACCAGATCCTCCGCGATGTCGAACACCCGGCACGTTCCGCGGGCGTCGATGGCCTGCAGGATCTCGAACCGAGCGAGCGGCAGGTCGTGCTCTGACCTCAGCCTGACGTCGAGACCGTCCCAGAGTTCGATCTGGAACCGGACCAGTTGCCGGAACAGGCCCGACAGGTCGGGATAGGTCACGACGGACCACCCGATGACCTCTGATGTGCATTCCATGGAAGCATGTTCCGAGCGTAGCACTTGGTCGAGTCGTGACGATTCGGGATAGGTGCGTTTCATCCCCGACGTCAGGCGGAACACCTTGATCGTCCGCGTCGGTCCACCGCTCGCAGAGCGCGAAGTCGGGCCAGGCCACGAGCAGTTCCTGGGTACTTGGTATAGCCGGCCCTGCTCGGAACAGCGGCGCCAGCAGTGCATCAGGGCCGGCAGGAAGGAGACCAGAGCGCGTGCGGTCCGGCTGTACCCGGAACGGGTGGAGTCCGGAGAGTCGACGTTGGACGCCCGAAGCACGTGGGCGAGTTGCGGGACATCCTGCCGGCCACGATCCGCCTGGAATGGGCAAATTATCGACAACAATTCTCAGAGGCCAAGTCGCTGACCTGCGAAAAGTGCCCCTAGCAGGATTCGAACCTGCGACACACGGTTTAGGAAACCGATGCTCTATCCCCTGAGCTATAGAGGCGGGTAACGCCAGATCAGGGTAGCCGGTCGCCGATGGGGCGGCGAAATCGCAGATCAGCGTCCGCTTCGGGACGGGTGACGCTTGGGCGGCTCGTCGGACGGGAACCCACGAAGGCGCAGAGCAACAAACCCCGAGCAGGAGGAACAAGCCATGACGAACGAGAGCACAGCCCCCGAGCAGGTCGACCGGCCGGACACCGAACCGGACGAGTCGAGCCCGAAGCTGGATCATCTGCAGAAGACGATCGACGAGGCCAGGGAGGCCGCTGATCGGGCATTGACCGAGCAGCGCGACGAGTGACGGTCCGGCCGAACGAGCCCCGCACGGCCGGACTGGGGATATGGGACTACCAGCCGGCCGCGATGTCGATGGCGGCCTGCTCCCGCCGGCTGCGCTCGTAGGCTTCCTCGCCTTCGACACTTCTCGGGCGGCCGTGGGTGACGGCCGGCCGCTGGGTTGGGATCGGAGTCTCGGCGTCCGTCTCGTCGGTTGGATGGATCGGAGTCGCGGGGGTGGAATCAGTCATCGTTGACCTCGTTTTCTGTACTGCTGGTGCAGAGCCACGGCGGCTTCTTTGACCGGGGCCACAACTCCATCCTGTACCGCAAACGGGCGTGCTGTAAACGCTCAGCTGTGTATGGCTGGCCACGTATTGACGACCACGATGGACACTCGGTGACGACTGGGTGAACATGGTCGCGCACTGTAGTTGACGATCACGATCCGTGAACGACGGGTTCGGGGGCTGCGTTACGCTCTCCGTGACGGGTCGGATGCCGACCGTGATGGAAGGCGGACCGGAGAGGGGTGTACGCGGTGCTGAACGGGCTGCGTCACCTCGCGATCATGTCCGTCGTGGTGCTCTCGGGAACGCTGACGGTGAGCGTCCCACTCCCGGCCGCGGCCAACAGCCTGACTCCCCAGCAGGCCGTCGATCAGGGCGTGGCCGCGGCCGCCGAGGACGGGGTGCACCAGCATGTCGCGCTCGTCGACCGGTCCACCGGGGCCCTCGTCGCGTCCAGTGGCGGCGACACCCAGGTGATCTCCGAGTCGATCGTCAAGCTGTTCACGGTCGCCTACTACCTGGTGAAGTACGACGGCACGCTGCCATCGGCCATGGCGGCCGACCTGCACGAGATGATCGTCCACTCCGACGACCGCATCGAATCCGAGTACTGGACGACGGCGGCGGTGCCGGCCATGGCCGCCCGCTACGGTCTGGCCCACACCGCGAACGGCGCCAAGACCGGCCCGCACGACTGGGGGTGGGAGTACATCACTGCGGACGACGAGGCCACGTTCCTCTACAAGGCGTCCAAGGACCCGATCGTCGGCTCGTTCCTCATGGACGCCATGGCCAACGTCGCGTCGGTGGGATCCGATGGCTTCGACCAGGACTTCGGTTTCAACTCGCTCAGTGGCGACCACGGATCCAAGCAGGG
The DNA here is from genome assembly GCF_900104535.1 of Nakamurella panacisegetis. NCBI lineage: Bacteria > Bacillati > Actinomycetota > Actinomycetes > Nakamurellales > Nakamurellaceae > Nakamurella > Nakamurella panacisegetis. The sequence continues at coordinate 762,978 of NZ_LT629710.1, read as the reverse complement.
CTGGACGGACCGGAACACCTCGGCCGCCATCAACATCCATTCCGTCGGATGGACCGACAAATACTTCGGCGCAATCCTGGAGACCTCGGACTCGCCGCAGTACGACGCCATGCGGGCGGACTCCACGGCCACGGCCGACCTCATCGACGGACTCCGATCCGCGTCTGATCTGGCGGCCGCCCGACGGGCGTCGTTGGCCCAGGCCGAAGCCCTGACCGCCGCCATCAGAACCGCCATCACGGGACGGATCGCCCAGTTGCACACGGCCACGATCGACGTGTTGACCGCGGCCGGTCTGCTCGACTGATCCTCAGCCCGCCGTCCGGTCGCGTCCTGATCGGTTCGGGACGCGACCGATCAGCTGTCGCCCGGGGGATTGGCCAGCAGGCGACGAAGGGCCACCCGGTCCGGCGCCTGTCCGCGGCCGACCGTCGGGATCGCGCTCACCACCACGATCTCGTCGGGCAGTGATCCCTCGTCGACCAGCCCGGGCAAGGCGGATCGGATCGTCGCGGCCAGCGGGTGGTCGAACAGGACGGAGAAGGAGGGCGGATCGGCGGGGGCCGCCGCCCGCGTGTGCGACTCTTTCGGCTGTTCGGCCAACGCGTGGTCATTCACCGGTTGTCCGGCGGGCTGAACGGCGAGAAGCAGTCGCTCGTCGCCGGCATCGTCCGGTATTCCGATCAGCGCGGCGTGTCCGACGCCGGGGATGCTCTCGGCCAGCGGCTCGTACAGAGCGGGATAGATGAGCGTCCGCCCCCGGACGATCAGGTCTCGTTTGCGGCCGTGCAGCACCAACGACCGGCCGTCCAGGGTGGCCAGGTCGCCGGTGGCGAACTCGGTCAACGCGGGTCCGCCGACGTATCCCTTCGCCAAGGAGGGCCCGGTCAGGATCAGTTCGCCGTCCCCGGCCACCCGCGCCGTGACTCCCGGCAGCAACGCGCCGGCCGGGTCTCCCGGGCCCGACGCCGTGAGCTTCTCCTCCTCGTCGGCGATGGCCACGGCCAGGATCTCGGTCATCCCGTACACGGACAGCACGCCGACCCCCGGCAGTACTTCCAGGCTTCGGCGGACCAGCGCAGCGAGCACCGGGGCCCCGCCGACCAGGATCTGCTGCAGCGCCGGCGGTCTCGGGGCCAGGCGTTCGGACACCGCGGTCAACAGGGCGGACAGGTCGGAGGGCCGTAGGAAGGTGTGGGTGGCCCGGCCCATCCCGCGGGCGAATCGCACCGGGTCCATCCGGGCCGACGGACCGAAGGCCGGTAGTCGCCAGTGCGCACCGACGGCCAACGCCGGCAGACCGACCATCAGCTGGTGGGTGAAAACGGTTGCCCGTTCGGCGATCTGGCAGTGTGCCGCCAGTACGGTGAGGTTGGATCCCAAGGAGCCCCGGGTGTGTACCACCGCCTTCGGTGGGGCCGTGGTGCCGGCGGTGTGGATCACCACCGCCTCCGCATGCGGATCACCCCGAAGCCCGGGGAGGACCTCGTCGTCCAGCGGGTACCGACCCTTGGCCAGGCCGCTCACCGAGAGGCTCCCGCGAGGAACGCCGGGCAGCCAGGGGCCGGCGCGGAGGGTGCGAATGCCCAGGGCCGGGTAATCGGGCAGGGTCAGGGCATGCGCGCCGGGACGGATTCGGCGGTCCGTGTAGAGCACCGACTCGTTGGCCGCCCATCGCGCGCCGACCGATGCCGCCCGGGCCGCGAAGGTCGCAGTGTCCCAGCGCTGGTCGAGGAAGACGATCACGCCGCCCGCGGCGACCGTCCCGAGCAGCAGCACGATGCCGCTCGGGTCGGGTCGGACGCAGTAGAGCATCTGGTCGCCGGGGCGGAACCCGTTGCGGCGCAATCCTTTGGCGGTGGCCAGGACGGCAACCGCCAGGTCCCGGTAGCGCAGGGTGCGCCCGCGGTGGCCGGACAGCGCGGGCCGGTCGGGGTGCAGGGCCGCCGCCCGCAGGATGCGATCCAGCAGGTCTTCGGGGGTCTTCACGTTGCTCATCGGGGGCCGACCACCCCGTCACGCTACGCGCCACCTGCGCGGTTGACCTGCGGAGACGGCAGGCTGCCGCCGGTCGGGCAGGATAGGGGAGTGACCCAGCCGAACCACTCAGAACCCGACGGTGCGGCCCTGGCGGTCACCGGAGACGGCGGCGCCGCCGTCTCCGTGCGAATCGGTCCCATCGGCCAGGGCGCCCCGGTGCTCCTGATCCACGGGTTCGGCTCCAGCGCGCGTGCCAACTGGGTCGCGACCGGATGGCTGGCCCAACTGGCCCGGGCCGGCCGGACCGCCGTCACGGTCGACATCCGTGGTCACGGCCTCTCTGCCCGATCCCATCACGCGCAGGACTACAGCCTGCCCATTGTCCTGCGGGACCTGGTGGCGGTGCTGGAGGCGCTCCCGGCGGTGCTCGGGCCGGTGCCGACCGTCGACCTGATCGGCTATTCGATGGGTGGCCGGCTGGCCGGAGAACTGATCGCTGCCGCGGCGGGCGCACCCGGGGCGCAGCCGTGGCCGGACGGCCTGCCCGTCATCGGCCGGGCCGTCATCGGCGGGTATGACGGCCGGCCTCTGCTGCAGGATGTCGATCTCGCCGAATTCCGGGCGGAGCTCGGCGGTGCTCGAGGGCCGGACAGCCCGGGACGGCGGATGGCCCGGATGGTCCTGGCCGGCCGCGGAGCTGATCTCTCTGCGCTGTCGGCCTTCGTCGAGGGAATGGCGGCCGATCCGACCTGGCTGCCAGCGACGTCCGTCTCGGTCCCGACCCTGGTGGTCGCGGGCGACCGGGACCGGATCACCGACGCCACCCAGGCCTGGGCGGCCGGCCTGCCCGACGGACGGCATCTGCTGCTGCCCGGTCGCGATCACGTCAGCGCGGTCCCGTCGGCCGCGTTCCGTACCGCCGCGGTGGAGTTCCTCGCCCGCTGATCAGCGCGTTACTTCCAGGTGTCGAAAGGGCGATCGAGCACCCAGGCCGGGCCCAGTCCGAGAAGTCCGCCGCCGGTGGAGCTGCCGTTGGTGTCGAGGCGGGTGAGCACGCGGAAGTCGCCGTTGACGGGATTGCTCAGGGCCTCGAATTCGCTCACCGTCCACCCCATCAGGGCCATGCAGGCCAGCCGCATAGCCAGGCCGTGGGTCACCAGCAGGACCGTCCGATCCTGTTCGCCGGCGTCATCGGCCCAGGGCGAGGTGAGCCCGGTGAGGAATCCGGTGAGGCGGTCGTAGACGTCGGCACCGGACTCCCCGGAGTCCAGGCGGTAGAAGAAGTGCCCGAATGCGTTGCGTTCCCGCTTCTGTCGCTGCTGGCTGGCCAGATCCTGCAGGTTGCCCCAGTCCTGCTCCCGGAGCCGTGGCTCCTCCCGGACCCGGCGGATCCGGGATCCGAGGGCCAGGTGTTCCAGGGTCTGCCAGGTCCGGCGGTAGGGAGACACGAACACGTCGACCGGTTGTGGGCCTAGGAGTTCGCGTAGCCGCGCGCCGGCGTCCTTCGCCTGCTGGACGCCGACGTCGGTGAGGTCCATGGCGTGATCGGGAATCAAGCAGAACGCGGACTCGTCCACGTTCCCCACCGATTCGCCGTGCCGGATCAAGATCAGCCGCATCCGTCCCATCCTGCCGCAGCACGGACGCGCCCTGTGCACAACGGCCCACCTGACGGTGGCTACTGTGCTTGCAACGACAGTTCGCCTCCGAGCCCGGCGGCGGACAGAAAACAGGAGGTGCCGGCCATGCCGACCACACCACACGCCGGTCGCGCGCTCATCGTGTCGATCACCGACCAGCTGGTCCACGGCGAGGGCGACAACGGGGCGGGCGCGCTGGTGACGGAGTTGCTCACCGAGGCGGGGTTCGTCGTCGACGGCTCGGTTGCCGTGCCCTCCGACGCGCTCGACATCCGGAATGCGCTGAACACCGCGGTCATCGGCGGTGTCGATCTCGTGGTCACCGTCGGGGGCACCGGCATCTCGCCGCGCGACGTCACCCCCGACGTGACCGAGGAGGTGCTCGACCGGGAGCTGCCGGGCATCGCCCAGGCTCTCCGCTGGTCGGGAATGGCGGCCGGAGTCACCGACGCGGTGGTCTCGCGCGGGCTCGTCGGCGTCTCCGGTTCCACGCTGGTGGCCAATGTGGCCGGGTCCCGTCAGGCCATCCGGGACGGCCTGGCGACCCTGATCCCGTTGGCGGTCCACGTGATCGGGGAGCTCTCCGACCCGGAGATCTGATCGGCTCCGCTCCGGGCTACCTCGCGGTGGCCCGGAGCCCGGCGTGGCAAGCTGGTGGTGATGAACGCACCAGCGCCCGACCCAGCCCCCGAGACGCCGCCCGCGTCGGCGAAGACGCCGCCCGCGTCCGCTGAGACGCCGGCCGTGTCCGCTGAGCCGAAGCTTCGGCCGCGCACGATCGATCGTCGGATGCTCGACGAGATCTTCGGAGATGTGTTGCCGGACACCACGAGTGACGAACGGGGCGGTTCAGCCGACGGCGGGTACAGCGAGCAGTGGTACCGGGACAACCGCCCGCCGCATCACGGCTGACCCGACGGCCGCGGGCCGTCAGATGGTCTTTTCGATGACCGCGGCTGCGGCGTCGGTGTTCCCGGCGGCGAGCAGATCGCGGATCTCGATCAGCAGTTCCAGTTCGGTCGGGGTGGCCGGTGCCGGGATCTCTCCGCGCTTGCGGCGCTCAGCCAGCTTGTTCAGCGGCAGCACGAAGACGAAGTAGACGACGGCGGCTGTGATCAGGAAGGTGATCCCGGCCGTGATGACGGCTCCGAAGTCCATCAGGCTGGCGTCGTTGCCCTTGACCAGGCGGATGGCGAGGCCATTGACGTTGGTGCCGCCGACCGCGGCGATGATCGGGCTGATGATGTACTTGGTGAACGCCGACACCACAGCGGTGAAGGCCGTACCGATGACCACGGCGATCGCGAGTTCCACCACGTTCCCGCGCATGATGAAGTCTTTGAAACCTTTGAGCATTTTCGTGTCTCCTGGGGACGATGGCGCCGTGGTCGGCGCCGCGCTGGCTGGACGCGCCGAACCCTACGCGTCGCGGATTATCGGCAGATCAACCTTCGGCCGCCGTGCGCGAGGCCGACTCGGCGTGATCGGGATCCTCCGTCAGGTGAACCGGAGGGCCAGGGCGCCGCTCACGCCGATCGCGGTGATCCGGTCGGCCGCGCCGGTCGGGACGGCCAGCACCACCAACCGCTTGTCCGGTTCGGACTTCGACGGCGGCGGGATGGCCAGGACCACCGCATCCGGCGCCAGCAGCGTGGCCTGTCCGCTCTCGGCGACGGCCAGCACCGCAACGTGGATCCCCGGGGTGAGCAGATCGACCGTCGCCGGGTCGGCCGGCCGGACCGGCACCGCCACTCGCCCCGCACCCGGGTCAGGCCGACCGGTGGACACCAGCCGCACGTCGGTCAGGACCTCGCCCTTGCGGACCGGCGCCGACAACTGACGACCAACGGCTTGAGATGCCACGCCCAGGGCGCCGTCAGGTGGATCGGCGGCCGAGACCGTCGCGACATCGGCATCGGTCAGGGTGGCGCCGGTGGGAAGGTCACGGGTCACCGCCAGCACCCGCGATCCCGCCGGCGGGCCCGGCCGGCCGGCTACCGCCGTGACCCCGGCCGCGATCAGCAGCAGGACAGCCACCACGCGCCGGATGCGGCGAACGCGGCGCCCGCCCCGGCGCCGGCGTCCGATCAGCCCGGAAAGGCGGTCGGGCCAGTGCGGTTGCAGGCCAGGGGCCCGCCTCACCGGAGCGGCCGGGCGGCTGGTCGTAGGGGCGGCATGCACCGACGGTAGGCACCACTCGGCGCACGCGAGCGCGGCGAGTGCGGAATGTGGACCGTTCAGGGGTGTGTGGACAACCCAGGGTCAGGTGGTGGCCGCGGCCGCCGGCTTGCTGGAGGAGGACGACGAACCGGACGACGAACTCGATGACGATCCGGCTGTCGACGACCCCGATGACGAGCCGGCATCGGACGTCTTCTTGGGGGAGGACTCCTTGGCGGCCGGCTTCGACTCGGACGACGAGGAGTCGGACTTTTCGCTGGAGACGGCAGGCACCGCACCGGAGCGGGAGTCGGTCCGGTAGAAGCCGCTGCCCTTGAACACCACACCCACCGATCCGTAGACCTTGCGGAGCTTGCCACCGCAGTTCGGGCATTCCGTCAGGGACGCCTCCGAGAAGGCCTGAACCTGCTCGAAGCGGTGCCCGCACTCGGTGCAGGCGTATTGGTAGGTGGGCACACGTTCCTCCGGCGGTCACCCCGCGGCGCGCGGCACGCGGGGTAGAAGACATCTGAATCTGCTTGGGTAGCGCTCGGCGAGCCTCGGTCCCATCGGCCCTAGTGAATACCACGGCCGATCATCCGAGCATCAACGTTGGCACTCGAAACACGAGACTGCCAATTCGATGATGCTCGCATTCGGTTGCGCGGTGCAAGTGGGCCGCTCTCACCTGCGCAAACGGTGCCAACCACCGGCCGGTGTGACGACCGACGTCACCGCGATGTCATGACGGTCGGCCGGCACGTGCTCGAGCAGCTCCCCGTCGAACAGCACCCCGACGAGCTCCGGCCGCACGTCGCGGAGCAGGGCCAGAGTGCGGTCGTAATGCCCGCCGCCGCGACCGAGCCGCCGTCCGGCGCGGTCGACGGCCAGGGCCGGCACCAGCACCGCATCGGCTCCGGCCACGGCCGTCGGACCCAGCCGGGGTCCGGCCGGCTCGGCGATGCCGAACGCGCCCGGGCCGGTGGGAGCGGGATGGCGGCACCAGTCCAGCGGCGCATCGGCCCTGACCACCGGGACCAGCACCGACACCCCACGTTCGACCAGCAAGTCCAGAAGGGCGGCCTCCAGAGGTTCGGTGGGCAGCGGCAGGTACGCGCAGACGATCCTCGCGCCCCGAAGGGCGGTCAGCAGGTGAGCGGTGTTCGCGGCGGCGGCGGCCGCGCGGTCCTCCGGTGCTCGTCGGGCGCGGGCCGCGAGCAACGGTCGACGCAGGGCCGACTTGCCGGCGGCGACCGACGCGGGATCCTGGGTCACCGGTTCACCGTAGGCGCCGTCGGGCGGAGCAACGTGCGCCTCCGCAGTGGTGTCGTCATGGCCAGGGGCGGGCGAGACAGTAGCGTTACCGGTTATGGCCCAGGACTCGTCGGTGCGTTTGTCGTCAGGGGCGCTGCCCGCGGGCAGCGCCGCCGGTTCAACGACCGCCGGACGGAACCGGGAGATCTGATGCGCTCGGTCACCGCACAACTCGACATGGTGCTGGCCGCGGCGCTGACGCCGCCCCCGGTGCGGGTCGCCATCTCCGAGGCCCAGGGTCTGCTGTGCGCCGAGGAGGTCGTGGCCTCTGCGGCGTTGCCCGCGTTCGACCAGGCGGCCGTCGACGGGTACGCCGTGCGGTCGGTCGATGTGCAGGGCGCGAGCGCCGACAGCCCGATCCTGCTGCCCGTGGTCGGCGAGATCGACGCCGGTACCCGGACCGCCCACCGTCTCCAGCCGCACCAGTCGGTCTACGTGGCGACCGGTGCGCCACTGCCGACCATCGCCGACGCGGTCGTCCCGCGGTCCGGGGCCCAGCGGTCCGGAGCTCGGGTCCACGTCACCCGCTCGGTCGGGTCCGGGCAGTACGTCCGGCGGACCGGCGAGGACGTGCAGCCCGGCGACGTGGCGGTCCGCTCGGGTGCGTTCATCGGCTCGGCCCAGGTCGGTCTGCTGGCCGCTGTCGGACGGGACAAGGTTCTCGTCCACCCCAAACCCCGGTTGTCCATCATCAGTGTCGGTGACGAACTGGTCGACGTCTCCCGGTCGCCGGGCCCGGGCCAGGTCTACGACGTGAACTCCTTCGCCCTGGCGGCCGCGGCTCGGGACGCCGGCGCCGAGGTGAACCGGGTCGGCATCGCCCCGCGGGACCCGCGGAAGCTCAGGGAACTGGTCGAGGCCCGGCTGCTGGTGTCCGAGTGCGTGGTGATCTCCGGTGCGGCCGGGGGGCACAGCGCCGAACTGGTGGTCGAGGCACTGTCCGATCTCGGCGAGCTGGATCTGACCCGGGTGGCCATGCAACCCGGGTCGGCCCAGGGGTTCGGCCGCCTCGGGCCCGATGCCGTGCCGACGTTCCTGCTGCCGATCAATCCGGTGTCGGCGCTGGTGGTGTTCGAGGTGATGGTGCGGCCCGTGCTCCGGGTGATGCTGGGCCGCCGCAACCCTTACCGCCGAACGGTCACCGCCCGGACGCTGGAGCCGATCGCGTCGCCGGAAGGGCGTCGCCAGTTCCTGCGCGGCCAACTGATGCGGGACGAGGACGACGAGTACCTGGTGCACATCCTGGGCGGTGGCGGCACTCACCTTCTGGCCTCCTTGGCCGAGGCGAACTGCCTGGTGCTGATCGACGAGGAGGCCACCGACATCCCGGTCGGGACAGAGGTTTCGGTCTCCTTCCTGGCCCAGCGCGCCTGACGGCCCAATGAGCGTCGACGGCTGGCCGCCGGCCGGTCGGCATCCGGGATGGCCGGCCCGTCTTGGACCGGTGGCGACGAAGGCGGGAGCGGTCGAGCTCCGACCGCTGCGCCGGTCCGACGGTGATGCCTGGCAACGGATCCGGATCCGCGACGAGCGGTTCATCGCCCCCTGGGACGCCACCAGTTCCATCAGCTGGGCCGAGCGGCACACCAGGGCGCAGTGGCACTCTCACCGATCGTTGCTGATCGCGGCGGCCCGTCGTGGCGAGGTGCTGCCGTTCGTTATCACCGTCGACGGGACGTTCTCCGGCCAGGTCACCATCGGCGGTCTGCAACGCGGCGCCCTCCGCTCCGCGTGGATCGGCTACTGGGTCGACTCCACCCGGCAGGGCGGCGGGGTGGCCACCGCCGCCGTGGCGCTGGCCACCGGTCATGCGCTGGGTCCGGTCGGCCTGCACCGCGTCGAGGCGACGATCGCGCCGGAGAACCGGGCCAGCCAGGCCGTTGTCGCCCACATCGGGTTCCGGCAGGAGGGGTACCTGCAGCGCTACCTGGACATCAACGGAGCATGGCGTGACCACCTCCTGTTCGCCATGACCAAGGAGGAGGTGCCCGGCGGTGCCGCAGAGTTGTTGTCCCGCTGGCACAGTGGCGCCCTCCCGCCACCTCCGGGGCCGGGGGCGCCCGGCTCGGCCTGATCGGCCGACCCACGGTCACCCCTCGATCGGAACTTGACCGGCCAGTCGGGTGATGATCACGGGCGTGTCCTCCGGGGCTGGGCGCCCCTTCCTCGCTAGCGTGAACGCAAGGCCTGCTACTGCGTTCCCGTCCGGCCGACCGCATCTGATTCGAGAGGAGGCGCGATGTCCATCCCCACGTCGCTCATCATCGTGGTACTCGTCGCCGCCTGGCTCACAGTCCTGGTGCCGATGGTTGCGCGGAGGCGTGAAGCGGTGCCCGAGACCGACACCGACGGCGGCTCTTTCCGGGTCCTGCGTCGGGCTTCGGCCTCCATTCGGCGTCGCCCGACCTTCCGTCGTCGGGCCGAGGTCGACCAGTACGCCGAGGATCTCGAGACCGACGGCGCGGTCGGGGACGACGCCCTGGACGAGGTACTGCTGGACAACGAGCACGACCCATACGCCGAGGACGAGTTCGACGGCGAACCGGACGACTATGAGGACGTCGAGTACGCCGAGGTCACCTACGAAGAGGTCTCCTACGAAGAGGTCACTTACGAGGACGCGACGGTCGAGCGCGACGGGGCGGTGGACCGGGAGCCGGTCGCCGTCGGTGCATCGTCGTCGCGGCGCGATCGGTTTGCCGGGGTCGACGAGTCCCACCTGCGGCCGGTCCCGCGTCGCCACGGCCGCGGCGGGTACGACCCGGACGCGGCCGAGGTCGCTCGCGCCTACAAGTACTCGCGGCGTCGCCGCATCACCGTTGTCCTGTTCCTGGCCACGGTGGCGTTCGGGGTGGCGGCCTACTTCGTCAAGCCGGTGCTCTGGTCGGGCACCGGGTTCTTCGGGCTGCTGCTCGTCGCGTATCTGGGCTACCTGCGCCGGGCCGTCCGGATCGAGAACGACATCCGCCAGCGGCGTCTGGCTCGGCTGCGCCGGGCCCGGCAGATCCGTCCGGAGTACCACCTCGACCGCCTCGACGAGCCGGTGGTCGGCAGCTCGTTCGGCCGGCCCGAGGTCGCTGTCTCCCAGGTGCCGCCGTCGGGTTACCGGCACGGCCGGGAGATCGTGGACCTCGAGGACGACGATCCGTCGTTCGACGACCTGGACTACTACCAACCGATCGTCTACCGGCGAGCGTCGGGCCAGTGAGCCCGATGGCGTTGGTCGGCTGACCGGCTCCGTGACGGCTTGGTCCCGCCGGTGACGCCGCCCTCGCGGGATCATCATCGCCAGCCGGGCTGGGCCATCCGTTTCGACTGGGGCATGCCCGGTGCGATCGCAATCGGACAGGGCGCGGCCGTCGTGGTCGTCGTCGACGTCCTCTCCTTCACCACCGCCCTCTCGGTCGCGGTCGACGAAGGCGTCGAGGTCTACCCGTATCGCTTCCGGGACGCCACCGCGGCCACTTTCGCGGCCACCCGCGGCGCGGTGCTGGCCATCGGCCGTCGCGAGGCCGGCCCGAGCGGGGTCAGCCTGTCCCCGCTGTCCGTCCAGGCCGCGGCCCGTTCCGGAGCCCTGGCCGTCTCCCGCAAGCTGGTCCTGCCGTCCCCCAACGGTTCGGCCATCTCCCGGCAGATGGCCGAGTCTGGCGCCGTGGTGGTCGGGGCGTGCCTGCGCAACGCCAAGGCCGTCGCCCGCTGGATCAGCCGCGGCGCCGTACGAGGCCCGGTGGCCGTGGTCGGGGCGGGGGAGCGCTGGCCCGGAGATCTGCTGCGACCGGCCGTCGAGGACATGTGGGGCGCCGGCGCCGTGATCAACGCGGTGCTCCAGTCCGGGATCGGCCCGGCCTCACCCGAGGCGCTGGCCGCCGCAGCGGCCTATCGCGAGGTGGCCCCCCACGTCGCCACGTCGCTGACGGCGTGTGCCTCCGGCCAGGAGCTGATCAGCGACGGCTACGGCGACGAGATCCCGCTGGCCGCGCAGGAAAACGTGTCCTCCAAGGTGCCCGTGCTGATCGGGGAGTCCTTCCGGTCGGGCTGACGATCCGGCACCGCCGGCCCTGCTCCGCGGGTGTCCGGAGCACCCTTCAGGCGCTGGTAGTCTTCTTCATGTTCACGGAGCGATCCGGGTTCGGGGCTGTAGCGCAGTTGGTAGCGCGCTTCGTTCGCATCGAAGAGGTCCGGGGTTCGATTCCCCGCAGCTCCACCAAAACAAGGCACTCTAGAACCCTTGACATGGGAAAGAACGCGGAAGCGCATGCTGCCGTGTTCTTTCTTTGTCTTGACCCGATCAGTCACCCAGTCGGCGGGCGATGGCATCACCTCGGCGGTGTGAATCGCCTCGATGGACTCCGTGTGCTCAACTCCGGCCACGACTGTCGAGCCGAACTGCGAGTCGAGTTCGATCCTTCGGAACCAGGCCTGATTGAAGGCGCGCCGGAACTCGGGCGGCGAGAGGCGGTAGGCGTTGCCACAGTCGGCGACAAAGGCGAGCGCACGCCGAACTGTGAACCGCACTGGGTCTGATGGAGGCTCGAGCTATTGGATTCCGGCCAGGGGTTGGTCGGTCCGTTTCGTAGCGTAGTACGTGGCTTCGTACTCTGCTGGTGGTAGATCGCCGAGGTAGCCGTGCAGCCGGGCCGTGTTGTGCCAGTGCACCCAGCCCAGGGTCGCCAACTCGACATCTTCGACGGTCCGCCACGGTCCGGGTCGTCCGGGTCCGTAGATCAACTCGGCCTTGTAGTAACCGTTCACGGTCTCGGCCAACGCATTGTCGAACGAGTCCCCGACAGTCCCGATCGACGGGGTGGCACCGATCTCGGCCAGCCGCTCGCCGTACCGGATGGATGTAAATTGACTGCCGGCGTCGCTGTGACAGCGCAACCCGTCGATCCGGGTGCCGCGGCTCCACCGGGCCATCTCGATCGCATCCAGGACCATCTCGGTCCGCATATGGCCCGCGACCCGCCACCCCACGATCATCCGCGAATACACATCGACCAGGAAACACACGTAGGCGATGCCGGACCACGTCGGGACATACGTCAGGTCGGTCACCCACAGCTGGTTCGGTTCCTTCGCGGTGAAGTTCCGTTTCACCAGGTCCGGGTGCCGCGGCGCCGCCGGGTCGGGCCGGGTCGTGCGGATCTGCCGGCCGCGGCGGACACCCTGGATCCCGGCTGCGCGCATCAGCCGGGCAACCTGGTCCCGACCGATGTCGTGCCCGGCCCGACGGGCGGCCTTCCACAGTTTCCGAGCGCCGTAGACCCGATAGTTGCCCTGCCACAGGGCGCGCAGCTGCGGGATCAGCTGCTCGTCCCGCTGTTGGCGCGCTGAGGGCGGCCGGGTCTTGGCGGCGTAGTAGCTGCTCGGAGCGATCGTCACCTCGGCGCTGGCCAGCGTGGTGATGATCGGCTCGACTCCGAACTCGGCGCGGTTGGCGTCGATGAACGCGACTACTTCTTGTGTTGGCGGTCGAGCTCCGCCCCGAAGAAACTGGCTGCCCGCTTCAGAATCTCGTTGGCGCGCTTCAATTCTCGGTTATCCTGCTCCAGCTCGGCGATCCGGCTCGCCTCGCTGGTCGACACTCCCGGCTTGCGTCCGTCGTCGATGTCGGCCTGCCGCACCCAGGACCGCACCGACTCAGCGCCGTAACCGAGCTGCCGCGCGACCCGGTGCACGGTCCCTTGATCGGTGCCCAGTTCGGAGCGCAACTGCCGGACCAGCCGGACCGCCTGCTCCTTCTCCGCAGGCGAATACCGACGGGTGGTCGGCTTGCCCGGTGAAACCTCAGATCCCATGACTCCATCCTCGTTCCCAAGGTCAAGAGTCTCCACCGGAGCCAGTTCACACCGCTCATCAGCAGGGCGTCGAGCGGACGTTCCGCGTCCGTCGCCGCTGGCGGAGCAGCGGCGCCTCGCTGCGCGAAATCCTCTTGGTGACGGTCGATGGCAGGCATGACGAGGCGCTGACCTCGACCTGGAACGAACACGTCGAAACGTTTCTGCCGCGCGGTATCGCCGGGCTCTTCTTCTTCGATGGCGAGCAGATTGAGGCGCTCGCTGGTCTGGAGCGCTCGCGTCAGGTGCTGGCTGCGGCGCTGGCCGCGCTACTTGGTCTGGACCTTGTCGAGCGGCTGACCCACGATCTTGCCGTCCTGCGCAGGCGACACCGCAATTCGCAGGTGCCCGATGAGCTTCGGCAGTCCATCGATGAGCGCCGCGACGCCGCGACCGCCGTCCGCAAGGCCGAGGAAGCGGCCGCTGACGTGGTCGCCGTGGCTCGCGTCGAGTCTGAGCGCGCCGACAAGCGCTTGCATGAAGTCACGGAGCGCTATCGGGCAGCTGGCGGTGATCTCCTGGATCAGCGGGATGCCGCCGAAACACGCCTCGCCATGCTGCGTGATCAACTGAACGAGACCGACGATCACCTTCGCAGTGAGCTTGTTGACGTCGCGCCGTTGCTGCTCGTCAAGGACCTGATTGCCCAGCTCGCGGATCAAGCTGGCATCGAAGCGACCGCTACCCGCGAACGCCTCCTAGTCGACGTCATCGCATCACGCGATGCGGCGCTGCTCGGTGAACTGAAGAAGGCCAGGGTCAGCGCCGCCGCCATGGAACGCGTCGAGCGCTACTTGCTGGCGGATCGAACGCAGCGTGCCGACTCGGCTGAGGTTGCGGTGGTGACCGGCCTGCCGGATGCGACGCCGATTGATTCGGTCGCCTCCATCGCCATGCCGGCGTGCGAACGTCGACTCGGTGGACTGATCCGACGCCGACACGAGCTGGCAGCAGAACTAGAGCAAGCCGAGCGGGTCCTGGTTGCGATCCCCGACCCTGAGGCGCTTGCACCCCTTCGGGCCGAACTCGACGATGCGTCGCACCTTGCCGTGCGCGCCCATGCTTCGCTGGTGGACGCCGAAGAGCAGCTCAACGTCCTCCGACATGAACGGTCGCGTGCCGACGACGCCTACGAAGCGGCGCTCGATCGAGCCGCGCACGCCACCTTGGCCGCCGATGATGACCGTCGGGTGGTAGAACACGCCGACCGGGTACGGACGACACTCGACTCGCTCAGTCGCGCCGCCACTGAGCGGCATCTGTCGCGGATTTCGGCGCTGGTGTTGGAGGCCCTCGGTCGGCTGCTTCGGAAGTCTCGGTTGATATCGGATGTGCGGATCGATGTTGAAACGAAGACTGTCGAGTTGACGGGCGCGGATGGGCGCCCGTTGGCAGCACAGGAGCTGTCCGCGGGTGAGCGTCAACTGCTGGCTGTCGCCTTGTTGTGGGGACTGGCGCGCGCCGCTGGGCAACCGCTGCCGATGATTATCGATACGCCCCTCGGTCGGCTCGATGGGTCACACCGGGAGCACCTGCTTGAGCGCTATTTCCCCCATGCCTCGCATCAGGTGATCTTGTTGTCGACTGATACCGAAATCGATGCCGATGCCTATGCGAGCATTCGCAGCCGGGTCGGCCGTGCCTACCGCCTGGAGTTCGATCAGACCGCGAACGCCACCAGCGTGCACGCTGGCTACTTCTGGGAGTAGGACACGAGCCTCGAACACATCCGCCTGTCGCAGGCGGCGCGGGATCAGCTCGTCACCCTCAAGCGGCGGACCGGCATCACACAATGGAACGTGCTCTGCCGCTGGGCACTGTGCCGCTCGCTCGCTGAACCGGCACCGCCACCGGCTGTCAAGCTGGTGGTCGACGGCAACGTCGAGATGACCTGGCGCGTCTTCGCCGGCGATCATGGCGACGAGTACTGGGCGCTCGTCCGACTGCGCTGCCACCTCGACGGCCTGCCACTGGACGATGAGACTCTCGCGCAGCAGTTACCGCCTGCATCTGCATCGCGGCATCGGCTACCTGGTCGGCGATCCGCGCGTAACTGACGTTGCCGGCTTGGCATCGCTGGCGGTGAGCGCCCCACCTGCCGCGTGATGCAACCGGTTGCACGGCACCGCACCGCCCTCAGCCGCGGCGCGCTGTCGAGACCGTTGGCGCTCGCCCTGGCCGACGGCGTACTTTGTGCGGACCAGTCGGTCTTCGATTACGGCTGCGGCAAGGGCGATGACCTCAGGAACCTTCGGTCGCTCGGTGTGGACGCCGACGGCTGGGACCCCAGTCATCGTCCAGCCGTCGAACGGCGGCCTGCTGATGTCGTCAACCTCGGCTACGTCGTGAACGTCATCGAGGACCCGCAGGAACGCGCCCGGGCTCTGGCTGACGCCTGGCGCCTGGCCAACCAGGTGCTCGTCGTCGCGGCTCGGATGACGTGGGACAGTCGCGACCTCGTCGGCCGACCCCATGGCGATGGTCTGGTCACGCGAACTGGCACTTTTCAGAAGTTCTACGAGCAAGCCGAGTTGGCCGCCTGGATCGAGCAGATCACCGGCTCGCGGCCGTTGGCCGCCGCACCAGGGATCTTCTACGTCTTCCGCGACGAAGCCCGGGCGCAGGCGTTCTTGTCAAGCCGCGTCTACGTCTATCGGCCGCGCGTAGCGATCGATCCCCATGCCGTGTACGAGGCGCACCAGGAAGTCCTTGCGCCGCTCGTCGAGTTCCTGACAGCGCACGCGAGGCCACCGCGACCCGGCGAGTTGACCGCTGACGATCATGCGGCGGTTCGCGACGCCTTCGGCGATCGGCCGCAGGCTGAAGCTGGTTCGCCAGGTCACGAGCGACGCCTATTGGGAGCGGGTCAGGGTTCAGCGGCGGAGTGAATTGTTGATCTACATCGCCATGTCGCGCTTCAGCCAGCGGCCGCGCTTCAGCCAGCTTCCGCCACCGCTCGCCAACGACATCCGCGCACTATTCGGCACCTACCAGGCTGCCTGTGCACAGGCCGATCGCCTCCTGCTGGCGTGCGGCGATCTGGTCTTGATCCTGGTGTCGGCTCGCAGCTCCAAGATCGGCAAGCAGACGCCGTCGGCCCTGTACGTGCACCGCTCCGCTGAGCCGCTTGCTCCCGGTGCTCCAGGTCTACGAGGCCTGCGCCCGTACTCTGAGCGGCAACGTCGGCGAGGCCAACATCGTCAAGCTGTCGGTCACCGAGCCGCAGGTGAGCTACCTATCCTACCCGCGCTTCGACCGCGATGGCCACCCGACGCTCGCGAGCGCGGTGACGGTGAACCTGAAACGCCTGAGCGTGGACTGGCGCGACTACAGCCGATCGGTTAATCCGCCGCTCCTGCACCGCAAGGAGGAGTTCGTAGCGCCGGATGATCCGCGTCGCGACCTGTACGCCCGGCTGACGAAGGCCGAGTGGCGGGCCGGGCTCTACGAGCACCCCGAGCTGATCGGCACCCTCGCCGGCTGGAAGGCCATGCTCGATCGGGCCGGCGTTGAGGTCCGCGGCCACCGGCTGCAGCGGGCTGGTCCTGGGTCATCGGCGACATGAAGAAGCCCCGACGTCCGGGATGGACGTCGGGGCCTTAGCCTTCAGCGACGGGCGCGGGGTCGGCGGCTTCGTCCGGCGAAAGTGCTCACCGGGCCGCCACAGCTACGGACCAGCCATGGCCAACACACCTCCTGTTTGCAGTCTACTCTCTGATGTTTGCAGTCAGACTACTACGATGAGGGCGTTGTTGGCAAGCTGGGGACACATGTTTGCGCAAACTGCGGGTGGTTCAGCAGCCAGCCAACCCGCCGGCCGGGGAGCTTGGGCAAACCCGGCATCGGACCAACGCGGCCCGGATACCACCCGCGCGCCAGCGCATAGTCGCGACGCAGTACCTCCTGCGCGTCCTCGTCCATCAGCTCCTCGGCGACGAAGTAGCTGATGAGCCGTCCGCCCAGGTTGATCGCTTGCCGAGAGGCGATCATCTTGCCGTTGGAGCGCACGATGACGTCCATCCAGACGTTCGACGATGCTCGCCAGTCGATCCGGTTCATGCGCTCGATCGCCAGCTTGGCGTCAAGCCCCAGCCTGATCGACTCGCCGATGCCGCGGAACAGCGCCACCTGGGCGATCGGGCGGAAGAGCAGCGACCACTTCTCCTGGTACTGCCGCATCGCCCTGATCCGATGCGGCCGGGCAACGGCCAGCCGGTAGGGCTCAAGGCCGTCCAGCACCGAGGTCCACCAGCCGGCGCTCCACCGGTAGGCCCGCTCCAGCTCGTCGTTACGAGGCCGGTTGACCCGGTGCTTCTCGTCGAAGTGATGCAGGCCGTGCGCGTCGCACGCCGCCTCGACCGTCTGGTAGACGGCGTTCAGCGTCGTCAGTTTCTGGGTGAACTGCGGCAAGTTCGTCTGCCGCCACTCGACGAGCGGTTCGCCGTCGCTATCGAACAGGTTCAGCGGCGGGCGCGGCTTGGTGAGGCCAAGCGGCGGATCGCGATCCACCAGCCAGCGGGCGACGATGGCGTAGCCGTCGTCTTCGCTGGTGATGATGTTGTCGCTCGGCGTGGTGGGTCGAGCGTGACGGTTCACCTTGTTGAAGATCCGCCGTGTCTTCTCCAAGGTGTCGTACTTGATGAAGACGACGCAGATCTCGTCGCTGGCTACCGAGGCAATGACGCTGGGATCGGCTTCACATCGGCCGTTGACGATCTCGCGCAGTGCGACCAACCGGTGCTGGCCGTCCAGCGCCACCAATCGTCCGCCGTCGACCGTCAGGAAGCCCATGCGCTCGGCCGCATCCCGATGGGCGGCATGAACCGTGGCGTTCACCAGATCGAGCGCCTCGAACTCGAAGACATCCGGCTCGTAGGCGAGCACGATGAGAGAGCCAAAGAAGCGGTCACGCGCCCGCAGCAGGTACGGCACCAGTTCCTCGCGTACCCGGGTCACCGCCACGTCGCGCTGGATTCGCTCGCCGATGGTCCAGCGCGTCCATTCCTCAAGTTCACTCGCCGGGCGGACCACACCGGCCAGCTCGCGGGCCGACATCGTCACCTGGTAATAGTCGGTCGATCCAATCCGTCCCCGGATCGCGGGGAACACGTACGTTGCCATGAGTCGCTCCAAGCCCTCCAACAGCGACCGCCACCGGCAGCGACGGAGGAGATCGCCTCGACGTCTCCTCCGTCGCTTGCCCGAGGTGCGCCTCGCGGCTGCGTCACCCGGTGACGGGCGTAGGCAGGTTATAGATCTTGTACTCGTCCTCGCCACCCTCGGACTCATCGGCCTCGTCGACGCGCTCGTTCTCATCGACACCGCGTGCCTTGGCAACCCGCTGACGAACAGCCTCCTGAGCCTCGGCGGTCATCTTGTCCGCCGCGACGAGGTAGGCGATCAGGTCGGCCGTCACCTCGTAGTTCTCGTTGCGGGCGATGATGCGGTTGTTAGGCGCAATCAGGACGTGCCGCCACTGGTCGGCGGTGAGGTTCCAGTCGATCTTGTTGGAGCGGCTGATCGCCTCCTCGAGGCTGAGCCCGAGGTCGACGGCCCGAGCTAATCCGCGGAAGAACACGATGTGTGTCGCGGGCTTCAACAGCAGGCTGGTGGGCTCGCCGTCCTTGCGCATCGCGGGGATCTCCGCGGGGTTGGCCAGCGCCTCCCGGAAGGCCTCGATGCCGTCGAGCACGGCCAGCCACCACTCCTTGACGTGGCCGTAGGCCTCATCCAGGCGCTCCTCCTTGGGCCGGACAACGTTCTTCTTCTCGTTGAACTCGTCGTGCATGCCGTAGTGAGCGAGCACGGTCTGCACCGTCTCGTACACCGCGCTGATCGTCGTGAACTGCGTGCTGCGGTCCGCGAGCGTGTTGCTCTTCCAGTTGACGATCAGATCGCCCTTGCTGTCCTTGTGCCCCAGAGGCTCCCCCTCGCGCAGCAGCCAGCGGGTGAGGATGGCGTAACCGTCATCCTCGCTGGTGATGATGTTGTCGCCGCGGCTAGTGGGCTTGGCGTTGCGGTTGATCTTGTTGAAGATGCGCCGCGTGTGCTCCGAGTCGACGTAGGGCACGAAGATCACCGACAGCTCATCGGTGGGCACCTCACGGGCGTATTCCCCCTGCGTGCCGGCCGACTGAATCACCTCGCGCAGCGCCGCCATGCGGTGCTGTCCGTCGAGCACCACCAGCTCGCCGCCGTTGATGGTCAGGAAGCCGATGTCGCGGGCGATCGACCGGTACGCCGCGGGCACCTTGGTGACCACCTCGTCCAGCGCCTCGTAGGTGACTTCGGCGTTGTAGACCAGCACGACGATCGAGCTGAAGAAGCGGTCCGCCGAGCGGGCCAGGTAGGGAGCGATCTCGTCGTGCACGCGCTTGTCGTTCAGCTCGCGCTGGAGGCGCTCTTCGATCGAGAAGTTGGCCCAGTCGTCCATCTCGCGAGCGGGACGGGCAGCCGCGACGAGCTCACGCGCCGTCATCTTGGCCTCGTAGAACTGCGTGGTCCCCATGCGACCACTGATTACGGGAACAGTTGTTGCCATTTCAGGTCAGTCCTTTCAGGTTTCAGTGCTTGTAAAGGAGTCGATTGCAGAGGGGTTGAAGCGAGCGGATGAGCGTGCGCTCGAGATCCGCCTGGTCGACAAGGTCGACCGACATCCAGCTGAACTCCATGCGGCCAAGGGGACGACGCAGCGCCGCGGTGACGCGGCTGTTGTGGCTGTCCCAGTAGTGCTGGAAGTAGCGCTGGTAGAGGTTCGCGGTGCGACCGACGTAGAGAACGCCGCGCAGGTCGTGGATGAGATAGACGCCGGGGTCGGCAGGCACGGAGACCGAGCCGCCAAGCGTGTATCGCACCGTCCCGTCGAGGACCATCTGGGGAGGGTCGTGCACCAAGGCTTCGCGGTGATCGAACGTGGTCACGGCGTCCGCGAGGGACCTCGGCTCGATCGTCATAGACATGTCATCTGGGTTTCCTTTCAGGCGATTTGGATTGAGTGTTTGCTTGTGGGGCTGGCGCTGACAGGTCTCGTGCGGGTCGCCGGCGCCCTGTAGTAGGCGGCTCCGTCCGCTGAGCAGCTTGCGCTCACCGGGCCGCCGGAGCTATGGTCCAGCCATGGCCAACACCCCTCCAAGTTTGTAGTTCCTGATCTGTTGTTTGCAGTAAGACTACCACTTACAGGAGTGTTGTCAAGAGTTTTGCTGATGTTTTCGCAAACACCTGTGTCGGTTGGTCAGCAGCGCCAGGTCCTAGGGCGTGCCTCCGCGTCGCTGCCCAGCTACCGGGGCTTCAGTCGCTGCCGCACGGTTTCAGCGTCACAGCTGAATTGCTGGCCAAGCCGTTCATAGGACCAGCCCTGTGCGCGCAGCCGGATGGCTGTCTCCAGGTCTTCCGGCCGAAGGCCTTGGCGCCGGAGCGCGACCCGTGATCGACGCAGCTTGTCGGCAACGGTCGTCCGATGGACACCGAACTCTGTGGCCAGCACGTTCATCGAGGCCCCAGCTCGGTAGCGGGCGCAGAGCTCTTCTACATCCTTCGCCGTCAGCCGGCGCTGCTCCTGCCGGGGCAGGCGAGGCGACGTCGAATACCTGCCAGGCGGACAACTTCCAAGGTCGTCAATAAGGTCGCATAAGTTCGAGAGTTCTCCCGTGAGGACCACCAGAACACGCTTACTCGAAACATCGTCCAAAAACATGTCGGCGAGTACGGGTGTTCGGTTTTCCCTCAGACCCCTGACCATCCGGTCAGGGGTCTTCTGGTTCGGGGTCGCGCCACTCGCCAATCTGCAGGCCGCTGCTGCTTCTTGCACCTCCTGGAACGGCGGCTTCAGCACGCCGTACACGGCCAAGGTCTGTTGCTCCGTCTGCAGGTCGTCGAGATTGAACTGCGCGTAGAAGGTGCTGTTGACCATGCGTTTCCCAGAGTCGGATGCTCGCTCGTACAGTCGTGCGGGGTCAGCTACCAGAGCCAGGCACGCTCGAAGCCGTTCCACACCGATTGTCAGCTCCGCGTCTGCGTCCTCAAACCCCGACTGAAGACGAGCCTTCTCCAATGCCAGCGCGTTCGACCGCTCCTGGATCTTGGCGCGAGAGAGAAGACCGTCAGCTGCGAGGTCGATCAGACGCTGGTTGAGTCCTGCAGAGTGGTGTACGACCCCGACGCTCTGAGATCCGTCGGCGTGTTGTAGCCGAGGCGAGGGCGGTCACCGCGTGATTCTTCAAGAGACCTCTCACAGTCGACCTGAAGGATGTTCACGCGATGACCGATGCCCACTTTATCGACCCGTCCCAGTTCCTGTCCGATCAGCTCGCCGAGGCAAGCCCCGACCTGTTGCGTTCGATGCTGTCCACGTTCATGCAGTCGTTGATGGGCGCGGACGCCGACTCCGCGTGCAACGCCGACTACGGCCAACGCACCCCAGAGCGGACGAACTCCCGCAACGGCTACCGACCCCGTCAGCTGGACACCCGGGCCGGCACCATCGAACTGGCGGTGCCGAAGCTGCGGACCGGCAGCTACTTCCCGGAATGGTTGCTCGAGCCCCGCAAACGCGCGGAGAAAGCCCTGACCTCGGTGGTGGCGACGTGCTACCTGCTGGGCGTCTCGACCCGCCGGATGGACAAACTCGTTCAGTCGCTGGGTATCTCGGGTTTGTCCCGCTCGCAGGTGTCGGTGATGGTCAAGGACCTCGACGGGCAGGTCGCGGCGTTCCGCAACCGCCGGCTGGACCAGGGCCCGTACACGTTCGTCGCCGCCGACGCCCTGGTACTCAAGGTGCGTGAGGGCGGCCGGGTCGCCCGGGTCCACGCGCTGGTTGCGACCGGCGTCAACGCCGACGGCTACCGCGAAGTGCTCGGCATCGACGTCACCACCAGCGAGGACGGCGCCGGGTGGTTGCAGTTCTTCCGCGGCCTGACCGGCCGCGGCCTGACCGGCGTCAAACTGGTCACCGCCGACGCCCACGCCGGCTTGGTCGCCGCGATCGGGGCTACGTTGCCGGGGGCGTCGTGGCAGCGGTGCCGCACCCACTACGCGGTGAACCTGATGGCCCAGACGCCGAAGTCGTCGTGGCCGTGGGTGCGGACGATGCTGCACTCGGTCTACGACCAGCCTGACGCCAAAGCCGTCGACGCACAATACGACCGCATCTTGGAAGCGCTGGGCGAGAAGCTCCCGAAGGTCGCCGCGCACCTGGAAGAGGCACGGCCGGACCTGACCGCTTTCACCGTGTTCCCGAAGGAGATCTGGCGGCAGATCTGGTCCAACAACCCGCAGGAGCGCCTCAACAAGGAGATCCGTCGGCGCACCGACGTCGTCGGCATCTTCCCCGACCGGGACTCCCTGATCCGACTGGTCGGCGCCGTCCTTGCCGAACAGCACGACGAATGGGCCGAAGGACGCCGCTACCTCGGCCTTGACGTGATGACCCGCGCCCGCGGCGCCGAGGAACCCGAACCAGCGAAGGAGGCAGCCACCGAACCCACCCTGCAGGCCATCGCAGCCTGACCCAGAATCACCGGTGACCGCGCCTTGCTACACCACGTCCTGGGACTTGACCACGTATTTCAAACCGGAAGGCGGCGTTGACGCGTTCCTTCGACGGAAAATCGACGCGGCAAAGCGGCGGGGGCAGAATCCCCAATCGATTGACCTGAGTGCAGTGCGACGTGCCGCGCCGCAAGGTCCGATCAAGAGCGTGCCAGCGTCGCCACCAAAGCAACCACGTCTACAGGGGCCTCAGTCCTCCGTTAATGCACGATCATCGAATACGCCGCCTGGGCCTCCTCGACCGCCAGTGCCAGCTCGCTCTGTCGCCAAGACGAGTGCGCCACCGCCCAAGCCTCCCACGCCGCCAGCAGTCGCAAAGGCAGGGCCCGCTGTACCTCGGCCCGCAGTGGCAAAGGCAACACCGCCCACACCTCCGGTTCTGAGGCAGGTAGCGTCGGTCCGTCCCCCAACGGGCCCGGCCGGACCTCGCCGGTAGCATCCATGCGCACGGAACGGGAGGGCACCTTGTGAGCGCATACGATCAGGCAAGGCGGCTTCTGCAGGACGCTCGCTCTATCTATCTCGGGCGAGAAAACTCGGTGCCGCTATTTGCATCGAGCGCTGACCACTCGTTGGTGCTTGGACCGCCCCGTTGTGGGAAGACGAGCGGACTACTGATTCCGTCAGTGGCCGTCCACCCCGGACCAGTGGTTGTGACCTCAACGCGTGCCGACATAGTATCGGCAACGCTTGCAGCCCGGCAGGAGATCGCCAGCCGAGCCGGATCTATGGTGGCCACACTCATATTCGATGAGCCTCAGGAGTCACGGAGCCCGCGCCGATCGTGGTCAGTGACCGACGGATGTGCGGACTGGGGTACAGCGCTCGATCGAGCGAATGTTCTCGCGGCCACTGCGATCCACGATGAGAAAAACGGCTTCTTCCGAGATGCAGCTCGCGATTTGTTGGCCGGGTGCCTTTTCGCTGCGGCTCTTGCGTCCGAGTCGGATCGCGTAATGGTTGGCCGAATCAGGCGTGGTGAAGTCCAGTATTACCAAGACCTTATTGAATATCATACCCACGACTATCATCCGGCGCGGCTGGTGCTGTCCGGAATAGTTGATCCAAATCAGATGGCGGCTGAGACGCGCCAGAGCGTATACGCCACTGTTTCAGCTCAATATTGGGGCAGTTTCTGTACCCCCAGGACGAAGCAGTTGAATGGATAAGTTTGGCCGAGTTTGTAGCTGGTTGGAACACGCTGTTTATCATAATTCGTCATGAACGAGCAAAGGCTGTTCAACCGTTAGTCACGGCGCTCGTCGAGGCCGTCACCGCCGCATGGAGGAAGGCCGCTGCTACTCGAAGAGACGGAACACTGCTGCTTGCTCTGGATGAGGTGGCGAATGTCGCGCCGCTACCTCACTTGCCGACTCTTCTTACTGCAGGGGCCGGGGACGGAATTCAGTGTGCCTTGGGGATGCAAGAACCAGGTCAGTCGACTCGATGGTGATCGGAGGCCTCGATAGTACTGGGTTCCGCGACACATATCGAGGTATTCGGGGGTCTCCGGAATGTAGACTATCTTGCCTCCTTAGGTGAGATGCTGGGGCGTCGCGTTGTTCATGACCTAAAGGTTGAGGTGAAGCCTAACCTTCCGATGGGTAACCGGTTTGCTGATGAAGCACGACTAATTAGTGAGCGCACTGAACTGGAGGCTGCTTGTTCTGCCGAACCGGTGAAACGCCGTGAGCTAACTCGGAATAAGACTGGCACGCGTCTCGCTGCTCAGCGAATGCGAGACCACATCCGCAACCGTATTGATACACTTTCTCCAACGCAAGCCGTGATTGCTGAGCTCGACCAATGGACGACCGCTCGGCAAGTCGCTGAACGGCGGCGTGTTTTCGAACCCGAAGACATATCCCGGTTGCCACGTGGGAAAGCTGTTCATGTCTCTCGTGACCGTACAGGTACATTGGACGTTTTGCCGTGGCATATGGATGCTTTTTGGTCCGCCTTGCTAAACGCAGGATCGCAAACTTGAGTACAAGGCATTGGCTCGGTATAACGGCGTGGGTGCTCACAGCTACGCTTGGGCTCATTGGGTCATTGCGTGGGTCTGCATCGGACGACGGCGCAAGCACAGCTTCAAGCAAATCGACAGTGTCGACGGGCGCCCGTTCTAGTGTCAGCAGTCCACCAGCACGAGCTACTACGAGTGGCAAGAATACCGCTGGAAAGACGTCAACAAAAGCAGTGGTTTCATCGCGTTCAGACCGTACTCCGTCGGTCGGACAGTGCCTTTCCAAGTCAAGCTATGAGATCGCGACGGCGTCGACCAATAGTTACTACTCGTTTCCAGCGCCGGTTAGCTGTGCGAGCAAGTCGTCGCTAATCCAGGTGGCGCTCGTGGGATCATACGCTAGCATGACCAAGCAATGTAAAAGCGATGGCCGGAATTGGGTGGAGACAACCAGCACTTACGTTTGCTTTAAAATAGTGTACCGAGTCGGGCAATGTGTTCCCGTGTGGAGAACTCCTCATGACCCACTTTCTGCTACTGCGTATCTTAGCTTGGCCGGCCCTTGCCCAATGAAATTTCCGG
The DNA here is from genome assembly GCF_900104535.1 of Nakamurella panacisegetis. Taxonomy (NCBI): domain Bacteria; kingdom Bacillati; phylum Actinomycetota; class Actinomycetes; order Nakamurellales; family Nakamurellaceae; genus Nakamurella; species Nakamurella panacisegetis. The sequence continues at coordinate 737,953 of NZ_LT629710.1, read as the reverse complement.
CGGAAATCGATCGGCCGGCAGATGTCGCTCGCGACTGGGTGAAAGGTGCCTTAAAAATTGTCAAAGTAGGTAGAAATCTTCACATTATCTCGTGTTCTACGGGGCAACGTGGTTTCACGAACGATGAAAAGATAGGAATTTGCGGCCAGGTCCTCTAACCGCGTATCTGAACTCGGATAGCGGATGTTCGTAGTAAGTGCTTTCCATCTGGTGAGTCACCCCGGCATGTCCGGACACTCCTCTTGTTAGGAAAGATGGAGTCATGGCGAGTACGTCGAAGCGGTACCCGGCCGAGTTGAAGGACCGGGCGGTGCGGATGGTGGCGGAGATCCGGTCCGATCATGGGTCGGAGTGGGCGGCGGTGGAGTCGGTCGCGGCGAAGTTGGGGATCGGGACTGCGCAGACGGTGCAGAACTGGGTCCGCCGCGCCGAGGTCGATGCCGGTAAACGGCCGGGGGTGTCGACCGAGGCGGCGGAGGAGCTGCGGAAGTTGCGGGCGGAGAACCGAGAGTTGAAGCGGGCCAACGAGATATTGAAGTCGGCGTCAACTTTTTTCGCGGCGGAGCTCGACCGCCGACAGAAGTGATCATCAGCTACATCGATCAGCACAAGGCGGAATACGGCGTCGGGACGATCTGCCGGGTGCTCACCGAGCACGGCTGCAAGATCGCGTCGTCCACCTACTACGACCGCACCCACCAGCAGCCCTCCGCCCGCGCTGTCCGGGACGAGGCGCTGTCCGCGCAGGTCAGTGCGGTGCATGCGGAGAACTACGGCGTCTACGGGGCGCGGAAGGTGTGGTTGACGCTGAACCGGGAGGGCACCGCGGTGGCCCGGTGCACGGTGGAGCGGCTGATGCGCCGGCTCGGTCTGGTCGGTGCTCGTCGGGGCAAGGTTAAACGCACCACTATCGCCGACCCGCAAGCGAAACGGGCAAGTGATCTGGTGGATCGTCATTTCGACCCGGGGTCGCCGGATCGCTTGTGGGTGGCCGACTTCACGTATGTTTCGACGTGGTCCGGGTGGGTCTACGTGGCGTTCGTGATCGATGCCTACTCCCGTCGGATCGTGGGTTGGCGATCGGCGGCGACGATGACCGCACAGCTGGTCTTGGACGCAATCGAGCATGCCATCTGGACCCGGCAACGTGAAGGGGTGCAGGACCTTTCGGGGTTGATTCACCACAACGACCGCGGATCTCAATACACGTCAGTGGCGTTCACCGAGCGGCTGGCCGACGCGGGCATCGACGCCTCCGTTGGTCGCACCGGGGATAGTTTCGACAATGCTCTGGCCGAGACGATCAACGGGCTCTACAAGACCGAGCTGATCAAGCCCCGCGGCCCGTGGCGGACCGTCGAGCAGGTCGAAGTCGCCACCCTGGAATGGGTCGACTGGTTCAACCACCGCCGCCTCTATGAGCACAACGGCGACCTCCCACCGGTGGAGCTCGAGCAGGCCCACTACGCTCAAATCAGAGCCCAGCAACCCGCTGCGTTCTCAAACCCGTAAGTGTCCGGACATGCCGGGGTGGTTCATCCCGCCTCACGTCCCAGGGGTCGCAATCGGTTCGACACGAGATGCTGTACGGCACCCGTTACGTTGAGTCGCAGCACTGATGTTGTCAGACATGCAACCCGGCAATCATAAGGTGGCCGCGGCCGGTTCGGCTCATCACAATCGACGGCGTAGTGGCGTGTCCCCGGTGGATGAGGCCGAGTTGATTTAGAGTCCTGTTGCCCCAGGTGAGGGGCAGGAAGGACATGATCGGGATGGCTGGTAGGAAGCGTCATTCGGCGGAGGACATTGTTCGCAAGCTGCGCCGGGCGGATGAGTTGACCGCTGCGGGGAGGACGATGGAAGAGGTCGCCGCGGAGCTGGAGGTGTCGGCGCCGACGTTGTACAACTGGCGCCGGCAGTACGGCGGGTTGGACGGCGACTCCGCGAAAGAGCTCAAGGACCTTCGAGAGCAGAACAGCCGACTGAAGCGGCTGCTGGCCGAGGCGGAGCTGGAGAAGGACGCCTTGCGGGAGGTGGCGAAGGGAAAATTCTGAGCCCGGCAGCGGCACGCCGCGCGGTGGACATGCTCATCGACACAATGAAACTGTCGCAGCGGTTGGCGTGCAGAGCTGTTGGGCTCAATCGGTCCACCTACCAGCGCCGCCCGATCGCTCAGACACCGGCGGATCCGGACGCTGACCTGCGGGCCTGGCTGCGCCGCTACGCCACCCAGCACCCGCTGCACGGGTTCCGGCGAGCCTGGGCTGCGTTGCGGCACGACGAGGGCCGGCAGGTGAACAAGAAAAAGGTCCACCGCCTCTGGATGGACGAAGGACTGCAGGTCAGGATCTACCACCCCCGCAAACGCGTCGGCATCAACAGCGTCCCGCAGATCGCGGCGGACGCGCCGAAGGTGGTGTGGGCCATCGACTTCCAATACGACTCGACCGTCGACGGGAAGGCCATCAAGATCGCGTCGATGATCGACGAACACACCCGGCAGTCGATGCTGCACATCGTCGAGCGGTCGATCACCGCCGACCGCCTGGTCACACACCTGCAGCAGGCGTTCGACGAGTGCGGCGGCCCACCCCAGGTGCTGCGCATGGACAACGGCCCCGAGTTCATCTCCGATGCACTGCAGGACTTTTGCCGCAACAAGGTCGGCCTGATCTACATCCCGCCCGGCACGCCCTGGAACAACGGGCACATCGAATCATTCAACAACCGACTCCGAAGGGAATGCCTGAACCGCAACCACTGGACGAACCTCCGAGAAGCCCGAGTGGTCATCGGCGACTTCAAGGAAGACCACAACCATCGGCACCGCCACTCGGCGCTGGGCTACCTCACACCCGCCGAGTACGGTGCCCAGTGCACCCACACCCACCAACCGGTGGGCTGTGAGATCGAACCATCAACCCCAAGGCTCTAGCACTGCCCGGCCTACAAAACGGGGACCTGCCAGTAGTCCTGGTCTGAACCCGCCGGCTTCCAACAGCGACCTGGCGACGTAGTTGGTCAGGTTCCTGAGCCCAGAGCCGACCCGCGGAGGTGCTCCAGACGCCCGTTGATCGCCTCGGTCGGTCCGTTGCTGGTGCCCGGCCGGTCGAAGTAGGCCAGGACGTCGGCGGCCCGTTGCTTCAACGTCCGTCCGAGAGTCCGGACCTCGCTCAGAGCGGCGGGAACGCCGCTGGCCAGGGTGTCGATGAGCTGCTTCATCTTGGTCTTGCCGGCGGATCGGTCGGGGTCACGGTAGGCACCGACCATCGCCTGGTAGACACCCCAGGTCGCCTCCACCTCCAGATGCTGGTCGTCGGCGAACAGAGCCGAGATCCGTCGCCGCTGGTTCTCGGTGAGCAGATCCGCGCCGGTCGATCGGGTGCGGCGCGCCGAATACAGCGGATCCCCGGCGCGGCCACGGTGACCGAGGCTCTGCTGGTGCACGCGGCGGCGACATAGCTCCAGGCTCTGTCCGGCCAACCTCACGACGTGAAACGGGTCCATGACTACGGTGACGTCGTCCTTCAGCTCTCCATCTTCGCCGATAACTCCCCAACGGTCCGGCTACATCCAACACAGGTCACCGCTGGCTGAGCCGGGCAAGCCGATCGGCAACAGCGGTCCAGGGGACATCCGGGGTCAAATAGCTCCAAGAGAACCGAAGGGCTCCAGCCACCTGAGCATCCTCGAGTCCTGCCGCGGTCAGGACATGACTTGGTTCGTAGCTTTGGGATGTACACGCTGATCCGTTAGATACAGCGACTACGTCCTTCAGAGCCACGATCGCGGCCTCGGAATCAACCCCCGGTACCGAGAAGTTGAGTGTGCTGGAAAGGAGACAGTCCCCGTCACCGTTTAGAACAATGCCGAGCGGAGTGAGTGCGGCCAGCGCTTGGTGGCGTACCGCCTCGCTTTCCGCCCTTCGACGCCCGCGCTCTTCTAATGCGAGAGCCGAAGCGAGCCCAAGGCCGGCGATCAGCGCAACCGGCAACGTGCCGGGTCGCAGACCGCGTTCCTGACCGCCGCCGTACATCAGCGGCTCGAGCGGTGCACGGCTGTATCCACGTCGTCGAACGATCAGGGCCCCGATGCCCTTTGGCGCAAAGATCTTGTGACCTGATACTGAGATCAGATCGATGCGTTGTGTGCGAAGTTGTCCGATCAGCTTGCCGAACCCCTGCGCGCCGTCTACGTGGAAGTACGCGTCGTGGTTCGACAGGACATCTGCAATCTGCTCGATGGGCTGGATGACGCCAGTCTCGTTGTTCGCGCTCATGATCGACACGAGGAGCGTGTCGGGGCGCAGCGCGGCTCGGACCGATTCTGGGTCGACCCACCCTCCAGGGGTAGGCGCTAGCAGCGTCACTGTCCATCCACGCTTCGCGAGCGCCTCAAGCGGCTCAAGAACGGCCTTGTGCTCGATCTGGCTGCTGATGATGTGACGCTTGGCGGTTAGCTCGCCATGCGCCGCCAGTCCGAGGATTGCGAGGTTGTCGCTCTCGGTCGCACCGCTGGTGAAGATGACCTCTTCGGGCTTGCATGCGACCACGTCCGCCACCTGGCGGCGGGCGAGGTTGACGCGTTCCTTGGCGGTCTGGCCGTACCCGTGCGTACGGCTGCCGGCGTTCCCGAACTCCTGAGCCATGAAGGTCAGAACCTCTGCCTGCACACGGGGGTCAACGGGTGTTGTCGCATTGCAGTCGAGGTAGATGGGCCGTCCGGGCTCGATCTCCAGGTCGTCGAAACCGTGGCTGTCGGTGCCGCTCACTACCGTCATGGGGGAATCCTACGCGCAAGTTCGGACCCATGTATGGAGGACTCCTGTAACATGTACGGATCTGCTCTTCCGTACAGACGAGTCCGGCTGGTAGGCAATGAAGGTGACTCAGACGAAGATGAACGACGCCAGTACCGCACCGGCCGCCCGATCTCGATCGGCGGTCTTCGAATACGTGTTCCCGGCCATCCGCGGTGTCCAGGCCGGCCGTGAGTACTACGTGACAATGTGTCCGTTACGCCTGATCCCAAGGCTCTTTGTCTTCGACGACGAGGAGCTTCCACCGGAGATGAGGGCGCAGCGGACCTTGAACAAGGCCCGCGTGCCGGAGATCGCCCGGTACGTCGCTGAGAACCCCACCACCTACGTCTTCTCGGCGCTGACGGCTTCCATCAACGCGGAGGTCAACTTCGAGGCGTTTGACACGGGCGGCGGGCGGGGGGAGCGAGTCGGCACGCTCACCATCCCTATGTCGGCCAAGTTCGTCATCAACGATGGCCAGCACCGACGCGCCGCCATCCAACAGGCCCTAGTCGAGAACCCAGAACTCGGTGACGAGAGCATCGCAATCGTCATGTTCATCGACGTTGGGCTCGACCGCTGTCAGCAGATGTTTGCCGACCTGAACCGCTACGCCATCCGCCCGTCGAAGTCCATCGGTGTTCTCTACGACCACCGCGATGAGATGTCGAGCATCACAAAGCTACTAGTGATGCGCTCCACCTTCTTCGTCGATCTAACCGAGATGGAGACGAGCAATCTTGCTGCCCGCTCGCGCAAGTTGTTTACCCTGTCGGCCCTGTACAACGCCAACAAGGCACTCCTTGATGGTGTGGAAACGTCCTCATTCGAACGTCGAGTTGACCTTGCCACCAGCTACTGGGAGCGCGTGTCAGATCAATTCCCAGAGTGGCATCAGGTGCGCAACCGCGAGGTGAGCGCCGGAGAAATTCGACGCGACTTTATTCACAGTCACGGCATCGTCTTCCACGCACTTGGCAAAATCGGGAACAGCATGCTCCTCGCCAAGAAGGACCCGGCGAGTTGGGAGACAAGATTGCGCAAGTTGCGCACAATCGACTGGCACCGCGCAAACGCCACTGTTTGGGAAGGCCGTGCGATTCTAGGTGGCAAGGTAAGCAAGAGTGCCGGAAATGTCTTGCTCACCACCGCTGCAATTCGCACAGCGCTGGGTATGCCGCTGCCACCTGAAGAGCAGCGAGCAGAAGATGCGTTCACTAGAGGAGAAAAATGACCAGGAAGAGCCTGCCGATCCGACCACGGACGCACTCTGCATTCGATGACGACGGCTTCGCCGGCACGATTGATGCGCTAGTTGCCACCACCCAGCAGCTCTACCTTGCTGACGGTGTGCCCTGGGTCGTTGGGTACTCCGGGGGTAAGGATTCCACGGCCGTTTTGCAGCTCGTCTGGATGGCGCTGGCGGGCCTTGACGTTGACCAACGAACGAAGCCGGTGCACATCATCAGCACCGACACTCTGGTGGAGAATCCGGTGGTCGCTGCCTGGGTGACACACTCGTTGGACGTGCTCGGCGCGGCGGCCACTGCTCAGCACTTGCCGATTACACCGCATCGACTTACCCCGGCGGTCACGGACACGTTCTGGGTCAATCTGATCGGGCGCGGTTACCCCGCACCTCGACCAAAGTTTCGCTGGTGCACTGAGCGTCTCAAGATCAAGCCGTCCAACACCTTCATCCGCGAGATGGTCAGATCCCATGGCGAGGCAATCCTGGTACTTGGTACCCGGAAGGCTGAGAGCTCAGGTCGTTCGCACCGCATGACCGACCTTGAGTCTCGGCGTGTCCGCGACCTGCTGAGCCCGAACGACTCCCTTCCAAACTGCCTAGTCTATTCGCCGGTGGAGAACTGGTCCAACGACGATGTGTGGACGTTCCTCATGCAGAGCGCCAACCCCTGGGGCTACTCCAACAAGGAGCTTCTGACCATGTATCAGGGTGCTTCGCCCGACGGCGAGTGCCCACTAGTCGTAGATTCCACGACTCCGAGCTGCGGCGACAGTCGGTTTGGCTGCTGGACATGCACGCTCGTGGATAAAGACAAGTCGATGTCCGCCATGATCCAAAACGATGAGGAGAAGGAGTGGATGCTCCCGCTTCTTGATCTGCGCAACGAGCTGGATGTCGCAGACGACCGGCACCTGCGTGACTTTCGAAGGATGAATGGCTCTGTTCAGCTGTTCCACGACAAGCCTATCCCTGGACCATATACTCAGGCGGCCCGCGAGAACTGGCTAAGACGGTTGCTTGAGGCGCAGGCTTGGATCCGTGCAAACGGTCCGGACTACGTGAACTCGCTTGAATTGGTCACGCTCGCCGAGCTGGAAGAGATTCGGCGGATGTGGGTGGTCGACAAGCACGAATTCGAGGACCACCTGCCCGGAATCTATGAAGCTGCAATAGGAGTGCAGTACCCGGGTAAGCCGCTCGATGAGCACCTGCCGCTTGGGCCAGAGACAGTCCAGGTATTACAAGAGGTTGCTGGCGAAGACCGGCTTCACTTCGAACTCGTACGCGAGCTGCTCGACATTGAACAACGACACCGTTCGCAGGCTCGCCGGGCCGGCTTGTTCGACTCCCTTGAAAAGGCATTGCGACGCGGCTTTTACGACGATGAGGCCGACGCCACCGCCCGAGCCCACCAAAGGAGAGCCGCGATCGATCGGACGCCTACGGGCGAACCCGAACCCGACCCTCTCGATATTGCCGACGGTTTTGTCCGCCGAACCGATGCCGTGGTGGCCCCGTGATCCTGGATGAACTGGTCCTGCACAATGTCGGCACCTTTGCGGGGCGGCACTCGATACCGTTGACGCCGCCGTCCACCAAAAAACCGGTCGTTCTCATAGGCGGCCTCAACGGAGCGGGCAAGACTACTGTGCTCGAGGCAATCCATGTAGCCCTGTACGGCGCTCTCGCTCAGCCTTCAGGGCGCCGTTCGGGCAGCTATGACAGCTACTTGCGGAGCCTGATCCACCGCGGTGTGCCGGAGACGGAGGGGGCGGCGATTGAGCTGACCTTCCATGCACATCAGGAGGGTGAAGAACGTCGGTTCTGGATTAGGCGTAGCTGGCGAAGTACCGGCGCATACATCCGCGAGATCCTCTTAGTGATGGTTGACGGTCGACACGATCACGCGCTCACCTCTACCTGGAGCGAACATGTTGAGACCTTCCTCCCGCGCGGTATCGCTGGCCTCTTCTTCTTCGATGGCGAGCAGATCGAGGCCTTGGCCGACATGGAGCGGTCCCGTCAGGTATTAGGATCGGCGCTCGCAGCCCTTCTGGGGCTCGATCTCGTCGAGCGCCTGACAACCGACCTTGCCGTACTTCGCCGTCGCCATCGGTCGCAACAGGTACCGGATGTGCTGCGCGAGACCGTGCAAGAGCGGCAAAGGACGGTTACCTCTCTTCGGCAGGCCGAGGAGGCTGCGGCAGATGCCGTAGCCACCGTCCGAGTCGAGCTTGAGCGGTCCAACAAGCGCCTGTTCGAACTGGCTGAGCGTTACCGGTCGGCCGGTGGAGACTTGCTAGATCAACGCGACTCAGCTGAGACCACCGTGACGCTGCTTCGAACTGAGCTGGCCAGGATCGAAGACGAAATACGAAGCGAGGTAAGCGAAGCGGCGCCGCTCCTGCAAACCACCGAGTTGTTGCGAGGTCTGTCTGAACAGGTGCACCGCGAATCGGCTGCCCACCGTGAACTCCTTGTCGTGGACGTCGTAGAGAAGCGCGACGCTGCCGTGCTTGCGCAGCTAGCATCTGACGCAGTGAATGCGGTGACGCTTCGGTCCATCGAGCAATTTTTGACAGCCGACCGGGATGAGCGGGCAAAGTTTGCACAAGCCAAACAAGTATCCGGGCTCCGCGATGCAGGCGGGACCGACGCTCTGCTCAGGGTTCTGCCTTCCGCCCGGCGGCGGCTCGAAGGGCTCCTAGAACGCCGGATTATGACGCGCAGCGAACTCGATCAAGCGGAGCGAGTGCTAGTAGCAATGCCAGACCCTGAGACGCTGGTGCCCCTTCGCATCCAGCGTGACGAAGCCGCGGCGGAAACGATCCGCGCTGAATCATCGCTGGAGCATGCCAGCGAACGCTTGACGTCGCTGCGCACTGATCGGGCTCGAGCCGATTCGGCTTACGAAGGCGCCCTCGATAAGGCAGCGCATGCCAACATGGCAGCCGATGACGGGCGTCGGCTCATTGAACACGTTGACCGAGTGCGCGTGACGCTCGAAGGCCTGCGTGCCGCCGCAACGCGACGTCACCTTGATCGAATCTCAGAGCTGATCCTGGAAGCACTGGGTCGACTGCTGCGTAAGGACAAGCTCATCACCGCTGTGGCCATCGACGCTGATTCCCACACTGTCGAGCTGACAGGACTCGACGGGCGTCCACTTGCCGCTCAGGAGCTATCCGCCGGCGAGCGACAACTTCTGGCTGTCGCCCTGTTGTGGGGGCTTGCCCGCGCCGCCGGCCAGCCACTACCGGTCATCATCGACACACCGCTCGGTCGTCTCGACGGCTCCCATCGGGAGCATCTCCTAGATCGGTACTTTCCGTACGCCAGTCACCAGGTCATTCTGCTGTCTACCGACACCGAAATCGATCGGTCTGCGTACGACCGGCTACGTCCGCACATCGGTCGTGCCTACCGGCTGGAGTTCAATCCAAAGACCAACGCGACAGCCGTACAGCCCGGCTATTTTTGGGAGTAGAGCTATGACACTCGAGCACATCCGGCTAACGCAGACCGCACGTGATCAGCTCATCACCTTGAAGCGTCGAACCGGCCTCACGCAGTGGAATGTCCTATGTCGCTGGGCTTTCTGTCGTTCGCTAGCCGAGCCTGCAGTACCACCGGCGGTAAAGCTCGTGTTTGATAGCAACGTCGAGATGACGTGGCGGGTCTTCGCCGGCGACCATGGCGACGAACTGTGGGCATTGTTGCGGTACCGCTGTGACAGGGACGGTCTAGCGCTCGACGATGAGACCCTGGCGCAACAGTTCCGGCTGCATCTCCATCGTGGAGTTGGCTACCTCGTCGGAGATCCACGAGTCGCGAATGTCGCCGGTCTCGCGAGCCTGGCGCTGGCTGACTCAGCCGCTGGCTGATGTCCACAGTCGCACGACATCGGACCGCGATGACGCGGTCAGCCTTGTCGCGGCCCATCGCTACGGCCGTAGCGGATGGTGTTCTCGACCCGAGCATGACCGTGTTCGACTACGGCTGCGGGCGGGGTGATGATGTCAGGAACCTGACGGCCATTGGGTACGGCGTTCTTGGGTGGGATCCTGCGCATCGCCCGCATGCCGAGCGCATCGCTTCCGATGTGGTGAACCTCGGCTACGTGGTTAACGTCATTGAGCATCCAGACGAGCGTGCTGAGACACTGCGAGCCGCTTGGGCACTCGCGCGCCGCCTACTGGTCGTGTCGTCACGTCTGACCTGGGACGCGCGCGATCTGTCCGGACGCCCCCTAGCCGACGGCCTGATCACTCGGACTGGAACCTTCCAAAAGTTCTACGAGCAGGCCGAACTCAGGGGTTGGATCGAGCAGACACTGGGTGTCCAGCCCATCGCTGCTGCACCAGGCATCTTTTACGTATTTCGTGATCCCACCGACGTCGAGCAGTTCCTCGCAGCGCGCGTCTACACAAATCGGCCGAGAGTCCAAATTGATCCCCATGAAAGTTACGACGCCCATCGCGAACTGCTAGCACCGCTCATGGCTTTCATGCGTGACCACGCCCGACAGCCACGAGCTGGCGAGCTAGTCGATCAGCAGGCAACCGGCATTCGTGAGGTGTTCGGGAGCAACGCGCGGGCGATCAGGCTGATTCGCCAAGTGACTGAGGACACCTACTGGGATCGCGTGAGTGCCCAGCGGCGAGGTGAGCTGCTCCTTTACATTGCGATGTCGCGCTTCCGCCGACGTCCGCGCTTAAGTCAATTGTCCGCAAGCTTAGCGACTGATATCAAGGCAATGTTTGGGACATACAACTCGGCATGCATTCAGGCGGACCGACTGTTGCTTGCGTGCGGCGACCCTGCGATGATCTTGGTATCAGCGCGGAGCTCGAAGGTCGGCAAGCAAACCCCTTCCGCCTTGTACGTGCATCGGTCGGCGCTCCAGGAGCTACCACTTGTGCTTCAGGTGTATGTAGCCTGTGCGCAGATTTTGACTGGGACAATTGACCAAGCAAATTTGATAAAGCTCTCAGTGCAGCAACCTCAGGTCAGCTTTCTTAGCTACCCGTCGTTCGATCGCGACCCTCATCCCGCGCTCGTGAGTGCTATGACAGTGAATTTGAAGCGACTTAGTATTGATTGGCGCGACTACCGGACATCCGACAATCCTCCGTTGCTTCACCGTAAAGAGGAGTTTCTTGGCAAAGTCGACCCAAGGCGTCAGCTCTACGAACGCCTTACACGCGCCGAGGTCCGCGCCGGGTTGTATGAACGACCTGAGGTCATCGGCACCCGCAACGGCTGGCGTCTTACGCTGGCCTCAGCCGGAGTCACCGTGCGCGGGCATCGACTTGTCCGCGATGCTTCTACGCCCAAGTGACGCCGCTCAGCAGCTCATCGACTGAGACTTGCTTGATTCCCCCGGTCTCTGTGAGGGCTTCCGTGACCAGGCCCATGACGACGAGCGCGGCCGGTTGGTGTCGCACGTTCACCTGTTCCTGTATGTACTCCAGTCCACCGTTCGCATATTCCTCGAAGATCTTGATGCGTTCCTCAGTGCGGGCACCATCCATAATTTCGGGATCGTCAGTGATGACGTTGGTGGCGATCATGTTGATCAAGGTGTCGCTGAAACCGGGCGTGGTTAGCACCTCATATCGAATCGGGTCGCCGGATGACTCAGCAAATTGAACACGGCGCTCTTGTCGGTGGCCAATCGCTGCCGCCAGCAGGAGGATGTCGCGATAGGTTTGAAACCTGCCCTCGCTCTGCAGCTCTAGCATCAGCGCTTCATGCTGCTGAGGGCGCCGTGCCCGAATCTCGCTTTGCAAAGTCATTTGATTACTTTCAGCTCGGAGTGATCGGTATCGGCAGAACGGATGTACGGGTAAGACATACCCTCCAGCTCGATGTCATCAGAAACGTTTCCTTCGGCCGTGGTATGGGTCTCAATAACCCCTAGGTGGCTGACGTATGGAAGCAGCTCTTTGACAACTTTGCCGAGTCCTTGACTCTTGCTTACCAGCACCACGAGCTGAGGCGCCATCTTCGCAAGCGCTCGTGAGACGGCCTCCTGATAGTCCTGGTCAAGAGATCCGAACGCAGCGTCCATGACAATCGGGAACGTACCTGCGTCTGCCGCCGACGCCCCTTCCGCGCGACGGCCCTTGCGAACCTCGCGGGCAATCTTGGATACAGCCGCTACAAAGCTCAGGCTAAGAATCTGGTTTTCACCAGTCGACTTCGGAACTTGCAATTGGACACCATTGACATCCTTGTGCAGCGTAAGCTCGAACCCTTCACTAAGCGTCGGGACGTGTGCCTGGTGCGTGATGCTCTTGAAAACCGCTTTTAGCTCAGCATCGAGCCGAAGGCGCATATCCTCCTCCCGAATCGATAAAATGTCCTCAAGCGCCTTCTTGACGTATTGCACGAGATCCGACCGAGACCGAGCCTTCGAGGCCAGTTCGTCAGTAACCTGAGCGCGTGACCGTTCCTTCGTCCTGTGTTCGATTTCTTTGGCGATGTTGGCGAGCTCGGTTTCAAGTGAGCCCTTGCGCTGGTTCTTGACGGCGATTCTGCCTTCAAGGTCCATGCGTTTGGTTTCCAAGTCTTGCACGCCCTCCAGTCGGCTATCCCTAAGTTTGCCATCGATCTCCGACTTGCGGGCTTCGAGTCGGGCCACGCGGTCGCGCTCGGTTTGGACTCGGCCCATAAGCATTGCCAGCGCATCTCGCAGCCCACTACGTGCATCTGCGAGTAGCGCAATCTGTCCACTGAGTTGCTGCCACGCGGTCTCGACGGCCTGAAGTCCGGCTCGTTGGCGCCATTCCTTGACGTGTTCCCACGGATCGGAATGCTCAACCAACTGCGTACCGCATATACAAGCACCGTCGTCGAGCAATTGATCAACGAACTCGCGTTTCAACGGAGCTGGCAACGCCCCTTTTTCGTACAGATTGTCTGCCACGCCTCTCGTCTTGTCGCCCAGTTCTTCAGTAAACGCCTGGAACCCCTTAGTTGCGACTAATGTGGCCTGTTCAGCAACTGCCGCATCCCGCGAGTTCTTGGCTTCACCGAGTTCGGTTGAGACTGCATCACGTTCAGCCTGAATCGGTGCCGCCTCAGCGTGCTGCCGCAACAGCTCTGTGGTTGCATCCCGCTCCTCGGCTAGGGTTGCCAGATCTGCTTCGATGACCTTAAGCTCGTCCTTGGACTTCGACTGGCGATCAGTTAGCTTATCGATGCCATCTTGAATCGCGCTTAACGTTGCACCGCCGTGCTTTGCAAGCTCGGCCGTCAACTTTCGATTCACCTTCGGCAGATGCGAAATCGCGCGTTCAACCTGCTCAAGGTCCAGTAGTACTTTGATGTCTTTCTGAACTTCGGCGTATGCACCCTTCTTGACAAGGTTCTCGATTCGCTCGCCATTGAAGAAGAAGAAGCGGCTCACCCCTACTGGTAAAATGCTTAGGACAGTTTCCTGTGGAGCGTGACTTGCTTCTGAGGATCCGTCTGCCTGGGTCGTCCATAGCTGCAGCTGGGGCGACAACCGGCCCTGTTCGTCGCCTACTTTACGCAGCGTGGCACCGCGGTGCAGGCGATAGTCTTGACCTTCGTGGGCGAAACAAATCTCAACAGCGACGTCGGCCGACTGACCCATCGGCAGACCGCGCCACACTGTGTCGGTAATCATGCGGTCTTGCTGCTCGACGTCGTCCGACATGCTGCCATACAGTCCCCAAGTAAAGGCGTTGAGTAAGGTCGTTTTGCCTGCGCCATTCGCCCCGAACAGTAGCGTCACCGGTTTGATAGCGTCTGATGTCAAGTTAATAGATTGGATGCCTTGGAACTGCCGGAAGTTTGTTAGAGTAATTGACTGGAGTTTCACGGGAGAATCTCCTTCACTGCGGCGAGCAGGTCGTCAGTCGCGTCATATGCCGTAATGTGAAGCTTGGCCCGTTCAATCTCCAGCACTCGCTTGAGCAGAGCCCGTTGCTCGTCGCTTAGATCTTCGAGTACCTGCTTCTCTGTTTGCTTTCCGCTCACTTCTTGTCCTTCCGTGATCTTGATTGCGGCTATTCACGTTCACATATTCATAAGTTGGTAGCGCTCTTTCAGTGGGCGCAGTACTTGTAGTGTAGTCGCATAGTTTTCCGATAGCCTGCCGAACTCGTTAGCTCGTTCGAGCTCGCGTACGAGCAAAGCCCGCTCGACGTTGAAGTTCGTTGGCAGCCCGCTTGGGGGAACCGCCAGGTAGTCGATAATCTCCGCTCGTTCCTTGCCTTCAGCTGGACGCAGGAGACGACCGCGGCGCTGGATGAATTGGCGTGGGTTGCTGCTGCTCGCAAGCAGGTACCCGACTCGTGCATCAGGGATGTCGACTCCTTCGTCGAGGCAACGCATCGCAACGAGTGCACGGAGGCTGTCGCCAGACGCAAATCGGCGCAACAGGACGCTCCGTTCGGCGCGAGGCGTCTCGGACACGTAAGAATGGGCGGACAAGTGCAACTCGTTACCAACGAGGTTCATTACTTCATCGATTTGCTTGGGACCAGGAGGGTCAGCGGGCTCGCTCGGTCGTCGACCTTCGGCGCAGTAAATTAACTGGAACCACTCGTCCCGGCGTGCTTTGAGGTCAGCCGTCAGTATAGATAGTTTCCCTGCTGCGTGCCCGAGGACGCCCGCTCGTTGCCGGAGGAGAAACCCGAGTGGTGAGTTTGGATCGATGTCGTCCAGGCTATTACCAACAGCGAGCCGAGCAATTCGGGCCGATAGGTCTGCATAGAGGGTTGTCTCAGTGTGGTTAAGTTCGATGAGGCGTGGAACGTACACATATCTGCAGAGCGCGCCCATCTCAATGGCCTTCCCGATACCGAGTTCGAACGCAATCGGGCCGAAGTAATTGACGAGTGCGTCAGTACCGTCGTCGTCGAACCATCGCTCGGGTGTAGCTGACAGGGCCAACCTGTATGTTGCGTTTGATGGTAGTAATGAACGATAGGTGGATGACCCTAAATTATGTGCCTCGTCCGCAATGACGAGAATCGGTAAGGAAATTCTAGAAAGAACCGATTGAAATTTTTCACCAGCGAACGATGCATTGGTCGCGACCAATGCCACGACGGAACGCTGCCCCATCCGAGCCGCGGCCAGCTGCTCCTCTACAGTTGCAAGCCATTTCTGGCTCGACTCATAGACCGCGACGGGGCGCACCCCAAAGCCTTCAACCTCGGTAATCCACTGATCAACAAGGTGGGTGAGCGGCGCCAGGATAAGCAAGACCAAGGGCTGCTCGCGCTGATGCAACACTTCTGCCAGCTTAGTCGTCGCTATCATAGCAGTCTTTGTCTTGCCAGTCCCGGTGGCCATCTTAATGATGCCTCGACCCTGCTGCCTGAACCACGCTTCGACCGCTTGGCGCTGGTAATCGCGAACTTTCAACCCCTCGGGCAACGCTAGGCGTGCCGGCCCTGTTGTGACGGTCTTGGGGGGTGTAAGGGCGTCATCGCGGCCGGGCAGTGGTCGCTGCGGTCGGTTGTTGCCCAGGTTGATCAGACGTTCACGAGCGACATCCGGAAAGCGCTCGACGGTCAGATGCGGCGTCTGGTCCGCCCATAGGGCTTGAAAGTCGGTCTCCATCCGTAAAGCGCGCTTCCCGTCACCGGGAACCCAGCCGCGATACACCTCGACCGACTCAAAGTTGGCCATCAGGCCACCGTATGTCTCGTTGCTACTACCGGTAAACGCAATTAGGTCGCCGGACCCGTCCCGGAAGATACCGATTTTCTCATGATAGATACCGACGCGTCCCTCTTGTTCAACGAATGCTAGCTTGACGTCTAACCGCGCCTCAGCAATTAGCCGACCGAGCAACCCCAGCCCGTCGAGCACGGCGTCTGGTGAGTCCCGATCGAGTTCACGGAGTGTGGCTCGCTCAACGATCTCGCGTACGTCGTAGCCGCGCTCCATATCGACAATGTCATCCTCGTTCAGCTGCGGGGAAGCGACCAGCCGCATTGTACCGCCTCGCTCGGCGAATTCGGCGATACCTCGGGCAAACAGCGCAAGGCTGGTCGAAGTGAAGTAGCCGACTGCCCGGCTGTAGGTAGTTGCGACCGAGAATGCGGGGACATAAAAGTTGGCAACGACGTCTTCCTTGTCGCTTCGGTAACGGTCGGCAAACAGCAGACTCCGCAGGCTGCGCGGTGTCGGCGTCACAGCAGGCTCAAGATGTCGTCGACCTCAGCGCTGTGTTCAACGCGCTCGGAGGACTGACCCGCCTCAAGTTCCTGGCGGATGTCAGTGATTAGGTCCGCAATCTCGCCATCGCCTCGTTCGCGATACGCGGCGATGATACTGGTGACGGGAGTGGTTGCCGGCAATCCGACAGCCACTGCCAGCGCGGCGCGCGCCTTGTCTCCTTGAAGCCCGGCTCGGGCCCCTACGAGTGTCAGGGCGTCCTCTAAGGACTTGTCCATCAGATGGCGGGCGGGCTCAAACGCGAACGTGCCGTCATCTCGGATCACGAGGAACGCTTCAGTATCGGCTTGCATATCGCCTTCCATGAGGAAACGACGGATGGTTCCGAACTGTGGCTGAGTGCCGGTCCAAGCGATTGTCTGGGGTCCGAGGGGTGTCTCTAACAGCCGGGTTTCTCCGTACTCAAGGTTGAGTAGGCTAGCGACGGCGATCGGGGCGACCGAGCCACTGCCGCGTAAGTGTTCCGTCGAGATCCGCAGGCGGTAGGCCCAGGCGTCATCGCGGCGAAACAATCGCCGGGTCCGAGCAGGTGTCTTCCGCTCTCCTCGTTTCGTATCCGCGACCCGCACAATGCCGTCCCGAGTCTCGAACGGCGGTGCACTGGCGTACGTCACCACGCTGCTCGCGCTCACGCTGTAACGGGAGGTGATTGACTCGATGAGATCATCCAGTTGAGCTGTACCACCCGACTGGGTGACTACCTCGCGAATCTTTGACCGAATGCCCGCGTAGGCGTCCATTCCCCACTCGGTGAGTGCCCAGCGGTCGCGGTCGATTCTTTTGAAACGGTCATCCACGCTCATCGCGTTGCGCAACGATCCAACGCTACGCTCGAAGGCGAAACGATCAACAATTTCCTGCGACCCGAGCGGCGTGCCCGTGACCGACAAGATCGCTGCGGCGTAGTCGCCAACCGAGGATGTGCGGCTGAAAACGTGGCCACCGTCGACGACGTAGCCTCCGCAGCTGTCGAGCCAAGCCGCCGTGACTTCGGCTTGGCGTTCCCCGTGAATCGTCTTGACCAGCGTGATTGCTTCCAATCGGACGACGCCGTACTGGTCGGCAAGCTCCTGCAACTCGACCTGGGTGTCGGCGCGAACCGCAGTCCGCGACGGCGTGAGGCACCAGCCATTCTCGATCTCGTAGCCGTCGTCGATCCGGTCAAGCACCCGCCAGGCAGGTTGCTCGACGCCTGCAACCCACTGCCCGAGTGAGGGGAAGAGTTCAAGAAGGTCGTCGAGCGGCATGACTTGTCCAATCGCATGCCGGACGGATGCCCCAATGTCGGCAAGCGCACCGCCCGGGGCGATGAGGCTAGAGAGGTGGGCGCGCTCCTTGGACTCAATTTGACGTATGCGCTCACGGGTAACCCCGAGTTCACGACCCAGCTCATCGAGCGTGGCCGGGTAATCCGCGAACATGCGTCGCGCCAAAATGTCCAGCTGCCGGTCATCGAGACCTTCGAGTGCGTCGGTCAGCTTCGTTGCGACATCCGCCCGCCGCCCGCTCGGATCCTCGATGTCCCTCGGTACTAGCTTCAAAAGCCGATCGAGAGCCTCCTTGGCTCCGGCGGGTGCCCAGGGAGGCAGCGGACCAGCCAAGACCGGCTCTTCCGTTGCGCCAATGAACGCAGCCCAGTCCGCCAGGGTTCGCAAGTCAGCGGCATACGGCGTCTGCTGGGGCGCATCCTGACCGAGCCCGCAGTGGGATCCTTTTGGTGTCAGACGGCGCGCCCCGTCCGTTATGTCCCTTGCATAACCACGGGCAGCGTGTTGTGCCGAACGGTCGACAAGCGACTGGATGATGTCATCGAGCGTGCCGGCCCCCATCCCACGCCACTGAAGCATGTCCAGGGGGCTCAGTTCATCCAGGTCGCCAGTAGTCCGGTATCCGGCGCGATGGACCATGTTTTGTCCGCGAGTAGAAAGAGATAGGCTGGCAATGGTCGTCGACGGTGGCAACGTAGGCAGCACCTCACCCAGTGCGCGATTCGACAGCCGTGAGATCAGAGATGTCGCGATTGCGCTGATGCGTTCCTCCCGCAGTTCGGGCGTACTGTCCAACGCAACGTTCGGCCAGCCGTCCGGCTGCTCATCGGAGACCACGCTTGGGAGCCAGGGGAAGGCATCTGCCCAGTTGGCAGGCGCCGCATGCCGTCCCCGGTCGAACCCCTCAGTCATCGTCGCCTCCCCTTCGCAAGATTCATGGTCCACTACCCGAGAAGTACACGGCTCGGTTGGCAGTGTGCCATCGCCCTTCGATCGTGAACTCCGCGCCCGAACGGTCAGACGGCGATCGTAACGGCCAGCGGTTGAACGTAGCGCGTCGGAGACTTAACGACACGGCAGTCAAGAGCTCGCCATCGACGCGATCACCGTCTAACCTTGCTCGCGTGAGCGCGCCTGTGTCGGATGTCACGTCGATTACCTTCAACTTGCCCGGGGTTGCCGAACTGCTCGACACCTGTGAGCTAGTGCGGTGTGGCGTAAGTAGTTTGGCGGTTGTTTTTGGGACAATTGGTCATGCGGATACCGGCACTGGTGTTGCGGGATGGCGAGCGGAAGCAGTTGGAGAGCTGGGTGCGGTCCTCGTCGGTGCGGGCCGGTCTGGCGCAGCGGGCCAGGATCGTGCTGTTGGCCGCTGACGGCGTGTCCAACACCGAGATCGCCGAGCGGGTCGGGGTTTCCCGTCCGACGGTGACCGGGTGGCGGGCGCGGTATGCCAAGGACGGGATCGACGGTCTGTTCGACGAGCAACGTTCCGGCCGGCCCCGCCAGGTGGACCGGCTGAAGATCATCGCCACCACGTTGAGGCCGCCGCCGCAGCGGCTCGGGGTGACCCACTGGTCCTCCCGACTGCTGGCCCAGCATCTGAAGACCAGCAACAGCACCGTCGCCAAGGCCTGGCGCGAGGCCGGTGTTCAGCCGTGGCGGTCCGAGACGTTCAAATTCTCCACCGACCCGGAACTGATCGCCAAGGTCACCGACGTCGTCGGGCTCTACCTGGCCCCACCAGAAAACGCGGTGGTGCTCTGCGTCGACGAAAAATCGCAGATCCAGGCGCTGGACCGGACCGCGCCGATGCTGCCGATGCGACCTTTCGTGCCGGCCAAACGCACCCACGACTACGTCCGCCACGGCACCACCACCCTGTTCGCAGCGCTGGACATCGCCACCGGCACCGTCACCGGAATATGCCAACCCCGACACCGCCACCAGGAGTTCCTGCGGTTCCTCAAACAAGTCGCCAAGGCCTACCCCGACACCGACCTGCACCTGGTCATGGACAACTACGCCACCCACAAACGCATCGAAATCCGCGACTGGCTGGCTGACAACCCCCGCATCCACGTCCACTTCACCCCCACCTCCGCATCCTGGATGAACCTGGTCGAAGTGTGGTTCGGCATCATCGAACGACAAGCCATCCACCGCGGCACCTTCACCTCCGTCAGCCAACTCACCGGCAAGATCCGCGGCTTCATCAACGGCTGGAACGACCGCGCCCACCCGTTCGTCTGGACCAAAACAGCCGACCAGATCCTCACCAAAGCCATCCGCAAAACAACTTCAATCACAGACCCCTAGCAACCTGCGTACGGCCCGTATCTACCGCCACCGCAGAGGTAGGGGCCGAACCCGTGAAGGCGCGATGAAGCAGTTGACCAAGATGAAGTCGATCTCAAACCGGCCGGCCGTGGTCGAGCGTCGCGGTCAGGTCGGTCACTGGGAAGGTGACCTCATCATCGGTGCGGGACAACGGTCTGCGATCGCAACACTGGTCGAACGCAAGACCAGACACACCGTCCTGGTCCCACTGCCCGACGGACATTCGGCCCAATCCGTCGGTGACGCACTGATCGCTGTGTTCGCCGGCATGCCACCAGCGCTGCGTCGCACACTGACCTGGGACCAGGGCAACGAGATGTTTCACCACGACCGGATCGAACGGGCCACCAAGATCAAAATCTACTTCGCGGATCCACACTCACCCTGGCAGCGAGGCAGCAACGAAACACCAATGGCCTCTTGAGACAGTACTTTCCGAAGGGCACCGACCTCTCGCTCATCACCGCCGCCCACCTCGCTCAGGTAACAGCGGAAATGAACTCGCGACCACGCCTGTGCCTGGCGGATCGCACACCAGCACAGCTCATGCGACGATGGGACCGCCGACTGGCAACTCAATGATTCGCAACGTTCGCTAGAAACCGCCCCTGCTCGAGCGGCCGGGTCTGCCAGGTCTGCATCTCCTCGATGACCTTGTCAGTGATCCTGGAGATGGTTTCCTTCGACACCGAAGTGCCGTGGATCTCGGCGAAGTGGGCGAGATGTCGCCGGTGGTCAATCCCTTCGCGTACAACGACAGCACGATCTCATCGACCCCGGTCAACCGGCGTTGCCGCTTCTTCACGATCTGCGGCTCGAAGGTGCCGGCCCGGTCCCTGGGCACCTCGATGTCGACATGCCCGGTGGACTGGGTGAGCACCGTTTTGGCGCGGGTGCCATTGCGGATGTTCCCGGACTCCCGACCGGCAGGGGTCGTGTTTCTCGTAGCCGAGATGTTCGGTCATCTCCTCGTTCAGCGCAGTCTCCAGGACCGTTTTGGTGAGCTGTTTGAGCAGCCGTCCGGGCCGGTCAACGACCAACCCTTCTCCCGGGCCCATCCGGACCAGCTCCGCGGCCGCAGCAGCCTCCGCAGCCGGATCCGGCTTCTTCCTCGCGTTCACAGCATCAAGTGTCGTAGTCATCACGGCACCTTCCCCGCCGGCCAGGCTGGCTCAGCGTGTCGGGCCGGAAACACCGTTTCGGAGACAGTCCCCTCGAGCCGCGGCCGATGTTCAAGATCGGCAGCGAGTTGAGAGCATCGCGAGCGTGTGAGCAATGGTTCGTCATGGGGAGCAACAAGGTGTTGCGGAGCCACAAGTGGACTCTGGCGGCCAGTTCGCGGTGTTCAACGGCGTGGGCACATATCGGGCACACTTGGTGCCGATCGCCGGTGAAGCGGCATGAACCTGGATGATGATTGTCGCTGGTCAGCGGCCAGTTGTCCGAGGTTGTGCGGGCCGGAATCGGCGTGATTGTCGTTCACATCGAAGAGGTCCGGGTCGATTCTCCGCAGCTCCACCACATTCCCCCAGTTCAGGGCAGTGCGCAGCATCGGCGCACTGGCCCTCTCTGGTCTCACAGGCCCGGCGGCCCGATCCTTTTCGACGGCCTCCACCCTGCTCATCGCCGCTCACACAACCCGCTGAAACGCACCACTTCCGCGCGCCGCCCGGATCGCCGCCGCCGACCGGGCGGTGACCTCGTCCCACCGGCCCTCGGCCAGAAGGCCGGGGTCGACCATCCAGCTGCCGCTGACCGCAGGAACGGCGGGGATGGCGAGGTAGTCGGCCATGTTGTCGGCGCTGACGCCGCCGGAGGGCATGAACGTCATGGACGTGAACGGCGCGGCGAGGGCGCGGATCGCGGCGGGGCCGCCGAGCAGGCCGGCCGGGAAGAATTTCACTTCGGTCACCCCGAGGCCCACCGCGGTCATCAGTTCGGAGGAGGTGGCGACGCCGGGCAGGGCCGCGACTCCTCGCGCCTGGGCCCGGGCCAGGACGGCCACCGACAGACCCGGGCTGACCACGAACCGGGCGCCCGCGTCGACGACCTGGTCGACGTGTTCGGCGACCAGGACGGAGCCCGCGCCGACGTGCAGTTCGGGAAGGGCCGTGGCCAGGGCCTCGATGGCGCCGATGCCGGCGGCGGTGCGCAGGGTGATCTCGGCAACGGTGATGCCGCCGGCTAGGAGCGCCTCGCCGAGAGGCAGCGCGTGGGCCGCGTCGTGGATGACCACGACCGGAACGACGGGGCATCGGTGCAGCAGCGACTCGCTCATCAGATCTCTTCCAGGGGTTGGGGATGTCGACAGCGACTGGGTGCCGGTCGGTCCGAGATGTTGGCGCTCACCGGACGACGTCGCCGGCCGGCAGTGGGTGGGTCAGCTCGGCCCGGGTGGGCAGGCCCTCCCAGTCGCCGGGTTGTTGGCAGACCGCGCCGCCGAGGACGTTGCCCATGCGCAGGCAGTCGAGGAGCGATGCGCCGGCGACCAGTTCGCTGAGGTAGCCGGCCACGAAGGCGTCACCGGCCCCGACGGCATCGACGACGGCGATGCTCCGCGCCGGCGCATAGTGCGCGCCCTCGGCCGTCACACCGACTGCGCCGAGGGCTCCGAGTTTGACCACCGCCGTTTCCGGGCCGAGTCCGATCAGCCCACGCGCCAGCTCCTCGCCGTGCTCGACCGTTGATCCCCCGGTTGGCGGCGGCCAGCCGAGGAGGAGGGCGGCTTCCTCCGGTCCGGCGAAGACGATGTCGGCGGCGCCGGCGATCCGAGCGAGTACGGGGGCAGCTTGCTCGGCCGACCAGAGGGTGGCCCGGAAGTTGATGTCGAGGCTCACGAGGGTGCCTGATCGGCGGGCGATCTCGATCGCGTATTCCACCGCCCGCAGGGGTTCTGATCCCAGGGCCGGGGTGATGCCGGTGAGGTGGAGGACGTCCGCATCGGAGATCGCGCGGGGATCGATGTCGTCGGGACCCAGGCGCGACGCCGCGCTGTTGCTGCGGTAGTAGCGAACTCGCCACGGTCGGCCGTCGCGCAGTTCCTTCACCATCATCCCGGTCGGCGCCTCGGCGTCCAGATGTGCGGCCACGTGGACACCCTCGCCCCGGATCTCCCGGGTGACCAGGGCGCCGAACGCGTCGTCGCCGACCCGGCTGATCCACGTGGACCGGACACCGAGCCGGGCCAACCCGATCGCGACATTCGATTCGGCGCCCCCGATCCCCACCGGCACACCGGCTCCGCTGCGGAGCCGGCCGCCGGTGGGCGTGGTCAACAGAGCCATCGTCTCCCCGAGGGTCACCACCGACCCCGGAGTCCGTCCAGGGGAGAGGAGCGTGCTGAACATGGTGATCACGGCCGTTTCTCGCGACGGGTGCGGGTCAGTCGATGGCGATGGGCGTTCCCCGGCCGGGTTTCTCCCAGCCGGGGAACGGGTCTCATCCGGGAGGATGCGCGACCTAGATGGTCGGCACGCTGGCCGGCTCCGGGCTCGGGCGCAGGGCACCGACGGTGTGGCTGCTGGTCTGGTCGCTGCCGGCCACACCCAGTCGGGATTCGCCGGGTTGCGCGTCGGTGAGGACCTGCAGGTCGCGGTCGGCCGTTTCCGGCACGGTCCGGGCGATCAGGAAGCTCACGACCATGGTCAGCACCATGTACGCGGCGACCGGGATCCAGGAGTTGAAGAACCACGCCATCAGGCCGGTCGCGACCAGTGGAGCCACGCCACCACCGATGATCGAGGAGAACTCGCGGCCCAGCGTGACACCGGCGTAGCGGTACCGCGCTCCGAACATCTCCGGGAAGAAGCTCATGGTGACCGCGGTGATGCCCTGGGCGGCGGTGATGAAGCCCAGCGCCATCACCACGATGATCCAGAAGTGCGATCCGGTGTTCAAGGCGATGAAGGCCGGGAAGGGAATCAGAATGGCCGCGCCGGCCAGGATGAGAAACATCCGGCGGCGACCGATCTTGTCCGCCAACACGCCCATGACGTAGGCGGCGACCGCCCCGAACTGCGCCCCGTACAACAACACGTTGGGAACGAAGCTCTTGTTCACGTGGACGAAGGTGACCAGGTAGGAAGCCATGAACACCTGGTAGGTGTAGGACTGCGTACTGATGCCCCAGTTCATGAAGATGACCTTGAGGACATTCTTCTTGCCGTGCTTGGCGACATCCTTCAATGGTGCGGCGTGCTCGACGTCGATGGCCTTCTTCAGTTCCTCGAAGATCGGGCTCTCGGCCATTCTCACCCGGATGATCCAGGCCCCGGCGGTGACGAAGATGCTGGCCCAGAAGATCATCCGCCAGCCCCAGGACATCAGGATGTCGTCGGGGAGCTTCTGGGCCAGGACCCAGGCCGTAGCGCCGAGAACGGTGCCAAGAGCCGCACCGACCATGACGAACGACGAAAGGCGTCCGCGGCGGCCCAGCGGGGCCGTCTCGGTGAGCAGGGTGGCGCCGCCGGCCTGCTCGGCGCCGGCGCCGAAGCCCTGCAGGAAGCGCAGGACGACCAGCAGGATGGGGGCCAGCACACCGACCGACTTGAAGGTGGGAAGGCAGCCGATGAGGAACGTGGCCGCTCCCATCAGGAACAGGGTGCTGACCAGAACCCACTTCCGCCCGTATCTCTCACCGAAGTGGGCGAAGAACAGGCCGCCCAGCGGGCGGGCCAGGAATCCGATGGCGTACGCGGAGAAGGATGCGATCAGGCCGGCCACGGGAGAGATGTTCGGGAAGAACAGCTTGCTGAAGATCAGCGCCGACGCCGTGCCGTAGATGATGAAGTCGTACTGTTCCAGGGCGGTGCCGACCATGCCGGCCCAGGCGGCGCGCCTGACGTTCTTCGGGTCGACGTGCGCGACTTCACCGGGTTTGCCGACCCGCGGTGCTGTTTCGGTCATGACGGGGATCCTCAGGGGCTGGGCTCGCCGGGATGCGAGCAAGGGGCGGGACGGCGGGACAGCCGGCCACGGTGGGGAAGATCAGGACTACGAGTACGGCGGGAATGCCAAACAACGCACAAATGGGGGGAATACCGAATAACCAGGACTACGGAATGACGACGACCTTCAGGTGTCGCGGATCGGTGACCGGGGCCTGTACGGCTTCGGCTGCCTGATCCAGGGTGAAACGTCCGGTGATGATGCGCTCGATGTCGACCGCCCCGGATTCGACCAATGCGATCGCGGTCGGAAAGGCGTGGGCGTAGCGGAACGCCGTGACCAGATCGATCTCGAATCGCTGCAGGACGGCCAGGGGCAGTCCGTCGACGCTGGGCTGGGCCTGGCCGACCACCGTGACCCGGCCGTGCGGGGTGACGGTGCGGATGGCGGACCAGAGGACGGCGGCGTTGCCGGTGCATTCGATCACCCGGTCGTGGACCGGGCGTTCGTCCAGGGGGGTGCGGGCCGTGTTGATGGTCCTGGTCGCCCCGAGCTGGGCGGCGACGGCGAGCCGGTCGTCGTTGATGTCGGTGACGGTGATCTCGACGGCGCCGGCCGCGCGGGCGACCTGGGTGACGAGCAGCCCGATCGGTCCGGCCCCGGTGATCAGCAGGCGATGGCCGACCGCGACCTGAGCCCGTTGGACGGCCCAGACGGCGACGGCGAGGGGTTCGATCATCGACCCGGTGATGGTGTCGATGGTGTCGGGCAACGGATGTGCGGCCCGGCTGGGAGCCACCAGGTATTCGGTCATCGTGCCGTGGGTGGGAGGGGAGCCGAAACACGTTCCGGTTGGGCAGATGTTGTACGCACCCAGGCGGCAGGTCGGGCAGTTACCGCATCCGACGGCAGGTTCGATGGCGACCCTGGTGCCGACCGGCACGGCGGCGGCCGGTCCCTTGGCGACGACCACTCCGGCGGCCTCGTGGCCGAGCACGGTGGGCCGGCGCAGGATGTTCTGGCCGTTCCGGCCGGCGTCGTAGTAGTGCATGTCCGAGCCGCAGACCCCGACCGCGGCGACCTGCACCAGGACGTCGTCGTCGCCCAGAGCAGGAATGTCCATCTCGGTCGTGCGCAGATCCCTGGCCCCGTAGAGCATGGCCGCCCTGGTACGGGTGGGCAGGCTGCGGCCGGGCGGAATGAACTGGGCGGTAGTCGATGTCACGTGAAACTCCGTTGTCTCAAGGCGATGATGGATGCGCGTCCGAAGGGTCAAGCGCGGGTGCTGGCCAAGGGGTGGATCTCGTGGTCGGAAGCCGCGGCGGCCTCGGCGGCGGCTGCGGCGCTACCGTGCCGGGCGAGGATGTCGCGGAATTCGGCCGTTCTGGTGATGAACTCGGGGTGTTGGGCCAGGTCCTGACCGAGCAGGCCGCCGTCCAGTACCGCCTTCACGAACGCGGTACTGCTGGAGGTTTCGCTCTGCAGTGCGACCAGGCCGGCTCGGGCCGGGTCGCTCATCGCGGCCGCGTGCGGTCCGGGCTCGTAACCGGCGGGCGGGGCGACACAGGTCAGGTAGGCGGCCAGGGTGAGGGCGAGATGATGCGGCATCCGGCCGTTGTCCAGGTGCAGCAGCGCCGGCTCGGGGATCCGCTGGGCGAGCTTGACCGAGCCGTCGGATCCGACCTGATGGGTGCCGTGCCCGAGCGCGGAGTTCGACCAACGGGTGAACAGCTGATCGACGTAGGTGTCCAGGTCGATGTCGTCCGGGACCGTGATCGACGGCAGGTAGTCCTCGAGCAGGACGCGGCGGGCGGCGTCGGCGATGAAGGTCCGGGCGGCGGAATCCGGAATCGTGGGCCGGCCGTCCAGAGCACCGAGATAGGCGATCAGCGAATGCGTTCCGTTCAGCAGCCGGAGTTTGAGCATCTCGTAGGGATGGACGTCGTCGGTGAAGACCGCTCCACCGTGTTCCCACGCGGGGCGTCCGGCGGCGAATTCGTCCTGCATGACCCACATGGAGAACGGTTCGGCGGGCACCGGGATCTGGTCGCGGACGCCGAGTATCCGGGCCACCGCCTGCCGCTCGGCGTCGGTGGTGGTCGGCACGATCCGGTCGACCATGCTGTCGGGAAAGGTCACCGCCTGGTCCAGGTAGGAGAGCAGGTCGCGTTGCTCCGCGGCCGGCATCGCCTCGACGAATTCCCGGACCAGCCTTCCGGTGTGAGATCCGTTGCGGGACAGGTTGTCGCAACTGAGGATGGTGACGGCGCGGCCGTGGGTGCGGACACGGCGCTGCAGGCCGCGGACGATCTGTCCGATGCTGGTGACCGGCGGGTTGGCCGGGTTCAGATCGGACCGGACCGCGGGGGAGTCGACGTCGAGCCGGTGGGTGCGGGGGGAGTAGGTGTAGCCGTGTTCGGTGACGGTCAGCGTGACGATCGCCGTCCCGGAGCTGCCGATGGCGTCGACCACGACGTTCGGGTCGTCGGCGGCGACGACGGCCCCGGTGTGGACGGCGGGGACGACGGCCTCGGAGCCCTCCGGCGAGATCTCCAGCACGGCGTACCGGAGATCCTGTTGCCGCATGGCGGTGACAATGGCTCCGGATCGATTGGCCACCCCCAGGATGCCCCACGGCCCGTCCTCGACCCGCAGCGCCTGGGCCGTGTAGACGGCCTGGTGCGCGCGGTGGAAGTTGCCCAGCCCGAGGTGGACGATCCCCGTCGTGAGGGAACTACGGGGGTGGATCAGGGCGGTGGCCGGCGTGGTCGCCGCCGTCAGCAAAGGCGGAGTCATCGTGGTCACCAGTCCGTCATCGAGCCGTCGACGCGTCGGGCGACCGGTAGGTAGGCGGGTTCATAGGGGAATTTCGCGGCCAGCGCCTCGTCCAGTTCGACCCCGATACCGGGCTGGTCCCCCGGGTGCAGGTGGCCATCGGCATAGCTCCACGAGTGTGGGAAGACCTCGTTGGTCAGATCGGGGTAGCCCATGTATTCCTGGATGGCGAAATTGGGCGTGGACAGGCCGATGTGGGTGGACGCCCCGAGGGCGATGGGGGAGATGTCCGACGGGCCGTGAGGCGCGAGCTTGATCTGCCAGGGGTCGGCCAGAGCGGCGATCCGGCGGAGCGGGCTGATCCCACCCGCATGCGACACAGCGGCGCGGACGAAGTCGATGAGCTGCTCGGTGATCAGCGTCTGGAATTCCCAGACCGTGTTGAACACTTCGCCGATCGCGAGCGGAACGGTGGTGTGCGCCCGAATGTGCCGGAGCACCTCCTGGTTCTCGGCCGGAGTGACGTCCTCCAGCCAGAACAGATCGACCGCTTCCAGCGATTTGCCCAGCCGTGCCGCCTGGTTGGGGGTGAGCCGGTGGTGCGCGTCGTGGAGAAGCTTCAGTTCCGGTCCGACGTGCTCGCGCGCCGCGGCCAACGCTTTGGGGGCGTACCGCAGGTAGGCATCGGTGTCCCAGACCTCTTCGATCGGTGCCGCGCCCCGGCCGGCCGGCTCGTAGGGCTTTCCGCCCTTGGTGACGCCGTAGACGGTGTCCAGCCCGGGAACCCCGGTCTGCGCCCGCAGGGCCTGGAAACCGAGAGCCTTTTTCTCGTCGAGTGAGTCGAGCAGGGCCGGGATGTCCCAACCGGTGGCGTGGGTGTAGCTGAGGATCCGGTCCCGGACGGCGCCGCCCAGCAGCTGGTACACCGGCTGCCCGGTCACCTTGCCCTTGATGTCCCAGAGCGCGACGTCGACCGCGCCGATCGCGGCCATGGTGACCGGACCGCGCCGCCAGTACACCCCGCGGTACAGGTACTGCCAGGTGTCCTCGATCCGGGCCGGGTCCCGGCCGATCAACAGGGGAGCCACGTGGTCCCGCAGGTAGCTGGCCACCGACAACTCGCGGCCGTTGAGCGTGGCGTCCCCCCAGCCGACCAGTCCGTCGTCGGTGGTGATCTTCAGCGTGACGAAGTTGCGGCCCGGGCTGCAGACGATGACCTGCGCGGAGACGATCTTGTCGACGTTGCCCGTCATGACGCCACCGCCACGACGTTACGGAGCGGTCGGCCGGCGGCGAGCCGGTTGATGTTCTCGGCGACGTCGACGACGCGACCGTCGAAGGTCTGCCGGGTCAGTCCCGAGGAGTGAGGGGTCATCAGTACATTGCTCAACTCGTGAAAGGGTTGGGTGGACGGTGATCCGGTGTGTCCGGCGGGCGGGTAGTCATACCAGACGTCGATGGCCGCGCCGCCGATCGCGCCGTCCCGCAGGGCGGCGTACAGCGCGTCCTGATCGACCAACGGTCCGCGTCCGACGTTGACCAGCACGGCCGACGGGCCCATCCGGGAGAGCTCGGACCCCCCGATCATTCCCGTGGTCTCCGGCGTCAGGGGCGCCGAAACCACGACGACGTCGGACATCTCGAGGAGCTTGTCGATGTCATCGACCGTGCCCGCCCATTCGAGTCCCTGTGCCGTGGCATCGATCTCGCCCCGGCGGGTGACGGTCATCCCATGGGCCCGGAAGGCCTTGAACAACTCCCAGGTGCGGGCACCGATGTGGCCGAAGCCGACGAACCCGACGGTGGCACCGGCCAGACCGCTGACCCAGGGCTGGGCCGCGTCATGCGCGGGTGTAACCCACTCACCGCGACGGAGTGCGGCATCCTGCTGCCGGATTCCGCGTCGCAGCATCACCGTTGCCGCGACGACGTACTCCGTGATGGAGTCCTCGTGGTGGAACGTGTTGGCCACCTTCGCTCCGTGCGGCAGCGCGTTCACGTCGATCTTGTCCGTACCGGCGCCCGCGACCTGGACCAGCCGCAGGTTGGTTGCGGCCTCACCCATCTCGGCGGTGAACCGGGGCCCGACGAGCACGTCCGCGGAGATCAGCGCCTGTCCGATCGCGACGTCATCGGTCGGATCGGGCCAGGCCACGACGGTGCCGTCGGGCAGGGCCGATTCCAGATCGCTCCGCCAGGAGGCAAGGTTCGCGTCGCTGACGACGATTCTCATGACCGCTCCTGCACTTGGTCCCATGGACGTCACCTCATTGCGACGCCGATCACAACTATGACAACCTTGCGCAATCTTGTCAATGCTTGCCCGGGAGTTTCCAGGCCGCCGGATCACCCGCCGTCCACCTCCAACCCCGCCGTCTGTGAGGGGCTTGACCCGCCTCGCGCGGGCGCCGCTCCGGATCCGCGCAATAATTGACAAGGTTGTGCAACAACAGCAGACTCGAGCGTGAATCAATCGAAGGAAACACCCGATCCAGACTTGGAGGCCCTCGTGGCCGCGACCTTGACCGACGTTGCCAAGCGCGCGGGTGTCGCACTGTCCACGGCCTCGCGTGCCTACAGCGATCCGGAACGGGTGGGCGCCGAGACCCTCCGCAAGGTTCTTGCCGTGGCCCAGGAACTGGGCTACCAGCCCCCCGTTGCCCGCTTGGTGGAGCCCCTCGCGGAGGACGGGGCCACCACGATTGCCGTCATCGTTCCGGATATCGCGAACCCGGTGTTCGCCGCCTTCGTCAAGGCCGCGCAGGGCCAGGGGTGGTATCGGCGGCAGACGGTCGTCCTGGCCGACACCGACCTGAATCCGGAACGCGAGCGGGAGGTCATCACGCACCTGCGCGAACGGGTCGATGGGATGGTGGTGTGCTCCCCGCGCCTGGATGCCGAGCACATCCTGGCCCTGTGCTCACGGATCCCGGTGGTGTTGGTGAACCGCGAGGCCATCGGCACCGACTGTGTGGTGGCCGACGCCGGCGACGGACTGCGCCAGACCATTGACTACCTGGCCGCTCTTGGACACCGCCGGATCGCCTACGTCCAGGGGTCGCAGCTGTCCTGGTCCAACGAACACCGGGTCGCCGTGGTGCGTGGGCTGGCCGCCGAAGCCGGTCTGGACCTCCAGGTTCTGGGCTGGCAGGCCGAGACCGTGGCCGGAGGCACGGCGGCCGCCGCCAGTGTGATGGCCACCGGGGCGTCCGCGGTGATCACCCACAACGACCTCATGGCGCTCGGGGTGGTCGCCGGAACTCGAGCACTGGGCGTACGGATACCCGAGGATCTCAGCGTGGTGGGTATCGACGACATCCCGCTCGCGGCCATCACCCACCCGACCCTGACGACCGTTGCCGTGCCGATGGCCCGCGCGGGGGCGCTGAGTCTGGAACTGCTGGAGCGACGCCTGGCGGGCGACCGACAGACCCCGCGGGCGGTCCGCCTGCCGACCCAACTGGTCGTCCGCGGGTCGACCGGACCCGCTGCGGCACAGGCAGTGTCAACGTCCAGGCAGCCGGCCTGAAGGCGTTCACCTTGATCTCGGCCGCCACCTGCCGGTGTCGCCTCGCTACCCTGCGCCCAGTCCGCCGACGGTGAGCCGGGCGGGCAGGACGCAGCGGTCGTCACCCGCGGTCGAGGCGGTCAGGCCTCGTATCCCGGGTAGCGGACGGCCTGGACGATCACGCTCAGGATGAGCAGGTCGAACAGCACCCAGGCGACATTGACCAGGGTGCCGCTCGCGGCGCCGTCCCCGATCGCCATCCTGATCAATCCGATACAGGCGGCCACGACCAGCGCGCCCATGGCGATCAGCTGGGGGCGCACCAGCCGCCACGCTCGCCGGCTGACCTGCTTGGTCTTCGGGGTCACGGCGAATCCGAGGCTCCGACCGAACACGACGCTGTTGAAGGCCGTGGTGAAGGCCCGGATCCAGATCGGGAACAGGGCCAGGCTGTACTGCTGGCCGCGCCAGGTCTTGATGCCGCGGGCGACGACGGCGAACACCAACTGGTTGAACACCAGGAATGGAATCAGGCGGATGAAGAAGTCGAAACTGAACGCGTGCACGGGAAGGACGCCGAAGCACAGATAGATGATGGGCGCCGCGATGTAGACGATGGCCGCGAACCCGGAGAGATAGGACCACATCGTCGCGAAGTACATCAGTCGCTGACCGAACGACAGACCCTTCTGCGTCAGAGGATTCTCCCGGAAGAGCACCTGCAGGGTGCCCTGCGCCCAGCGCAGGCGCTGGGTCAGCATGGTCGCGGCATCCTCGGGGGCGAGCCCGTTGGCCATGATCTCGTGGTGGTACACCGTGCGCCATCCGTGCGAGTGCAGTCGCATCGCCGTCGCCATGTCCTCGGTGACGGAGATGGTGGCCATCGGCATGATCGGCTGCGCCTCGTCATCGCGATCGACGTCGACCGCGAGCAGGAGCGCTTTGACCGATTCGATGGCGCCCAACGGTGACCAGTCACGTTCGGCGAGCCGGTCGATGAGGTCGTCCTCGAAGAACACCAGCTCCGGGTCGGCGTCCACGGAAGCGTTGAACTCGTTGATCTCGGCCAGGTCGGCGCGCAGGCGCGCGACATCCTCCGACACGACCCCACGGGCGACCTGATTGACGCGCTGCTGGAACGCGTACGTGATCTCGGACAGGGGGGTGCCGTCGGACAGTGACCGGCGGGCCGTGCCGACCGCGTCGCGGACTTCCTGGAGGGCCGCCTTGAGCTGGGTGTCGTCGGACGGCACCTGTCGCTGGGCCTTGGCCATCATCGTGTCGGCCGTCCGCAGGGTGGAACGCACCGACTTCTCGACGGCGGCCACGTAACCCTGAATGCCGAGTTGCATCAACGCTTCCCGCCGGATGACGGCGTTCGACCCGCAGAAGAAGGCGCTGTTCCAGCCGTCCTTGCCCTGCTGGATGGGGCCGTAGAACAGCGGCGCCTGGCTGCCCAGAGGATCGGACTCGGACACGTTGACGAAGAACTGGGGCGTCTGCACCAAGGCGACCCGAGGGTCGGAGAAATAGCCGAGAGTGCGATCCAGGATGTGGGGTTCGGGGATCTGGTCGGAATCCAGGATGAGAATGAACTCGCCGTCGGTGACCAGGAGCGCGTTGTTCAGATTGCCGGCCTTGGCGTGCCGGGGCCGGTCCACCCAGGCGTCGGACCGGGTCAGATAGCCCACCGATTCCAGTTCCGCCGCCGCCTGCATCTCGGCCCGCGCGCCGTCGTCGAGGATCCACGTCCGGTGCGGATAGGTGATCAGTTGGGCGGCCCGGGCCGTCGCCATCACCATCTCGACCGGCTCGTTGTAGGTGGTGATGAAGACATCGACCGTCAGCCCGACGGGCGCCGGGTCGGGTTCACCGCGTTCCTTCAACCGCCACATCGTCATGCCGAACAGCAGACTGTCGATCAGGCTGTAGGTCTCGACGATCACCAGCGGAACCGAGATCCACCAGGCCGCCCAGTTCACGGAGTGGAGCCAGCGCCAGCTCACGTAGTTGATGCCCAGGACGGCGCTGATCGCGACCAGGGTCCGGATCAACAGCAGTCGCCGGGCCGCGTGTTTGCGGGTCGTCCGGACATCGGCGTCGACGGTCATCGCGACCCTCCCCGGGTGATCGGCCGGGCCGACGCCGGGCCGGGTCGGTCCGCCGGTCGCGGGCGACCGCGGTGCGCGGTGCGGGCAGCAACGACCACGGGCCACCTCTTCCTTCTTCGTACCGGTCCGGGCATAGTCTACGGTGACGGTCCGTGTTCGCAACACTACTCTCCGAGAGGTGGCGTAGATTCTGGTCGGGCCCACCCCCGGGGGTCATGATATTGCAAAATTCCTTTCCATTGATAAATAGTTCGGCGTTGTTTCTCCTCGGTCGGTCCCGCGACGTCCGTCGGCGGTAAATTCGCACTCGGCTTCCGGCGTCGGTCGGGTTGTTCTATTTGCTCACGGCGCCCGGCCGGCCGTCCCGAATGCGCGGGGCGGTCAATCGTCAGGGTCGCGGCGAGGCGCAGGTTGGCAACTCTGTGGTGTACGCCCAGAGGCCGGTTCCCCTTTCGCGCCATGCGGTCGTGACTCACAGTTCCGTCCCGACTGGCCTTCGGATCCTTTCGGGTGCACATTTCGCCGATCGGCGCGCAGCCGAAGATCGGTACGTAGGATCACATCGGAACGCACACCGGAATAGAGGCACAGTTACATGAAGTTCGACGTCACCTTCCCCAATTCGGGCGCGGCCGTGATTCGTCCGTGCGGCCGATTGAACATGACGGCGGCGCCGGAACTCCGGGACCTGGTTGCGACGGCCGTCCGTGAGCAGGGACGCTCGCACGTGGTCGTCGACCTCACAGCCACTGACTTCATCGATTCATCCGGGCTCGGGTCGCTCATCGGTGGCCTCAAGGCGGCGCGCTCGGCCGGCGGGGACCTGCGGATCGCCTGTCCCACGACGCAGGTCAGGCTCGTGTTGGAGTTGACCAACATGCTCCGGATCCTCCGTCCCTATGAGACCGTCCAGGACGCCCTGTTGTGACCGATGCCGTCGTCATCGAGCATTCGCTGCATGCCTGCGTGGACCCGGACTGCCTCGGCAAGGTGCACGCGCTGGTCGAGCAACTGTGGGCCGAGTCGGTCGACGTGGCCGAGATCGATCGCATCCTGTTCGAGTCCGCGGTACTGGAAATCGCCGGAAACATCGTGCAGCACAGCGTCAGTGACCAGCCGATCCTGTGCAACTTGACACTGCGGATCTATCCGACCCGGCTGGAGGCGGTGTTCTGCGACACCGCGGAGGAAGCGGCGGTCGATGTGGAGTCCGCGACCATGCCCGACGACCTGGCCGAGAGCGGCCGGGGTCTGGCCATGACCAAACGAGCTCTCGATCAGCTCAGCTACCAGCGCGAGGGCCATGTGAATTGCTGGCGCCTGAGCCGGACCCGGACGGGCTGAGTGGGGACTGATCCGATGACGACGCAGGGGGTCGTCGTCCTGGCCGAGGACGACGCCGATCTCGGGCGTTTCATGATGC
The DNA here is from genome assembly GCF_900104535.1 of Nakamurella panacisegetis. Taxonomy (NCBI): domain Bacteria; kingdom Bacillati; phylum Actinomycetota; class Actinomycetes; order Nakamurellales; family Nakamurellaceae; genus Nakamurella; species Nakamurella panacisegetis. The sequence goes on along the minus strand of NZ_LT629710.1, from coordinate 703,364 downwards.
TCGCCCTCCAGAAGCGGGCCGGAGTCACGGTCCGGTTGGTTGCCGACGGCCGGCTGGCCCTGGCGGCGCTGGCCGACGGGCCGGTCGACGTCCTGGTGACGGACATCCAGATGCCGGGTATGACCGGTCTGGAGTTGGTGCAACAGGTCAAGGAAACCCATCCCGATCTGGCGATCGTGATGATGACGGCACACGCCACGGTCGAGTACGCCGTGGCCGCGCTGCGCCATCAGGTGGACGAGTTCCTCGTCAAGCCGGTGGCCGCGGCCGAACTGGTTTCCAAGGTGCGGCAACTCGCCGAGCGGAGTGTTCTCCGGCGGGCGACCGCGGCCCGCGCGACGAGCGGTCCTGATGGCGACCACGCGGCGACCGACTACGAGCGCAGCCTGCTGGCCGAACTGAACTCAGCCTCGCGTGAGCACCAGAGCCTGACTGCGCAGATGGATCGGGCGGCACAGGTGCAGCGGGACCTGCTGCCGCGGCAGCTGCCGGTCGTGGCCGGCTACGAGTTCGCCGGCGTCTGTGTTCCGTCTTTCGCCATCGGCGGAGACTTCTACGACTGGCACCCGACGCCCGGTGGGGTCGAATTCACGATCGCCGACGTGATGGGGAAGGGCATAGCCGCCGCCATCATGACGGCCACCGTGCGAGCGGTCATGCGCGGCCTGGTTCCCGGCGGATCTCCGGCCGAGGCCATTGCCACCGCCGCCTCCGCGCTGCTCGGGGACCTGGAGCGGACCGGGACGTTCGTCACCGTTCTGCACGGGCGGCTCGACGCCGACACCGGGACGATCGCCTACGCCGACGCCGGCCACGGACTCAGCCTGCACGTCCACGCGGACGGCAGTCACGTGCGGCTCACCAGTAACGACCTGCCGATCGGGATCATGGACGGCAGCGGATGGGCGGCGCAGTCCTTGACGTTGTCGCCGGGGGACAGTCTGATCGCCTTCAGCGATGGACTCTTCGACCTGCTCGGCGGCGAGCTGGGGGTCCTGGACGACGTCGCGACCATGGTGCACACCTCCGCCACCTGCCAAGAGGTGGTGGACCGGATCACCAGATTGGCCAACCGGGATGTCCTGCCGGACGACCTCACGTTGATCGTCATCCGACGGGACGCAGTCGCCTCATCGACCTCGGCGTCGGGTGCGCCGGTCGTCGCGATGTCGTCCGAGCAACGGGCATGACGGTGAGCCGGACCAGCAGCGACGCGCCGTTTCCGGTCGGTGGGCCGGAGCGCGCGCCGGACGCGACACCGCCGACCGTGCTGATCGTGGACGACGAACCGGATCAGCTGCAGCTGCTGAGCACCTACTTCCAGCGCGCGGGATGCCTGGTGGTACCGGCGATCGACGCCGAGCATGCGCTCAACCTGCCGCCCGGGACGCGACCCGAACTCATGGTCCTGGATCTTCGGCTCCCGGGAATCGACGGGTGGGAGCTCACGGAGCGGCTGCGGACGCTCTACCCGGGATGTCCGATCGCGATCACCTCGGTGCTGGACGCGGCCGACTATCCAGCCGCGGAGAGCGTGATGCCCAAACCGGTGACGGCCAGGGACGTCCGAACCCTCCTGCGCGCTGCCTTCCCGGGGCGAGTGCGATGACGGCCGCGTCCGTCGACCGGACGGTGGTGATCGCCGACGACGACCTGGACATACGGCTGCTGGTCGAGACCGCGGTTCGCCGCGCCGGTCTGACCGTGGTGGCCAGCGTCGGTGACGGTTCGGCCGCCCTGCTGGCCGTTCAGCGGTTCCGTCCCGATCTGGTCATCCTCGACGTGTCCATGCCCGGGATGACCGGGTTGGAGGTGTGCCGGTCCATGCGACAGGAACCGGCGACCGCTCTCACCCCGGTGCTGATCGTGTCGGCCGCCGTGCATCCCGCTGCGCTGCAGGCGGCCGCGGACGCCGGCGTGACATCGCACGTGCAGAAGCCGTTCGGCGTCAAGCTCCTGGTCCAGCAGATCGCCTCGTTACTCCCCCCGGAGGCCCCCACCCCATGACATCCACCATCTCGGCATCGACCGGGTCGTTCGTCGACGCTTCCTCGGTGCCGGCCGGGAAAACGGCTCCGCCGGTGCGGCTTCGACGCCTTCGAGCGTTCGCGACCGGTTTCGCCAGGGACCAGAACTCCGTGCTCCAGCGTCAACTGTGCGTCCTGGTGGTCTATGTCGCGTCCCAGCTGATCCTGCTGGTGCCGGACGTCAACATCACCCACGGTGGTCTGATCGGCGCCGGCGCACTGGTGATGGTCGGCGCCACCGGGACCGCCTACGGCCTGCGCAAACCGCGAATCCCGAGTCGGTGGGCCATGGTCGTGCCGCTGCTCAGCATTGTGTCCATCGGGCTGCTGCGGGCCGGCACGGGCGGCGCGTTCTCCGTGTTCACGATGATGCTCGTGCTGCCAACCGTCTCGCTCGGCGTGGAACCGGGCCGGTTGCCCCTGCTGTTCGGCGGTCTCGTGATGGTCCCGATCATGTGGCTGCCGATCCTGTTCGACCCGACCACCTTCCAGGACGGCCAGTGGACCAAAGTGGTGTTCATCCCGGTCATGCTGGGTCTGACCTGCCTGTCGGTGAACGAGTTGATGACCAGGTTGCGGGCCCGGGTGCGTGCGGTGAACGCCCTGCAGCGTCGCCAGCAGGATCTGCTCGTCGATGCGACGGCGAATGCCGCCAGGAGCGAGATGGCGACCGCGGCGGCCCGCGAGTCGACCAGCCAACTCATCAATGTGATCGATTCGGTGACCGAGCAGGCCATCATTGCCACCGATGTGACCGGGGCGGTCGAGGTGTTCAACTCCGGCGCCCAGAAGATGCTGCGGATCGCCGCCCACGACGTGCTGGGGCGGTCCATCCTGCAGTTCCATCTCCGCGACGAACTGGACGCCCGGATGCCGGAGATCGCCGACGGCGCCACCGGTTCGCCCTTCGATGCACTGACCGGTCCGGTCCGCAAGGGCGTCCCGGCGGCTGCTGACTGGACCTACCGGACGGCCGACGGAAAGGACCTGCGGGTCCACCTGACCGTGACGTCGCGGAGCGACGCCTCCGGGCGCGGGGACGGGTTCCTGTTCGTGGCCACCGACGTGACGGAGGACCGCGAGCAGTCGCGGGTCAAGGACGACTTCGTCAACCTGATTTCCCACGAGCTCCGGACGCCGTTGAGCTCGATCCTGGGCTATCTGGAATTGCTCGGCGACGACGAGGACAACCCGCTGTCGCCGGAGCAGACCCAGTTCCTGGAGGTGATCAGCCGCAACGCGAACCGATTGCTGCGACTGGTCTCCGACCTGCTGTTCACGGCCCAGGTGGAGGCCGGTCGATTCGATCTGCAGGGTCAGTCGGTCGACCTCCGTACCGTGGTGACCGCCTCGTGGGAGACGGCCGCGCCGCTGGCCGCTGACCGCGGACTGACCCTCCGGATGTTCACCCCCGAGGAGCCGGTGATGGCCTGGGGGGATCCGATTCGGCTGGGCCAGGTTGTGGACAACCTGATCTCCAACGCCGTGAAGTTCACGCCCGCCGGTGGGCGGATCGTGCTCAACCTGACGACACCCGACGACGAGACCGGCCGGGCCCTGATCTGTATCACCGATACCGGACTCGGAATCCCGGCCACCGAACTCGACCGGCTGTTCTCCCGCTTCTTCCGGGCGTCCACCGCCACCGACAACGCTGTTCCCGGAGTGGGTCTGGGTCTGAACATCACCAAGGCCATCGTGACCGCTCACGGCGGCCGGATCACGGTCGCGAGCACCGTCGGCCAGGGAACCACCTTTGCCGTCGAACTACCGCTGGGGGACCAGAGCACCTGACGAGGTCGACCACGCTCGTCGGCTCCCGCCGCCGATGTCCGTCCGGTGCTGGGTCTCGGGTTATCGCTGCTGATCGGTGATCTGGGCCAGAAGGCGTTCGAGCGTCTGTCGTTCCGCGGGTGCCAGGTTGGCCAGAAGAGGTTCCAGCGCGTTGTTCGAGCGCAGTTCCAGCGGTGCGACGAATTTCCGCCCGGTCGGCGTCAGGGCGACCGAAACCCCTCGACCGTCGCTCGTGGCGGCTTCGCGGGTCACCAGGCCGCGTTGCTCCGCGCGGCCGATGAGGCCCGAGACGCTGGACCGGTCGATGCCGAGAGCCGCGGCGAGTTCAGCCATGCGTGGGCGCCGATCGCGCAGGATCGCCAGCATGCGCAGCTGGGTCAGGGACAGGTCGGCCTCGGCGGCCAATCGCGCGAGGCGTCCCATCACCTCGAACGACACGCGTGCGAGTTCGTCCGCCGCCCCGCCTTGCTGCCCCGCCGGGTCCACGTTTGACATAGTTGGTATTCCTCACTACTCTAGTTTGTGTTACCAACCATACCGTCATGCCGGCCGAAAGGACACGATATGCGCGCCGCCGTCGTCACCGCGTTCCACACCCCGCCCAGCTGCGAGGAATTCCCCACCCCGGAGCCGGCCGACGGGCAGGTGCTGATCGATGTCCTCGCGTCCGCGATCCACCCGCGCGTCCGGTCCCAGGCCGACGGTTCCCACTACACGAGCGTCGGTGAGCTGCCGCTGATCCCGGGAATCGACGGGGTCGGCCGCACCGCGGACGGCCAGTTGCGATACTTCGTCCTGCCCGACACGAACATCGGGGCAATGGCCGAACAGACGCTCATCGATCCGCGTCGCAGCGTCGTGCTGCCCGAGACCATCGACCCGATCGTGATCGCCGCGGCGATGAACCCCGCGATGTCGTCCTGGATCGCGCTCCGGCGCCGGATCGACTTCCGGCCCGGTTCCCGGGTCCTGGTGATGGGTGCGACCGGCAACGCCGGCCGCATGGCGGTCCAGATCGCCAAGCGGCTCGGCGCGTCCCACGTGACGGCAGCCGGCCGCGACGCCGAGAAATTGGCCGGCCTCGCGGCACTCGGGGCCGACACCCTCATCAACCTCGGCCAGGAGAAGGCCACCGCCACCAGCGAGCTGGCCGCGGTCGGTCGGGACGTCGACGTCGTCGTCGACTATCTGTGGGGTGAGTGGGCGGCGACGGCCCTGAGCGCAATCGTGCCGGCCCGCCGGGACGACGCGCAGAAGCTCACCTGGATCCAGGTCGGTTCCATCACCGGCCCCGAGTCACCCATTCCCTCGGCGGCTCTCCGCGCCTGCAACCTGCACATCGTCGGCAGCGGGCAGGGCTCCGTGTCGCCCCGCGACATTCTCGCCGAACTCCCGTCGCTGGCGTCGGAGATCACCAGTGGCCACTACGACATCGCCGCCCGCGCCGTCCCTCTTGCCCGCGTCACCGCCGCGTGGGCAGACGCTGCCGTCACCACTGACCGGCTCGTGGTCATCCCGTCCGCCCGTTAGTCCGTGCCCCGATCGGCGACGGTCACTTCGCATGGATTGGCAGGGTGGAATGCCGAGGGCCGCGGTCGGAAATCCGACCGCGGCCCCCGTCACAGCGGGTGTCTGGGTCAGGAGACGCCCAAGCTCGTGCTCGCGTAGCCGGTGAAGGTGTTGATCAGGTTGATTCCCTCCGCGGTTGCGCTGACCACCACGATGGCGGCGGTGGTGGTGGTGATCGGGATGCTCAGACCGTTCGTGATGCAGGAAATGACGGTCCCAATCGCGGGATTTCCGCTCAATGCCGGACTCAATGTGCACATCGCTCCCGGCACGGGGGCGAAGGTGTTGCTGTTCGTCTCGACCGCGGTGTAGAGCTGCGCCGTGATCGTGCCGATGGTACCGCTCAAGCTCAAGGGTTGAGTTGTGCTGAAGCGGGCCGAAATCGACGTGATCGTCCCGTCGCGGGGGAACATCTGGACCACCTCTCCGTTGGCCGTCATGTCGACCGTGTTCTGCACCTGGGTCGGGTTGGACGAGCCAACACCGGACAGTGGCAACGCGGCGACTGCCCCGCTGAGGCCGCCGGCCTCCGTCGTCATCGAGACCGGGGCACCGCCGGAGGCAGCCAGGATGGTGCCGGCGCCCGCCTGACCACTGACGCCGATCGGACCGATCGCGCCGGTGTCACCCTTGGCGCCGGTGTCACCCTTGGGCCCAGCCGGGCCGACCGCACCGGTGTCACCGGTGTCGCCCTTCGGGCCGATCGCGCCGGTGTCGCCGGTCGGGCCGGCGGGACCGGTCGGGCCGGCCGCAACCGGGGCGTAGTAGCCGAGGAGATCGATGACCACGTTGACGGTGCCAAAGGCGTTCCGAATGTTGAACTTCTGGTCCAGGGAGAGGGCGATCACGGCTGCGTTGGCGGTTGCCGACTTGTCGATCCAGTTCACGGTCGAGGTGCTCGGCGCGGGGGTGCCGGTGGCGTAGAGGGAGAGGTAGGACGGCTTGGTCCCGTCGACCACAGTCACGTTGACGGCGATTGCCGTAGCACCGCTCGGCACGCCGGTGGCGGTCACCGTGATGACGCCACCCGCCGGCAGCGGCACATGGGACCCGCCGGTTCCGGTCCTGGTGTCCAGCAGGCGGACCGGGGTGACGGTGTGGAGCGTCAAACCGCTGCTGACAGTGTGGGGGACCGGGGTGGCGGAAGCCGCATTGGTTCCGATCAGCAGTCCGACGACGGCCAGTGCTGTGATCACGCGGCCTCGGCGCGTGAATCTGGACAATCCGCTTTTCTTCATTTTCTCATTTCGGGAAGCTCGATTGAAGCGGGGCGAAAGGGGGAAACTTGCGGTCAGATCGGCGGCGAAAGTCCCACTCTGCGGGTGAGCACGCCGACCTGGTGGTCGTGACGAGCCGATGATCTTGTGCCAGAACAGGTTCCTAGTCGTGATCGGGCGAGTGCACGATGTCTGCGACTGGGGGCTGCGGTGTCATAGCTGGAGGCCAGTGCTGGGTCGTCGGCCCTCCCTCGGAGGGCGTATCAGCACGCTAACAAAAAGGCCTCACCGCTGAGAAGACCCCGTCCAGGGGGCTGATCGGTCCTCATGGTGACCTATTGCTACCGGACTTGTCGGAGGTTTGCCCCGGACGAGCTCTGTCGGCTCCACCGGGCACTCGTTGGTGGAGGCGGGTCTCCGGTGGCGGTGGTTCGATCGGCGACGGACGCTGGTCGCCGCGCTTGCCCCGCTTCGCGCGCCGCCGGGATGCGCTGCCACTCCTCGGACGGAGGGTGAACTCCGAGCCGTATGATCGCCGCGATGTCCCTCTCGCATGCTCGACTCCTTCGCCGAGGCCGGTTGCTCGAGGTGGGGACGCTGGGCTGGAATGTGGTCGGGCTGGTCGTTCTGGTCTTGGCTGCGGTCGGCGCCGGCTCGGTCGCCCTGGCCGGGTTCGGGCTCGACTCACTCATCGAGATCGGCGCCAGCACCGTCGTCCTGTGGGAGCTCTCCGGCGTCGGCGAGGAGCGGCGACATCGCGCCCTCCGCCTCATCGGCATCGCGTTCGTGCTGCTCGCCGTGTACCTGGCCGTTCAGTCGGCCGCTGTCCTGATCACCGGCCACCATCCGCGGCCGAGCCCGCTCGGCATCTACTGGACCGCGGCTACCGCGGTCGTGATGTTCGGCCTCGCCGCCGGAAAGCGGCGAACCGGGCAGCAACTGAGCAATCCGGTCCTGATCACCGAAGGTCGGGTCACCACGGTCGACGGTCTGCTGGCCGTGGCGGTACTGGTCGGCCTCGCACTCAACGACCTCCTGGGCTGGTGGTGGGCGGATCCGGTGTCGGCCCTCGTCATCGTCTACTACGCGGCTCGCGAAGTTCGCGAGATCTTCACCTCGTCCTGAGAGCATTCCGGCCGGCGCCGGCTGCGAGGCCGCCGCGGCCTTCGCCCGAGCGGGCCGCCGAGCCCGTTTGGAATCCACCGGTACCGGTGATCTGAAGGGCGCGGGCGCGGCCCTCGACGCGTCACCAGCCTGGCGGTTCGTGAGTGTCGGCGGCTTGGCCCTGTTCGCATCCCTCGATCAGATGGCGGAGTACCCCTTGACGCGACATGACCGGTCCCTTCCCCACCCGCTGGGCGTCACCGTGCGAGACGGTGGGGCGAACGTCGCCGTCTACACCGGCACGGCCGACCTGGTCGAGGTCTGCGTCTTCGACGCCGACGGCAACGAGACCCGTACTCCGTTGTGCGATCGCACCGGCCATGTCTTCCATGGCCTGGTGCCGGGCATGACGGCCGGCACGCGGTACGCCCTGCGGGTGCACGGTGAGTGGAACCCGAAGATCGGCCTGAGGCACAACGAGCACAAGCTGTTGCTTGACCCGCACGCCACCGCTGTCTGCGGCGAGTACACCTGGGGCCAAGCAGTTTTCGCGCACGACATGAACAACCCGGAGGTCAAGGACGAGACCGATGCCGCCGGGTCCACGCCGCTGTGCGTGGTCACCGACAACCAGTTCGACTGGGCTGACGACGCTCCTCCGGGCACCCCGTTGTCCGAGACGATCGTCTACGAAGTGCACGTCAAGGGCTTCACCCAGCTGCATCCGGACGTGCCGGAGGAGATCTGTGGCACCTACGCCGGTCTGGGCCATCCGGCTGCCATCAAGCATCTCACCGACCTGGGGGTCACGGCGGTGGAGCTGCTGCCGGTGCACCAGTTCGTCCAGGACGATCACCTCGTACGGAAGGGCCTGCGCAACTACTGGGGCTACAACTCCATCGCGTTCCTGGCCCCGCACGGCGAATACAGTTCGGTCGGTGACGCCGGCGGCCAGGTCGGCGAGTTCAAGTCAATGGTCAAGGCTCTGCATGCGGCCGGGCTCGAGGTGATCCTCGACGTCGTCTACAACCACACCGCCGAGGGTAATGACATGGGGCCCTCGTTGTCGCTCAAGGGCATCGACAACGCGGCCTACTACCGGTTGGTCGAGGGGGACGAGGCGCACTACTTCGATACGACGGGGACCGGGAACAGCCTGAACGTGTCCCATCCGGCCGCCCTGGGCCTGATCATGGACTCGTTGCGGTACTGGGTGACCGAGATGCACGTCGACGGATTCCGGTTCGACCTGGCCACCACGTTGACCCGTCAGGGTGGTGACACCTCGCTGCACAGCGCGTTCACCGACATGATCGCCCAGGATCCGATTCTCGCCCCGGTCAAGATGATCGCCGAGCCTTGGGACACTGCGGGATATCAGGTCGGCGGATTCCCGGCCGACTGGTCGGAGTGGAACGGGAAATTCCGCGACGATGTGCGGGCGTTCTGGGGTGGGCAGGACAGCTTGCTCGGGACCCTGACCCAGCGGGTCCTCGGCAGCCCGGACGTCTACGAGAGCGATCGTCGCTCCCCGAACGCCGGCGTCGGATTCGTCACCGCCCACGACGGCTTCACGCTGCACGACCTGACGTCCTACAACGTCAAGCACAACAGCGCCAACGGCGAGGACAACAACGACGGGGAGAGCGACAACAAGTCGTGCAACAACGGCGCCGAGGGGCCCACCGAGGACGAGGCGGTCACGATCCGACGCGCTCGTGCCGTCCGAAATCTCCTGGCCACGCTCCTGCTGTCGGCTGGCGTCCCGATGATTCTGGGCGGCGATGAGATGGGAAGAACCCAGGGCGGCAACAACAATGCCTACTGCCAGGACAACGAGATCTCCTGGTTCCATTGGGACGCGGTCGATTCCGAACTCGTGGAATTCACCCGCACCCTGATCAGGCTGCGCAGGGACAATCCGGCACTGCGTCCGGTGTGGTTCCGGTACGCGCCGGCCGAGGGCGTCCGCGACTGGGTGCGGGTGCTGCGCTCGGACGGTGGCGAGTTCGACGACCAGGACTGGTCCGATCCCGCCGCCCGGTCGGTCATGTTCGTGGTCGGCCACGACGGCGCGGACGCGTTCGCCCTGCTGCTCAACGCCGCCGAGAACGGCGTCGAGTTCGCCGTTCCGGCGGCCCCGCACGGTGAGTGGGAGCTGGCCTCCTCCAGCGATCCCGAACAGCAGGTCCTGTCCCCGGTCACCACGTTGACCGCCCGCGATTCGTCGTTCACGCTCCTTCGGTCGGCTCGTTGACCACTGCCGGCCGGCCCGGAGTTTGGCATGATCGGGCCGGGCCGGTCGACCGTCCGGTTCCAGACGGGAGAGGGTCGTGGAATTCGTCTTCGATGGTGAGATCTGGTACTGGCGAGGCCCTTCGCCATATCACTTCCTGACGATCCCGGACGGCGACGCTGACGCCATCGGGGCGCAGGCCCGGGAGCTGACCTACGGCTGGGGGATGATCCCGGTCCAGGTCCGCATCGGGAGGACGGAATGGCGCACGGCCATGTTCGCCAAGGACGGTGGGTACGTCCTCCCGATCCGGGACAACGTGCGCCGCGCCGAGGATCTCCATCTCGGCGACGAGGTCACCGCGCGGGTGAGGGTGCTCGAGCCGGTTCGCCGGCCCCGCTGAACCACACGGGGCCGGCGAACGGGTCGGGTTCAGGACCGGAAGAACTCCAGCAGATCGGAGTTGATGACGGCCGCCTGCGTGGTGGGCATGCCGTGCGGGTAGCCCGGGTAGATCTTGAGCGTCCCGTTCTGCACGAGTTTGACCGACAGCACCCCGGCGTCCTCGTATGGGACCACCTGGTCATCGTCGCCGTGCATCACGAGCACCGGCACCGAGATCTTCTTCAGGTCCTCGGTGAAGTCGGTCTGCGAGAAGGCGACGATCCCGTCGTAGTGGGCCTTGGCGCCGCCCATCATGCCCTGGCGCCACCAGTTCTCGATGATCGCCTCGACCGGCTCGACGCCCGGCCGGTTGAAACCGTAGAAAGCAGTCGAGGCCAGGTCGCGGTAGAAGGCCGATCGGTTCGTCGCAACCTGCTCCTGCAGGCCGTCGAACACACTCTTGGGCAGGCCGCCGGGGTTGGCCGGTGTCTGAACCATGATCGGCGGTACCGAGCTGATGAGCACGGCCTTGGCCACCCGGCTCTCGCCGTACTGGGCGATGTAGTGGGCGACCTCGCCGCCGCCGGTCGAGTGACCGACGTGGATCGCGTCGTGCAGGTCGAGGTGCTCGACCACAGCGGCCAGATCGGCCGCGTAGTGGTCCATGTCGTGGCCGTCGCTGGTCTGGGTGGAGCGGCCGTGCCCGCGGCGGTCGTGCGCGATGACACGGTAGCCGTGCAGGAGGAAGAACATCATCTGGGTGTCCCAGTCGTCGCTGGACAGGGGCCAGCCGTGACTGAAGACGATCGGCTGTCCCGAACCCCAGTCCTTGTAGAAGATCTCGGTTCCGTCGCTGGTGGTGATCGTGGCCAAAGCGCTGCCTCCGTGCAGTTGGGGATGACGTGCGATACGTCCGTTCCCCGAGCCTAACGTCGCCGCGTTCGGCGCCGGCCGGCGAGTGCGTCTTGTTCCACGGGCGTCATCCCGCCGTCGCCCGTGTGTCATCTGGCGGTGACGCGGGCTTCAGTTCGGCCCGAGTCGGATGGTGGTGCGCGCGGCCTCCGGCCCGACGACCGGATCGACGATGGCCGGTCCGTAGCGGTCGTACTTACGGTGGAATTCTGCGTCGATCGCCTCGGCGTTGTGGTGTCCGGTCTCGTCGAACAACACGTCCCGCTCGACGCCGCCGGCCCGGATCCGGCCCGTTCCCGAAATGACTGCCCTTCGGTACCAAGGGTTCTCGGGACCATGGGCCGACCGGACGTACAACTCGTCATCGGCCCGAACGACCCAGATGGTGACATAGGCACGCAACGTCCCGTCGGGTCGGTGCGAGGCGATCTGCAGTTCCTCGGCGTCGCCGATCCGGGTGAGATCCTCGGTGGTCCATGTGGTCATCGCCGCTCCCGGGGTCTGCCGCCGGGTTGGTACCCGGCCGGCTCCGATCAATGGACCGAGCCTACGACGAGGGCGGTCGACCGGGGATCGGGCGCGGTATCCGGTCCTCTCGAAGCGGCCGCCGGCCCATCCGGGACGCGGTCGTCGTGGTCCCGGATGTCCGAAAGGGCAACGTTTCGGTCATTCGCGACGCCCGGCCGGCCGGTCGGTGCGAGGGTGGATCGGTGCGGTGGGCCGGACACCGCGACCAGCCACACCCTGACCGGGCAGAACAGAGGATGACGACGATGAACCTTCGCACGATGCTGCGGGGTCTGGCTGTGGGCTCGGTCACCCTGGCGGCGAGTGTGGTCCTGGGTCAACCGGCCCACGCCGATGACGGCGGTCTCGACGTCACCGTGCAGGCGGGCCATCCGGTTCCGGTGGTGGTCCTGACCAACCACGGCCGATCGCCCTGCCAGGTCAGCACCATGTCGATCGGCACCATCAGCCTGACCGGCGTCCAGCAGAACGGCCGGGCGATCGAACCGGTTGCGATCACCCCCTCGTTCGACGACGACCTCGGCTACACCATGGGCCAGCATCTGACCACGCTGACCCCAGGGCAAACGGCTCGCCTTCCGCTGGACGTCGTCGCCGCCGGGCCGACCGGGTCCGCGCTCCGGACGGTCTCCTTCTCGGCGGCGGTCATCATCGGATCTCTCTACCCGATCGACGCCGGACACCCGGTCGAGGTCCGGGCGGCCTACAGCCCGCCGGACATCACGGTCTCCGGGGCGCCGCTGTGCGTGCCCGGTTCGGATTCGGCGAGCGGGACGGCGGCGACCGGAACCTCCTTCCCGGCAGGCGCTTCCACTTCCTCGGCCGCCACCGGACGGGCCGCGGCCGCCCCCGGGCCCGCGGACAGCGGCGGCATGTCCTGGAAGCGGTGGGCGGTGATCGCGGCCGTGTCCCTGGTGTTGCTTGCGGTCGCCGTTCTGTTGCTCACCCGCCGGGCTCGCCGGCGGCGCATCGGCGCGGGGGCCCTGGGCGTGATCCTGTTGGCCGCGGCCGCCGCGGTGGCCGCCCCGCCTCCCAGAGCGGCGGCCACCGTGACCGGAGCCGGATCGGCGGCCGGCGCCGTGGCCGCCTGCGTCGCCGGCTTCAACGCGCCCGGCGGCGACCCGGCCGGCATCATGGGCACCCTGAACAATCCGGCCGTGCACGTGAGCGTCAACCTGGACACGTCGGGCAGCAACGGGGAGAACCGGTTGGACCCCAACAACATCTTCATCTACTGGAACCCGACCGACACCTCTGAGCTGAGTGGGCACGTGGCCCGGGTGCCGTGTGACGAGCTGTACCACGAGATGTACCACGCCTTCGAGGACACCACTCCGCAGGGCGTCGACGTCCACGAATGCTTCGACCAGGCCGGCAATCCGACCGGCATCGCGATCAAGGAGGTGCACGCCACCGACGCGGAGAACAAGCTCCGGGCGAGCAAGAACGAACCGCTCCGCAAGCAGTACGGACCGAACACCCTGCCGCCCGGCGGGTGCCGGCCGCCGAAGCCCAGCGACCCGCTGTGCCATCCGACCCGTGGCTGCCCGACCCCGCCGGCCAAACAGGGCCAGACGACGGCCGACCCGCACGTCACCTCGTTCGACGGGCGCCGCTTCGACTTCCAGGCGGCCGGGGAGTTCGTCGTCACCCGGGACACCGCGGCCGACCCGGCCACCGCGTTCCAGATCCAGGTCCGTGCACAACCCTGGCCGGGTAGCCGACTGGTCGGCGTCAATACCGCCATGGCGGCCAACGTGGCCGGCGACCGGGTCGAGGTGACCGTGGCCAACGGACAGATGGCGGTGCTGGTCAACGGGTCGCCGCACCCGCTGACGGGCGGATCCCTGCCCAGGGGCGGCGACCTCATCTACACGCCGAGGGCGGCCGGCCCGTTCCTGACCATCGACTGGCCTGACGGGTCCTATGTCCTGGTAACGCTCTTCAGCCGCACCCTGACCCTGATCGTGGTGCCGTCGGCGGCCCACTACGGACGCTTGACGGGACTGCTCGGCGACGCCGACGGCAACCCGTCCAACGACCTGCCCGCCGCGGCCGGATCCTCCGCCCCGAGCTACGACGTCCTCTACCCCGGGTTCGCCGACAGTCTGCGGATCAAGCAGGCGGAATCCCTGTTCACCTACTCCACCGGCACGAGCACGACGACCTACACCGACCGCACGTTCCCCGACCGCTCCGCCGCCCCGTCGTCCCGGTCCGCGTGGGCCCGCGCAGTGTGCACCGCGAACGGGATCACCGATCCGGTCACGCTGGAGAACTGTGTCCTGGACCTGGCCAACACCGGCAACCCCGGCCTGCTGGCGGCATCCCAACTGACGCAAGCCGTCGCCACCAGCTTCCGGATGGACGGCAGCGGTACCACCGTCGCGATCACGCCGTCCGGGTCGAGGACCACGGTGCCGTTCACGGGCCGGGCCGGGCAGAAGCTCTACGTCGACGTCGTCGCCAGCACCCTGCCGTCGGCGTGTGGGCAATTGAGCTTGCAGGACAGCACCGGGAAGTCGTTGGCCACCGGGTGCATCATCAACGGAACCGGGGGCATCGACGCCGTCACCTTGCCGGCCGACGGTGCCTACCAGGTGGTGGTCGCTCCACCGGCCGGCGTCACCGGAACGGTGACCATGAGGCTGGTCTCGGCCTCCGACCAGCGGGGCGTACTGACCATCGACGGGCCGCCGGTGGCGGTCGGGGTCACTGCGGCCGGAGGCGTCGGTCGCCTGACCTTCGCCGGGACCAAAGGGGACGTGGTCTACGTCAACATCCCGACGGCCACGTTGTCCAGTGCCTGCGGAGTGATCGCCATCCACGACCCGAACGACGACGTGCTGGCCAGCGGATGCGTGATCGACGGGCAGGGGTCGATCGACCGGACGACTTTGCCGGCCACCGGGACATACGCCTTCGTGCTTGATCCGGCCGGGGCGGCCACCGGCGGGGTCCAGGTCCGCCTGACCCGGGCCGTCGACCAGGTCGGGACCATCCAGGTGGACGGCCCGGCCGTGGCGGCGACCGTGTCCCAGCCGGGGGCGGTGGCCAGGCTGAGCTTCGCGGCGTCGGCCGGGGAGAAGGTGTTCGTACGGGCCGATTCAGCCACCGTTCCGGGTCAATGCGGCGATCTGTCGCTCCGGGGGCCATCCGGGAACGTCCTCGACACCGGATGCGTGCTGGATGGCAAGGGTCAGGTGGACGCGACCCTGCTGCCCGATGACGGGACGTACTCGGTGGTGCTGGATCCGGCCGACGCCGGCATCGGCGCGGTCCGGCTCCGGGTGATCCGCGACATCGACCAGCAGGGCACCATCGCCCTCGGTGGGCCGCCCGTCACGGCGTCCGTGGCCCAACCGGGTGCGATCTCCCGGTTCACCTTCCAGGGCACTGCCGGCCAGAAGGTGGCGGTCATCGCCTCCGGCTCCACCCTGCCGGCCGACTGCGGTCAGCTCCGGCTGCTGGACGCGTCCGGTGCCGTCGTGACCACCGGGTGCCTGGTCGGCGGGGCCAGCGGCATCGACCCGGTCGCGTTGCCGGCCACCGGGACCTTCACCGTTGTCCTCGATCCGGGCGACGCGGCAACCGGACAGGTGCAGTTGGCTCTCACCGCAGCGTCCTGACCCTGGGAGCGGGTCGGGGCCGGGCCGCATAGGGTTGGCCCCGTGATGCAGATCCGGACCACGGAGCGACGAAACCGAACCGGTGCGCAACGGCTGGCCTGGCTGGTGGCCGCCGGGCTGCTCATGGCCTCGTGCACCAGCGCCGGGGCCAAGGCCCAGGAATCCGCGGTACACCCGGTGACGACACCCGAGAGCACCACCGCGACCGCGCTGGGTACCCGGGCGGCGGCACCGGGCAGCGGTCCATCCACACCCAGTACTCCGGCCTCGTCGGTTCCGGGCCGGACTCCGCCGTCCAGCCCGGGTCGGATCCCGCTGTCGTCGCCGCACCCCACCACGAAGGCCGGCGCGGCCGGAGGTCTACCCGGCATGCCGCCGGTCGCCGATCCGCACAACGTGTACGCCGACGCGGCCGCCGGGCGGCTCAGCGCCGCGGTGGCCGGGGATCCGCCGTACGCCTACGTTCCGCACAACCGATCGGGCGACGTCTGGGTGATCGACCAGCGCACCCACGCGGTGATCCGGAAGTGTCACGTCGGCATCGAGATTCAGCACGTCGTCCCCTCCTACGATCTGACGAAGCTGTACGCGACCGACGACGTCGGCAATCACATCAGGGTCATCGACCCGCGGACCGGCGAGTGCGGGCGGGAGATACCGGTCAAGGACCCGTACAACATGTACTTCACGCCGGACGGCCGATATGCCATCTCCGTTGCCGAGGAGTATCGCCAACTCATCTGGTACGACCCGGTGACCTGGAAGGTGCACGACACCACCTCGATTCCGGGGTGCGCCGGGATCGACCACGCCGACTTCAGTCCCGACGGTCGCACGGCCGTGTTCACCTGCGAGTTCGCCGGGCGGGTGGCGGTGGTCGACATCGTCACCCACCGGGTGGAGCGGTTGATCGACATGCCGGTCCGCAACACCATGATGGGGCCGCAGGACATCAAGCTGGCTCCTGACGGGAGTGCCTACTACATCGCCGATTCCGACTCCAACGGCGTCTGGGTGCTCGACGGCGCGGCGCGAAAGGTGCTGCGGCACATCGCGACCGGTCGGGGAGCGCACGGCCTGTATCTGAGCCGGGATGCATCCGAGCTGTACGTGACCAACCGGCTGGCGGGCACGATCAGCGTCCTGAACTCGCGGACCGGCGCTCTGCTGACCACCTGGGTCATCCCGGGCGGCGGCAGCCCGGACATGGGCAACGTCAGCGCAGACGGAAGTCAGCTGTGGGTCTCGGGTCGGTATAACAGCGTGGTCTACGTGTTCGACACGCGCAACGGTCACCTGCTGGCCCGGATACCGGTCGGGGACGAGCCGCACGGGCTGGCCCTGATGCCCATACCCGGGCGATACAGCCTGGGGCACACCGGCATCACCCGCTGACCGGGTGAGCCCGGCCGATCAGCCGCGGAGCAGAGTGCTCACCGTGACGGCCGTCAGGTGCCGGGATCGCAGATCGTCCAGGATGCCGGGCAGTGCGTCGACGGTGCCCTGGTGTCCCAGGTGCATGCTCACGATCGAACCGGCGCGAGCCTCGCGGACGTTGGCCCGGATCGCCGAGGCCCCAGGATCGGTCCAGTCCATGGAGTCCAGGTCGTACGACAGGCACGTGGCGTAACCCGCTGCCCCGGCCTCCCTGCGCACCAGTGCATTCGCGGTGGGCGACTGGGACTGCCGGAAGTAGCGGCCGGCCGACCCGATCTGCGAACGCAGCAGATCCCGGCAGCGGACGATCTCGGCCGTCACATCGGTGGCCGACAGCGAGTTGATGTCCTGGTGCGACCAGGTGTGATTGCCCATCTCGTGACCGCCGGCCACGATCGCCGGCCCGATCTCCGGGTTCTCGGCCAGCCACGTCCCGACGGCCATGACCGTGATCAGGGCCTTCTTCTGCCGGGCGATCTGCAGGATCTGGCGGGCCAGGCCGGTGTCGCCGGCGCCGTGAAAGGTCAGGGCGACCTGACCCCGGTCGGTCGGACCGTGGGAGATCTGTTCCGCCGGTCCGCCGGGGGGCCGGGTCGACGTCGGGGCGGTCCGGCTGGTCCGGGTGGGAGGGGCTGCCGGGCGGGACGACGGCCGGGACGCGGTCGAGCGGCCGGGAGTCGACGCGGTCGTGGTGCCGGGGGTCGTGGTCGCCCGTGGCCGGGCGGGCGATGAGTTCACCCGGGGGACCGATAACGCCGCGGAGGCCGACCCGGGGCCGGTCGCGGCGACGTCCGGCGAGGGGGCCGGGGGACCGGACCGGATGGCCGAGGTGCACGCGGCCGCGACCGCCGCGGTGAACGCCAGGCCCACCCCGATCAGGGCCCGTCGCGATATTCCACTGTGCATGAGGGAAGTATCCGGCCGGATCCCGATCTGACCCAATCGAGCACGATCGCCCGGCCCCGCCTAGGATTTCTCCGACCTCGATCCGTCCGCCGTCTTCGGAGAGGCACGTCATGGCCGAAGTGCTGCTGTTCCATCACGCCCAGGGGCTGACTCCCGGCGTGGTGGCCCTTGCGGACGTGCTCCGCGCCGCCGGGAACACCGTCCACACCCCCGATCTGTACGACGGGCACACCTTCGATGTGCTCGACGACGGGCTGGCCTACGCCGGTGGCGTCGGGTTCGAGGAGTTGATGAAGCTCGGGGTGCGGGCCGCCGCCGAGCTGCCGGAAGCCCTGGTGTACATCGGGTTCTCCTTGGGCGTGATGCCCGCGCAGAACCTGGCCCAGACCCGGCCCGGTGCCCGGGGGGCGGTCTTCATGGGCTCCTGTCTGCCGGCGGGTGAATTCGGGGGCTGGCCGCCGGAGGTGCCGGTGCGGATCCACGGCATGGCGGCCGACCCCATCTTCACCGGCGAGGGCGATCTGGAGGCGGCCCGCGAGCTCGTCAGCTCGGCGCCGGATGCTGAATTGTTCCTCTACCCGGGTGATCGCCACCTGTTCGTCGGCCGATCACTGCCCGACTACGACCCCGACGCCACTGAACTGCTGCTCGACCGCACGGTGCGGTTCCTGCGCGAGGTGTGAACGACGCGCGGTCCCGCGGCCGCGCTCAGTCGTGGACGGGCTCGCCGGTGATCTGGTGGTCGGCCTGGAACATCGCTTCCCGCAACAGATTGCGGACGTGCCCGCCGCGCAGCCGATAGACGATCCGGCGCCCCTCGCGGGTGCCTTCGACCAGACCGGCCAACCGGAGCTTCGACAGATGCTGGCTGGCCACGGTCGGCCGGCAGCCGGCTGCGGCGGCCAGGCTGGCCACGTCCATCTCGCGGGAGGACATGGCCCACAACATGCGCACCCGGGTCGGATCGGCCAGCATCGCGAACGAAACCACGGCTGCGTCCACCTGGGCCGGTGACGGATTCTCCGGGTGGGGACCGCCGACCGCGGCAACGGCATCCGTGGTCGCGGGGACGGTCATACATCTCACCCTAGCCGACCACCTTCATACCTTCACGGATGCGAAGATGACGATAGTATGACGGCGAACCCAACCGGCCCGGCGAAACGAGTCACCTGATGAGTCACCTTGTTGTCCGCGAGCATTCCGACCTCGACCTACCCGCGGCAGCCGAGCACGAGCACGACCACGACCACGATGAGCACGGGCACAGCCACGCCAATCACGACGAGCACGAACACGGCCACTCGCACGAGCACGGCCACTCACACGACGTGAGTTCCCCGTGGTCATCGATCAGGCATTGGCTGTCGGAACTGGTCGGCGGGCATTCCCACGACACGGTCGACGCCATCGACGACGCGCTGGAGGCCGACAGTGCGGGCCGACGGGCCCTTGTGATCAGCCTCATCGGGCTGGGTCTCACGGCCGCCATCCAGGGCGTGGTGGTGCTGCTGTCCGGCTCCATCGCCCTGTTGGGCGACACGCTGCACAACGTCGCCGACGCACTGACCGCAGTGCCCCTGCTGATCGCGTTCACGTTGGTCCGTCGACCGCCGAACAAGCGCCACACCTACGGTTACGGCCGCGCCGAGGACATCGGCGGGCTGTTCGTCATCGCCATGATGCTGCTGTCCAGCGTTCTGGCCGGATACGAGGCCATCGCCCGGCTCATCCATCCGCAGCCGGTGTCGCACCTCTGGGCGGTGGCCGGGGCCGGACTGATCGGCTTCCTGGGCAACGAGATCGTGGCCCGCTACCGGATCCGGGTCGGGCGCCAGATCGGATCGGCCGCACTGGTCGCCGACGGCCTGCACGCCCGCACCGACGGATTCACCAGTCTGGCCGTCCTGCTCGGCGCCGGCGGCGTCGCCCTCGGCTGGCGTTGGGCCGACCCGGTGGTCGGACTGCTGATCATGGTCGCCATCCTCGGAGTGCTCCGGTCGGCGATCCGTCAGGTCGGGGCCCGTCTCATGGACGCGGTCGATCCCGGTGTGGTGGACCTGGCCGCCGCGGCGATCGGCACGGTCGACGGGGTGCGACAGATCCGCGAGCTCAGGTTGCGCTGGATCGGGCACACCCTGCGGGCCGAGGCCGAGATCACCGTCGATCCGGCGCTCACCGTGCAGGAGGCGCACCAGATCGCCGATCACGCCGAGGCCCACCTGCTGGCCGGGGTGCGTCGCCTGGCCGCCGCCACCATCCAGGTCAGCCCGGCCCGGGTCGAGGCCGATCCGCAGCCGCACGGGTGAGCCACCGCCGGTGACGCGGCCCGGCTTCTCGGTGGGGCCACCGGTTCACCGGGACGGTGCCGGACCGGGACGGTGCCGCGGACGGGCACCGATCCCCCTACACTGATCGCATCCCGCGGGAGCCCGCAGATCGGGCTGAGAGGGTGGACGAGCGGCGGAAACATCGAATCCGCCCAGGCCACCGACCGCTTGAACCTGATCCGGCTAGTACCGGCGCAGGGAGAGGTTGGCTGTCATGTCCACATCTGTATCCAGATCGTCCCGACCATCGGCTGCATCGTCGGTGGCCCCTCCAGACGAGGCGCCGCACACCCTCACCGAGGCCGCCCCCCGCACCCTGGGCCTGCTCGACCAGCTGGGGCTGTGGGGCAACCTCGGGGTCAGCCTCCTCGGTTTCGCCGGGGCGGTCGCCGTCCTGCAGCCGTCCGGCGCGTCGCCGCTCGGGCTCACAGCGGCGATCGTCGCCATCGTCACCGGATCGGTACTCGGCGGGTTGATCCTCGGGGCGACGCTGGTGCTCGGAGCCCGGACCGGGGCGCCGGCCATGGTGCTTCTCCGCGGACTGCTCGGGGCCAAGGCCTCGTTCGTCCCGACCGTGCTGAACATCGCACAGTGCCTGGGCTGGGCTGTGTTCGAGTTGTTCGTCATTTCCAGTGGACTGCAGGCCCTTTCCCGCGGTCACCTGCCGTCCTGGCTCTGTGTCGTCGTCGCCGGCGCCGTCACCACCGGGCTCACCCTCCGGCCGCTCGGCGCCATCCGGGTACTGCGCAAGTACGTCTCCGTCCTGGTCGTGCTGTCGATGATCGTTCTTGCTGTCGGCCTGCTGCGCCGTCCGACCGGCGCGATCACCGGTTCCTGGGGCGGATTCTGGCTCGCGGTCGACGCGGTCATCGCCCTGACCATCTCCTGGGTCCCGCTCGGGGCCGACTACTCGCGTCATTCCCGCAGCGCCCGTTCGGCTTTCGCCGGCGGCTTCCTCGGATACGGGGTGACCCAGGTCGCCTGTCTGTTGATCGGCGTGGTGGCTCTGACCCAGCTCGGCTCGAGCAACGGAGATCAGATCCCCGATCTGTTCCTGACCCTCCCGTTGGGCACGGTGGCCTTCGCGATCCTGGTGCTGCGGGAGACCGATCAGTCGTTCGCGAACGTCTACTCCACCGCTGTCTCGATCCAGAACATGGCCCCGCGTTGGGATCGGCGGATCCTGACCGTGCTGATCGGGGCGGGTACGACGGTGCTCGCGCTCACCGTCGACGTGTCCCAGTACGAGAACTTCCTCTACCTGATCGGGGCCGTCTTCATCCCGCTGTCCGGTGCTCTGGTCGCCGGCTGGGCCCGCTCACGCGTCGCGGTTGCCCCGCCCGCGCCGGTGGTCGACGGTTCGTCGAGCGCCGAACCCACGGCCCTCGTCGCCGTCTGGGACGTGTCGGATGCGGCGCCCGTCCGGCCTGGGATGATCGCCGCCTGGATCATCGGATTCGTGGTCTACCAGTTGATCAACCCGGGCGGGATCGCCGGGTGGTCCTCGTTCTGGACCCGGATGGGGACCGACCTGCACCTCATCGGTCACCCGTGGCTGTCGGCCTCGATCGCCTCGTTCGTGGTCGCCGTGCTGGTGGCCCTGCCCTTCGCATCGCCGAAGGCGGGCCAGGTCTCGCCGCGCCAGGCGGCGTCCCAGAACATCCACTCGTAACGGGCGGCGGTGGCGAACGCGGCGTGCATGTCCGCCACCACCGAGGCCGACGAATTGGACGCGCACCGGTCGACGATGTCCTTGGCCCGTGCGGTCGCGGCTGCGAAATCCGGATCGCCGTACGTCTGGATCCAGTCTGCGTACGGATGTCCGGACAGGTCCAGACCGTCCATCAGCCGCTGACCCGTGTCCTGGTAGATCCAGAAGCACGGCAACAGCGCGGCGGCCAGTACCGGGTAGCTCCCGCGCGCCGCCGCGCCGAGCAGGAAGGTGACGTAGGCCGTCCCGGCCGGTGACGGCGGCGCCGCGTCGAGGTCGAGCACCCGGCCGGCGTGCAGCGTGCGTTCCACCTCGATGGCGTCGTGGGCGGAGCGGGCCCAGAACGACAGATCGTCGGGGTGCGAGGCTTGTGCCGCGCACATGGCCAGGGCGCGGGCGTACCCCAGAAGGTAGTGCGCGTCCTGTGCCAGGTAGCCGAGGAACGTTGCCTCGGCCAGGGTTCCGTCCCGCAGACCCAGCAGGAACGGATGCTCGTCGATGGCCCGCCGGATCGTCGCGGTGTCGGCCCAGGCGGTGTCGGTGAAGCGGTCCATGGTGTTCCTGTCTCCTCGGGATGGGTTCGAACGATCAGTGGCTGGTCAGGTCCGGGGAGGTGGCCCGGTGCTGCTGCGAAGTACCAGTTCAGGCGGGATGACCTGCTCCCGGGGGCCGATGCGGGTGCCGTCGAGCCGGCCGGCGATGCGAGCGACCGCCAATCGGGCCAGCCGGCCCGGATTCTGGCCGACCGTCGTCAGGTCGACGTAGGACAGAGCGGCCAGCCGACTGTCGTCCCAGCCGATCACCGAGACGTCCTGCGGGACCTGCCGCCCGTTGCGGTGCAGCGTGTCCAGGACGCCAAGGGCGCAGCGGTCGTTGTAGGCCACCACCGCGGTCGGCGCAATGCCCTGGGCCAGCAGGGTTCTGGTGGCGGCCGCGCCGTACTCCTCGGTCGGACCGCCCGGCACCACCCGGGCCTGATCGGCGAGGGCGTGACGGCCCATGGCGCCGGCGAAACTCCGGCGTCGCTCGGCCGAACCCGGCGCCGAGGCGCCGTCGACATGCGCGATCCGGGAATGGCCGGCCGCGACGAGATGTCCGACGGCCAGCGACATTCCCTTGTCGTCGGCCGACCGGACGGTGTCGACCCCCGGATGACGAACGCTGCGGCCCACGACGACCAGCGGCATCCGGGACGCCCAGCGGCCGAGCGTGGCGACGGGTACCCGCGGGCCGAGCAGGATCATCGCCTCGCACCGGTCGTCGAGCAGGGTCTGGGCGGCCCGCTCCTCGCTGCGACTGGGCGCCACCGCACTCAGGACCACCTCGTAGCCGGCCTCCTGTGCGGCGGTGTAGATCCCTTCGACCAGGTCACCGTGGAACGCTTGCTGCACCTCGAAGGAGACGCCCAGCAGTCTGGAGCGCTGGCGCCGGAGCATCCGCGCCCGCTGGTCCGGTCGATAGCCAAGGCCCTCGGCCACGGCCAGCACACGCTGCCGGGTGGCCGCCGAGGCACCGGGCACGCCGCGGATGACGATCGAGACCAACGCCGGCGAGACACCGGCCACCGCGGCGACATCGGCGATCGTCGCTCGACGCTCGACACTCGGGCGGTCCCCGGTCACGGTGCTCCTTCGGCTTCGGGGGTCCGGGGTCACCGGGCCGCTGATCCCGTCCACCCTAGATCGTTCTATGTCCAGGGGCGGAGCCTTGACCCCCGGGTTTGGGCGGTCGTAGGCTGCTGCGTCTAGAACGTTCTAGGCACGCGAAGGTGAGCGCCATGGGTTTCGATCTCGCGGTCAGCGCCGAAATGGTGTTTCTCGACCTTCCGTTCGCCGAGCGGGTGGCCAAGATCCACGAACTGGGCTTTGCGGCGGAGATCTGGGACTGGACGTCGAAGGACATCGATGCCCTGGTCGCGACCGGTGCCCGGTTCACCTCGATGACCGGCCACATCGCCGGCAACCTCACCGATCCGGCCGGGATTGCGGAGTTGCTGCGGACGGCGGCGCTGTCACTCCACGCCGCCGAGCGGCTCAACTGCCCGAACCTGAACCTGACCGGCACCGCACTGGACCGGAACGGGCTTCCGGTGGTGCCGGTCTCGGAGGTCACCGGGGCGATGTGGTTGGCCGCGGGCCGCACGCTGGGGCGCCTGGCCGAGCTCGGCGAGCGGGCCGGTCGGACGTTCCTGTTGGAGAACCTGAACACCGCGGTCGACCATCCGGGGACGCCGTTCGCGCGGGCGGCCGACACGCTGGCGCTGGTCGCGGCGGTCGACAATCCGCACCTGAAGATGAATCTCGACCTCTACCACGCCCAGATCGGCGAGGGCAATCTGATCGAACTCGTCGAGCGGGCGCTGCCGCACATCGGGGAGATCCAGGTGGCCGACGTCCCCGGTCGCCGCCAGCCCGGCACGGGCGAGATCAACTACCCGGCCATCGCCCGTGCCCTGCGACGTCTGGGCTACGACGGCGTGGTCGCCTTCGAGGGCTGGGCCGCCGGCGATCCGCTGCTGGCCCTGGAGCACTTCCGGGCCGCCTTCACGCTGTAGCGACGCGCTGGGAGCCCTCTCCGGGTGGTCGGCCACGCTCCGGTCGCGTATTCGGGGCCGGTGGAATCAGGGGAGCGAACCGGGTTCGGCCGCAGCCTCACACCGAGCAGGTATCGCCCTCGCACGACCCGGCGTTCCCGGCCGTCATCGTCAACGGGTGGGCATCGGACCAGGCCTGGTTGAGCACGTCCAGCAGGGCCGGCGCCGGCTGGGCCCCGGACACACCGTACTTGGCGTCGATGACGAAGAACGGGACTCCGCTGATCCCGTAGGCCCGCGCCTGGGCGATGTCGGCCCGCACGTCGTCGGCGTAGCGGTCGCCGGCCAGGGCGGCCTCCACCTCGGCGCGGTCCAGCCCCGCCTCGACGGCCAGATCGGCGAGGGTGCCGTGGTCCCCGACCGGCAGGCCGTCGGTGAAGGTGGCCTTCATCAGTCGCTCCTTCAGCACGTCCTGCCGACCCCGGGCCAGGGCCAGGTGCAACAGCCGATGGGCGTCGAAAGTGTTGGCGGCCTTCATCTTCTCGAAGTGATAGTCCAGACCTTCGGCAGCCGCCGTCGCCGTCAGGTCGTCGTGCATCCGGGCCGACTTCTCGCGGCTGAGGCCGAGTTTGTCGGCAATGGCCTGGATGTGGTCGTGGTCCGACCCGGGCGACGCGCTGGCGGCCGTGGGATCGAGTTGGAACGAATGCCACGTCACCGAGACGTCGTCGCGGTGGGCGAACTGCCGGAGAGCGGACTCGAAGCGGCGCTTGCCGAGGTAACACCAGGGGCAGACGACGTCCGACCAGATATCGATCTTCATGCCGAGTCCAACCCGCTCTCCGGCAGCAGCATTCCCGGCTCGATGCGCGCGTCGGGTCGAGGGGCGGGCAACGCGGGCGTGCTAGCCTTCTCCGGACCTAGAAATCGCTCTGACCAGCACAAATACCGAGGAGAACCGTCGTATGTCTGAGGTGGGCCCGAAGGGCGGTTTACGGTCTCGTGTCCGTTCGGCGGCCTACTCCGCGTTCGGATACCTGCCGCCCCGCGTGCGCCGGGGCATTGTCGGTGTGGTCGCGCCGTCGTTCACCGTCGGGGCGCTGGGCGTCATCCACGACGGCGATCTGGTCCTGTTCGTCCGGCAGCAGCATCGGCCCGGGCTGGCGCTGCCCGGTGGACTGCTCAAGAAGGGCGAACCGGCGCGCCGGGCCCTGGTGCGCGAATTGGCGGAGGAGCTGGGGGCCGACGCGTCCGGTTTCGCGGCCGCGCCCGACACCGCCCATGTCGATCCGGGCAAGACCAGAGTCGACCTGATCTTCTTCTGTGCCGCCGACCGGGCGACGATGGCCCTGACTCCGGCCGCAGAGGTGTTGTCGTTCGAATGGCGCCGGATCGACGACGTGGAACTGACGCCCCAGACCCGCGAGATCCTGGCTTCAGTCGGGGACCGCATTCCGAGATGAGTTCAACCGCAACCGATGTCGTCGGGGTGGTGCTGGCGGCGGGTCGCGGGTCGCGGCTGAGTCCGATCACCGATTTCGTCCCCAAGCCGCTGCTGACCGTGGACAATGAGCGACTGCTCGATCTGGCGCTGGCGCGGCTCGGGGCGGTGGTCGCCGACGTGGCCGTCAACGCCCACCACCTGGCCGAGAAGATCGCGGACGCGGCAACGGCTTTCCGGCCGTCGGTGCACGTGTCGTTCGAGCGCGAGAGACTGCTCGGGACGGCCGGGGCGCTCCGTCACCTGCGCGATTGGATCGACGGGCGCCCGGTGCTGGTGAACAACAGCGACCTGTGGCTGTCCGACCCGATCGACCGATTCCTCGACGATTGGGACCGGGAACGCCCGCGGCTGCTGGTCCGGGACATGGGGCGCCCGGCCGACTTCGGTACCTACCGGTACATGGGCGTCAGCACGGTTCCGGCGAAAGTTGCGGCCGCGCTGGAATATTCGCCCGATGGGCTGTACTCGGCCGTCTGGAAGGACGCGTATCGGCGCGGGGAACTGGAATTCGTCGAACTCACCGGACGCTCGTTCGACTGCGGCACGCCGGCCGAATTCCTGACGGCCAACCTCTCCGCCTCGGGATCGTCGTCGGTGGTCGCGCCGGACGCGCAGGTGCTCGGTGACCTTGACCGCTGCGTGATCCTGTCCGGCGCGCGGGTGGCTGCGGGGGAGCGGTTGGTGTGCGCCATCCGGGACCGCTTCGGAAACACCCTGACGGCCGATCCGGCCGACGTCGCGTCCTGACCCGGCGTCCGGCGGCTGGACGTGCCCCGACGAACCCGGACGACTGAGCACGCGCATTCGTGAGTCCGGCTGATCCGACGTAGGTTGGGCGCCATGACGACCTTGCCGCAAGCCGTGGCCGCCGGGCCGGTTGTGCTCGACGGGGGATTGGCCACCCTGCTCGAAGCCCGCGGTAACGACCTGACCTCTGACCTGTGGTCGGCCCGGTTGCTGCTCGACGATCCGGACGAGATCGTCGCCGCTCACCGGGAGTACTTCCAGGCCGGTGCGCAGGTGGCGATCACCGGCTCGTACCAGGCTTCGTACGAGGGTTTCGCACGGTTGGGGTTGAGCCGGGCCGAGTCCGAGGCGGCGCTGCTGGCCTCCGTCGCCTGTGCGGTGCGAGCCCGGGACCAGTTCGACGACGGGTCGCCGCGG
Organism: Nakamurella panacisegetis; assembly: GCF_900104535.1. Lineage (NCBI taxonomy): Bacteria > Bacillati > Actinomycetota > Actinomycetes > Nakamurellales > Nakamurellaceae > Nakamurella > Nakamurella panacisegetis. The sequence continues at coordinate 676,379 of NZ_LT629710.1, read as the reverse complement.
TGGGTCGCCGCCTCGATCGGCCCCTACGGCGCGGTGCTGGCCGATGGCTCGGAGTATCGCGGCGACTACGGCCGGACCGCGACCGAACTCTACGAGTGGCATCGTCCCCGGTTCGAGGTGTTGGCCCGGTCCGGTGCCGACGTGCTGGCCTTCGAGACCGTTCCGGCGATGGTCGAGGTGGAGGCGATCGTCCGGCTGCTCGACGGGACCGGACTGAGGGCCTGGATCTCGCTGACCGCCGAGGACGGCCGGACCAGGGCCGGCGAGCCGATCGAGGACGCCTTCGCCCTCGCCGCATCAATCCCCGAGGTCTTCGCGGTCGGGGTCAACTGTTGCCCGGCACCGCAGGTCGCCGGCCTGGCCGCCGCCGCGTCGGCCACCGGGAAGTCCGTGGTGGTCTACCCCAACAGCGGTGAGGTGTGGGACGGCGTCACGCGCTCGTGGTCGGGTGACCCCACCTTCACCGCGACCGAGGTGGAGTCGTGGACGGCGGCCGGAGCGTCGTTGATCGGTGGTTGCTGCCGGGTCGGCCCGGCCCAGATCAGCGCCTTGGCGTCAGCTCTGCGGAACTGACCGGGCGCTCCGTCGTACCAGCACGGTCACCAGGACCAGAGCGGTCACCTCGGTCAGGGCCATGCCCCGTTCCACCAACCCGAGCGGGATCTGGGTCCACCAGGCTCGCGGGGCGACCGCGATCGCGATCAGGATCGGCACGAACCACAGCAGCGACACGGCCCCCGACCAGAAGGCCAACCGCGCCGTCGCCCGGTGCGCGCCACCACGTCGCCGGGCCAGGGCCATCACGGCGACCGGCAACGCGAGAAAGGCGACCAGGCTGGCCATCCGGTGGACCTGGCCTGAGCTGCTGATGGCACCGAGGGCCCAGTTGTGCTTGGGAAAGTTCACCAGCGTGAGCAGGCCGGCCACCCACAGGACGCCCCCGACGGTGGCTCCCGAAACGGGCTTGACCTGCCGCACCATGATCGCCCCGGCAAACGTCGCCACCGACGCGCCGGCCAGGGCCACCACGGCCAGGTTGAACGCCCAGGCCGATGTGGTCAACGCGTACTCGCTGATCGTGCGGTGCACCGGCGAGATCGCCGAGGTCGGCGGGAGGAGATGCAGGAGCGTGAAGGTGACCACGGTGACGGTGATCGCGGCCAGGGAGATCCAGGTCAGGAACCGGACCGGGATCGAGGCGGTCCGGTCACCGTTCGCCTGCACGTCGGCCGATCGGCTCGCCACCTCATTGGACACTGATCACTCTCCACCTCGGGTCGGACGAACCTGCTCTCCGGAAGTCCCGACCGTACGCAGGTGCGTTGTGCGGCGTCTGTGAGCGGTCGGTCCGACGGGCTGGATCCCGCACCCGACCGATCCGAAGGCACGGGCCAGCCGCCCGTGCGACAGTGGTAGCCGTGAGTACCCAGGGGCGTCACGCCAGGTCGACCGATCAGGCTGCGCATCGCAGTGCCGAACACGCACGACTGGCGGAGTCCCCGTCGGCGTCCGGCCCGTGGCGGCTCTGGGGTCCGTACCTGTCGGGACGGCAATGGGGCACGGTCCGCGAGGACTATTCGGCCGACGGGGACGCCTGGGCCTATCTGCCGTTCGAACAGGCCAGGGCCCGCGCCTACCGGTGGGGCGAGGACGGACTGGGTGGAATCTCGGACCGTTACGGTTTCCTCAATCTGTCGGTGGCGCTGTGGAACGGCCAGGACCCGATCCTCAAGGAACGGCTCTTCGGGCTGGCCAACGCCGAGGGGAACCACGGCGAGGACGTCAAGGAATACTGGTGGGTGCTCGACGGCACGCCGACCCACTCCTGGATGAGCTGGCTGTACCGGTATCCGCAGGCCGAGTATCCGTACCAGCGACTGCGGGAGGAGAATGCGCGGCGCGGCCGTGACGACCGCGAATTCGAACTCGGTGACACCGGGATCCTCGATCAGAACCGATTCTTCGACGTCCGCGTCGACTACGCCAAGGCCGGGCCTGACGACATCTGCGCCGAGATCACCGTGACCAATCACGGACCCGATCCGGCGCCGTTGGACGTGTTGCCGCAGATCTGGTTCCGGAACACCTGGGCCTGGGGGGTCGACTCGCGGACGCCGAGCCTGCACACCATCGACCCGATGATGTTCGGTGGCCGGTCCCGGGCCGTGGAATGCACGCACGAATTCCTCGGTCGTTACGTCCTGGCCGCCGAGGGAGCGCCCGAGGTCCTGGTCTGTCAGAACGAAACGAATGACGTGGCGTTGTTCGGATCCGAGAGCAACCCGACGCCGTACACCAAGGACGGCATCGACAACCGGGTGGTACATGGTGATCTCACTGCGGTGAATCCGGACGGCCACGGTACCAAGGCCGCGTTCTGGTACCACTTCGACGCGATCGCGCCCGGCGCGTCGGTGACCATCCGTCTGCGACTGTCGACCGAGGACGTCAACGCCGACACCTTCGGGGAGGCCTTCACCGCGGTGGTGGCCGACCGCCGCGCCGAGGCGGATGACTTCTACGGATCGGTCATCCCGCAGGAGCTGCCGGCGGCCGACGTGATCATCGCGCGCCGGGCGTTCGCCGGCCTGCTGTGGGGCAAACAGCTCTATCGCTTCGACGTGCGACGCTGGCTGCAGGGTGATCCCGGCGAGCCTGTCCCGCCCCGCGAGCGGAACGGTCCGCAGGGCCGCAACATCACCTGGGAGCACCTGTCCCTGGCCGATGTGATCAGCATGCCGGACGAATGGGAGTACCCGTGGTTCGCCTCCTGGGACCTGGCCTTCCAATGCGTGGCCCTGGCCCACGTCGACCCGGCGTTCGCCAAGGACCAGTTGCTGCTGCTGTGCCGCGAATGGGCCATGCACCCGAACGGGCAGCTGCCGGCCTACGAATGGAATTTCTCGGACGTGAATCCGCCGGTGCATTCCTGGGCGGCCTGGCAGGTCTTCCTGGTCGACGGTGGGAACGACCACGATTTCCTGATCCGCATCTGCACCAAACTCCTGCTGAACTTCTCCTGGTGGGTGAACACCAAGGACGCCGACGGTTCCAATCTGTTCGAGGGCGGATTCCTCGGCATGGACAACATCGGTTTTTTCGATCGGTCGGCCAAGCTGCCGGCGGGATACCGGTTGGAGGAATCCGACGCCACCAGCTGGATGGCCGTCTTCTGCCTCAACATGCTGCAGATGTCCCTGGAACTGGCCATGACCGTCCCGGCCTGGGACGACATCGCGACCAAGTTCCTGGAGCACTTCCTGTCCATCTCCAAGGCGACCCGCAGTTCCGGCGGGACCGACAACGCCCTGTGGGACGAGCAGGACGGCTTCTACTACGACATCCTGGTGCACCCCGACGGCGGTCACCAGAAGCTGCGGGTGCGGTCCATGGTCGGTCTGCTGCCCGTGCTGGCGGTGGCCACCGTCGCCCCCGAGGTCTGGTCGAAACTGCCGGATTTCACCGCGCGCCTGGCGTGGCTGCGGCGTCGCCGACCGGACCTGGCCGAAGGGGTCGTCACGGACCACGGCGCCGGTCACGGGGTGATGTTCGCGCTGGTCGACCAGGATTCCTTGATCCGGCTGGCCGGCCGGATGCTGAACGAGTCGGAATTCCTCTCCCCGTTCGGCATCCGCGCACTGTCGGCGGCCTACCGCACGCCCTTCTCGGCCGAGATCGAAGGCCAGCAGATGACCATCGACTACGAGCCGGGGGAGTCGCGGTCCGGGCTGTTCGGCGGCAACTCGAACTGGCGCGGCCCCATCTGGTTCCCGGTCAACGTGTTGCTGGCCGACGCCCTGCGGCGGCATGCCGGGTACTTCGGCGACACCGTGACCACGGCCATGCCGGCGCCGAACGGACCGCAGGTCCGGTTCGACGAGGCGGCCGACGTCATCGACGACCGCCTGGTCGACCTGTTCCGGCGGGGGCCCGACGGGCGGCGTCCCAGCAACGGCAACCGCATCGAGGCCTCGGCGGATCCGTTGTGGGCCGATCACATCACCTTCAGCGAGTACTTCAACGGTGATACCGGCGAGGGCCTGGGGGCATCGCACCAGACCGGCTGGACCGCCTTGGTGGCCCACCTGCTGTGCCGCCCGAAGGTCAGTCGGGGCGAATCCACCGTCAACCGCTGACCACGGCGGTCAGTTGCTGACCACGCCCGGCCGGGCGCCGGGTCAGGCGGTGGGCGCCGGGCCGGTGGGCCGGCGGATCATGATCAGGGTGATGCCCCCGACGACGAGGATCAGTCCGAGTTTGACCGCCCGGTAGAGCAGCGCGCCGGCCACGGCCACGCCGGCCGGCAGGCCGGATCCGACCAGCGCCGCGCCGAGCGCGATCTCGACCACCCCGAGTCCGCCCGGGGTCAGGTTCAGCGAGGAGGCGCCGGAGCCGACCGCCCAGGCCAGCACGATGCCGTGCCACGGGACGACGCCGTGCACGGCCATGATGGCGCAGACCAGGCAGGCCAGATCGGCGATCCAGTTGAGCGCGGCCATGCTGGTCGCCACCGTCGCGCTGGGTGTGCTCAGGCGCAGAGAGGTCAGTTGCCCGAGCGCGGACGAGGTCAACTCGGCGGCGTCGCCCCGCGGTCGGCGGGCCACCCGTTGCGTCAGCCGGAGGACCGCGGTCATCACCGTCGCGGCCAGGGCGTTCACCTTCGGCCGGCGCAGACCGGCGAACAGCAGGATGAGCGGCAGGACCACGCACACCGAGGTGATGAAGCCGGTGATGGCCAGCCCGGTGGAGCCGCTGATCATCGCCCCACCGGCGGCGATGGCCGCGAAGCTGACCGTCGAGTACACGCCGGAGATGGCCAGCGCCCAGCCGGCGACCGCCCGGTCCACCCCGATCGCGGTGAACCGCCGGTAGGAGAAGACGGTGGCCGCGGCCGAGCCGATCACCGGTACGGAGATCGAGATCGCATTGCCAGCGTAGACCGTGGCCAGCACCGACGGCAGCGGCTTCTGGCCACCCCGGACGCTGATCAGCCGGCGCTGCTCGCGGGCCAGCGCGCTGATCGAGAGCACCTGGGCCAGGATCGCCATGACGACCCAGTGCCACTTGGCGTGGGTCAGCAGTTCGGGGAGGCCGGCCAGCCGGTGCCGCTGCCAGATCAGCAGAGCGATGACGACGATGTAGAACAGGACGGTCAGGACGATCCGCACCGGGCGGACCCGGGGCAGATCGATCGGTGGTTCCTGCTCCCTCGTCGTCACTGGGCGTCCTCGATGGTCGTCGTTGTCCAACCAGTGTGACGCTCCCGGTCCCCCGACGGAGCGCACCGGGCCCGGATCACCAGGCTGGCGGAGCGCGTCGTATCGTCCGACGGACAGACCAGCCGGCGCATCCCGCGCCGAACACCAGGAGGCCACCACATGAGCGCACCCACCGCCAACGGCATCACCCGGGTCGGCGTCGTCGGGGGTGGCCTGATGGGATCGGGCATCGCCGAGGTCTGCGCGCGGAGCGGCCTCGACGTCGTCGTGTCCGAGGTGCGGGAGGAGTTCGCCGACTCGGCTCGGCAGCGGGTGGCGACGTCCCTGGCCCGGGCGGTCAAGTCCGGCAAGGCCACCGACGCGGAGGCGGCGCAGGCGCAGGGCCGGATCCGGGTGCTCGTCGGGCTCGATGCCCTGGCCGATCGGCAGCTGGTGATCGAGGCGGCCACCGAGAACGAGCAGCTCAAGCTGAAGGTGTTCACGGACCTGGACGCCATCGTCACCGACCCCGAGGCCATTCTGGCCTCCAACACGTCGTCGATCCCGATCTCCAAGCTGGCGGTGGCCACGAACCGGCCGCACCGCGTGGTCGGCGTGCACTTCTTCAACCCGGCCACCGTGCAGAAGCTGGTGGAGATCATCCCGTCGCTGCTGACCTCGGAGGAGACGGTCGCGACGGTGGTCGACTTCGCCGAGCGGGGTCTGGGCAAGACGGTCGTCAGAGCCAAGGATCGGGCCGGGTTCGTGGTGAACGCCCTGCTGATCCCGTACCTGCTGTCGGCGGTGCGGATGTTCGAGGCCGGCCACGCCAGCGCCGAGGACATCGACAACGGCATGGTCCTGGGCTGCGCGCATCCGATGGGACCGCTGCGACTGCTCGACCTGGTCGGCCTGGACACCACCAGGTCCGCCGCCGAGTCCATGTACGCCGAGTACGGCGAGCCGCACTTCGCGCCGCCCGCCCTCCTGTCCCGCATGGTCGAGGCCGGCCTGCTCGGCCGCAAGACCGGCCGCGGCTTCTACACCTACGCCTGAGCGCGGCTAGGCCTGAGCGCGGCTAGGCCCGAGCGTGGGCGGCGCCGCCGGCGGCCGGGGCCGGGTCAGCCGGTGTACAACTCGTCGAGCCGGCCCATGTGCTGCTTCTCGACCACCTTGCGGCGGACCTTCATCGACGGGGTCAGTTCGCCGTCCTCGACGGTCAGGTCCCGATCGAGGATGACGAACTTCTTGACCGTCTCCCACCGCTCCAGCTTGGAGTTCAACTCGTCGATGTAGCCGCCGATCAGTTCGCGGACCTTCGGCTCGGTGGCCAGCTCCCCGACCGACCGGCCTTCCAACCCGTTGGCCGCGGCCCAGGTGAGGATCTCGTCCGGGTCGAGCGTGATCATGGCCGAGATGAACTTGCGGCCGTCGCCGTGCACGATGATCTGCGACGCGTACGGACACACGGCCTTGAAGATGCCCTCGATCTTCTGGGGCGCGACGTACTTGCCGCCGGAGGTCTTGATCAGGTCCTTCTTGCGGTCGGTGATCTTGAGGTAACCGTCGACCAGCTCGCCGATGTCGCCGGTGTGCAGCCAGCCGTCGACGGTCAGCACCTCATGGGTGGCCTCCGGCAGGTTGTGGTAGCCCCGCATGATTCCCGGGCCCCGGACGAGGATCTCGCCGTCGGATGCGATGATCACCTCGGTTCCCGGCAGCGGCGGCCCGACGGTACCGATCCGCGCGTCGTCGGGCAGGTTGACGAAGGTCGCGGCGCTGGTCTCCGTCATGCCGTAGCCCTCGAGGATGACGAGGCCGGCCGCGTCGAACCACTCCGCCACATCCCGGGACAGGGCCGCCGAACCGGAGATGAAGAACCGGATCCGGCCGCCCACGACGGCGCGGATCTTGGTGAACACCAGCTTGTCGGCCAGCGCGAGCTGCAGGGAGTGCAGGCGGGTCAGCGGCGTGCGGGCCTGCCGTTGTCGCGATGCGGCCAGCCCGACGGCGAAGGCCCAGTCGAAGATCTTCGCCTTCAGGCCCCCGGCGCCCTGGCTGGTGAGGGTGACCCTGGCCTTCACCTTCTCGAAGATCCGGGGCGCGCCGGCCATGAACGTCGGCCGCACCTCGCCCAGGTTCTCCACGATCTTCGTCAGGTCGCCGTCGACGGCGGTGGCGAAACCGATCTGCAGCTGAATGGCGATCAGCATCTTCCCGAACACGTGGGACAGCGGGAGCCAGAGGTACTGCACGTCGTCGGGCCGCAGGATGCCCAGCTCGGTGACGGCCTTGCCCTCGTACGTCCAGTTGTCGTGGACCAGCCGCACCCCCTTGGGCCGGCCGGTGGTGCCGGAGGTGTAGATCAGGGTGGCCAGGTTCTCGCCGGTGAGGGCGTCGATCCGGGCATCGACGACGCCTGGCTCGGCGGCCCGCAACGCCTTTCCGCGGGCGGCGAGCTCCGACCAGGACAGCACCTTGTGCCCGTCCCCTTCACCGTCGATCAGGACGATCGCGGCGACGTCGGGCAGGCCAGCGCCGGTGACCTTGGCCGCCTGCCCCGCGTCCTCGGCGATGACCACGACCGAGCCCGAGTCGGCCAGGATGTACTCGACGTCCTCGGCCGTGGTGGACGGGTAGACGGTGGTGGTGGCCGCGCCGGCGCAGGCGATGGCCAGGTCGGCCAGGATCCACTCGAGCCGGGTCCCGGAGGCGATGGCCACCCGCTGCTCGGACGTCACACCCAGATCGATGAGACCGGCCGCGATGTCGTACACCTGATCCCGGGTCTGGGCCCAGGTCTGCGATTCCCAGCCGGATCCGGACTTGTGCCGGTAGGCCTCGGAGTCCGGGGTGGCCTTGACCCGGTCACGGAACAGGTGCCCGAACGAAGTCGATCGGGTGTCGATGCTGGCCATCTCGCGTCCTCCTTGACGGTGCCCGCGGCCGTCATCGAACAGGTCGAGCCGTCGGGCGGGTTCTCTGGTCGAGGTTACGTGGCCCGCGGCGCTCGTTCGGATCAGGCCCACCCGGCGACGGTCAGCGCAAACGGGTGACGCGAACGGTGACCTCGTTGCCGCTGGCCTCCGGTCCGGCGTACACACCCTTCACCGGTGGCACATCCCGGTAGTCCCGTCCGCGTCCGACCACCACGTGCGAGTGACCCGGGGCGGAGGCGTTGGTCGGATCGAACGGCACCCACATGCCGTCGAACCATTCGACCCAGGCGTGCGACTGCCCGACCACGGTCTTGCCGATCTCGGCGTCCCGGTCCGGGTGCAGGTACCCCGAGACGTACCGGGTCGGCACCCCCATTGCTCGCAGCATCCCGATCGCCAGGTGCGAGAAGTCCTGGCACACACCACGCTTCTCGGACCAGGCCTCGGCCGCCGAGGTGTGCACCCCGGTGGCGCCCTGTTCGTACCGCAGCGACTTGGTCAGCAGCGAGCACACCGCCCGTCCGGCGGCCGACGGGTCCGCGGCCTCGCTGCGGATCTGCTCCGACAGCCCGTTGAGCTCGTCGTCGAGTTCGGTCAGGTGGGTCGGCGTCAGGAACTCCTCGTACCGGTCGTGCGCCCCGGATGCGGCGAGCTGCTCCCAGGTGAGTCGTTCCGGGTCGGCCACCCCGGCGCCGTACCCGCCGGCCCCGAACGCGGTGGACGGAAAGGTCTCCACGGTCGAGGTGGCGGTCACCGTCAGGTGGCGGTGCGGGCGGTGCACATCGAAGGAAGCGACGCGGGTGCCGAAGTAGTCCAGGTAGCTGGTGACGCCCTCGAACGGATCGATCTCGATCCGGGACGACAGGACGGCCTGGCCGGGTTCGTCCGACGGCTGCATCCGGAACTCGTTGTAGGACGTGGTGACGGTGTCCGGGTAGGTCAACTCGGTGCGGTGCACGATCAGCAGGCGCCAGATGTCCGGCCCGTAGGCGTTCTCCGAGATGGCCGTCATGCCAGCGCCCCGTCCGATCCGATGTTGGCCCACGTGACCTCGTCGCCACGCCGGAAGAAAGAATTGGTGACGGCGACATGGGCACTGGCCACCGTGCGCTGCAGGCTGCTCAACAGGCTGGTCAGTTCGGAGGTCAGCTCGGTGCCGGTGCGGTAGTCGAGCCCGGTGCGGGTGCGGCCGACGATCCGGCGGGCCGATGACGGGTCCCGGCGCGGGTCTCGCTGTTGCATCGAACCGGCGGCCTCCAGTTCGGCCAGTGACGCCTCGGCCGCCGTCAGGCAGCGCAGCACCGATCGCGGGAACTTGCGGTCCAGTAGGGCGAATTCGATCGCGGTGCGCTGGCCGATGGAGCCGCCGTGTTCGCGGACGTACGGCTCCCAGCCGCCACAGGCGGACACCAGGGCGCGCCAGGGCGGAACCGATCCGGTTTCGGAGTCGGCCGCGGCGATCAGCCGGATCGTCATGTCGGCCCGTTCCAGGGCGCGGCCGACGGCGAGGAAGTGCCAGCCCTCGTCGTGGCTCATCACCTGATCGGTCAGGCCGGCCGCGATCGCGCACCGTTCGGACACCCACCGCAGGTAGGTGTGCGGTCCGCCGCCGGTCGAGGCCCGGCTGCGCAGCCCGTGCCAGGTGACGTTGAGGCATTCCCAGACGTCCAGCGGCAGCGCGTCGCGGACGCCGCGGGCGTTGTCGCGGGCGGCGATCAGCGCGCCGGAGACCGATGACGCCCGCTCCGTGTCGAAGACCAGGGTCCGGATCAACTTCCCGGAGTCGGCGCCCTCGACCTCGTCGTCGCCGGACAGGCCCATCGAGTCGACCAATGACCGGATCACCTGGTGGTCGGTGGCCCAGGAGCCGGTGGGGAGCAGGTGCAGGTAGGTGTCCAGGATGCGGGCCGTGCAGTCGGCCCGCTCCACGTGGCGGCCCAGCCAGTACAGGGATTCGGCGATCCGGCTCAGCATGGCAAACCACCGGCCGTGTGGTTCTCCATGCGGTTGATCTCGCTTCTCCGGAGGTGGGCGTCGGATCCTTCGGCGAGGCGGAGATGCGGCGCCGCCTGCTGCTGCTGGCCCTGCTGGTGGCGGAGCGCCGAGCCCCCGTCGTCGGGGGTCACCGGTGGGTCGAAGAAGAAGGCCCCGGTGCTCTGGGCGGCCGACTCCTGCCAGTGACTCGGCGATGGGCTCCCGGCGGGGTTGAACTCGTCGTGGTCGTGGTCGTGGTCGTGGTCGTGGTCGTAGTCCGAGTCCGCGATGTCCGCCGGCAGGTCCGCCTGCACCTGCAGCGGGGGTTCGACGTGCCTGGACTCCGGGGCGGCGAGCACCCACGTGTCCTTGGATCCACCGCCCTGCGAGGAGTTGACGACGAGTTCGCCCTCGGGCAGCGCGACCCGGGTCAGACCGCCCGGCAGCACCCACACCGAGTGGCCGTCATTGACGGCGAACGGGCGCAGGTCGACGTGCCGGGGGCGGATCTTGTCCCCGATCAGGGTCGGGACGGTGGACAGGGCGATCTCCCGCTGGGCGATCCAGCCTCGCGGGTTCTCCAGGATGGCCTGGCGCGCCTTGGCCAGGGTGGAGGCGTCGGCCTGCGACCCGATGACGATGCCCTTGCCGCCGGAACCGTCGACCGGTTTGATCACCAGTTCGGCCAGGTGCTCCAGGGCGTAGGCCAGGTGGTCCGGCTCCTCCATCCGATAGGTGTCGACGTTGAGCAGGATCGGCTCCTCGCGCAGGTAGTACCGGATGATGTCGGGCACGTAGGTGTAGACCAGCTTGTCGTCGGCGATGCCGTTGCCGACCGCGTTGGCGATGGTCAGATTCCCGGCCCGGGCTGCGTTGATCAGGCCGGGCGAACCGAGCATCGAGTCGAGCCGGAACTGCATCGGGTCCAGGAACTCGTCGTCCAGACGGCGGTAGATGACGTGCACCGGCATCTCGCCGCCGGTGGTGCGGACGAAGACGCGGTTGTTCCGGCAGATCAGGTCGCGGCCCTCGACCAGTTCGACGCCCATCTCGCGGGCCAGCAGCGTGTGCTCGAAGTAGGCCGAGTTGTAGACCCCAGGGGTCAGGACGACGACCGTCGGGTCGGTGACGTTGGACGGGCTGACGGCCCGCAGGGCAGCCAACAACCGGCCCGGATACTCGGCCACCGAACGGATCTGCTGGTCGCCGCCGGCCTCGGACAGCACCTGGGAGACGGCCTGCCGGTTCTCCAGCACGTAGGAGACCCCGGACGGGACGCGGACGTTGTCCTCCAGGACGCGGAAGGCGCCGTGCTCGTCACGGATCAGATCGACCCCGGAGATGACGATCCGGGCGCCGTCCTGGTTGTTCATCCCGGCGACCTGACGGTGGAAGTGCGGGGACGTGGTCACCAGGCGACGAGGCACCACCCCGTCCTGGAAGATCTGCCCGGGGCCGTAGCAGTCGGCCAGGAACGCCTCGAGGGCGCGCACCCGCTGCGGGACGCCGGTCTGCACGACCTTCCACTCCTGCGCCGTCACGATGCGCGGGATCAGGTCCAACGGGAAGGGCCGCTCGACGCCACCGAGGGCGAACGTGATGCCCTGGTCGAGGAAGGTGCGGCCCATGATGTCGGCCCTGGCCTTCAGATCCGCGGCCGAAAGGGTCTGCAGAGCGGCATGTACGGATTCGTACGCGGGCCGGATCACTCCGGGACCCGAGAACATCTCGTCCCACGCCCGCCCGAACGGATAGTCCTGGAACAGGTCGGCCATGGCCCGAACCGTAGGTTCGACGTGTTTCGCGGTCATGACAGTGCATTGTGGCCCTGTTACGTGACGCAGGTGACAGTTGGGGAGGACAGTTCGTGCTGCCGACCGGCGCCCCGACGGTATCGGTGAGGATGATCGCCGGCGCGGGGTCGGCCGGTGAGACGGGGTGTCCGGCGGCCTGGCCGTCTGCGCGACCACGGACCGAACTCCGGTGGCGGGCCGTGGGAGGATCGGGGCCCCATCGGGTAAAGAAGTGGTCACATCGAACGGGACAGGCGGGGCATGAGCGAGGATCGCAGCGGGATATGGGCCGGGCGTGGAGCGAACCGCGCTGAATGCCGGCGCGAAATGCGGGCGGCATGAGCACCGGGGGTGGCAACAAGGCGATCATCGCGGCGCTGTCGGCCAACGTCGGGATCGCGCTGGCCAAGTTCGTCGGGTTCCTGCTCTCCGGGGCCTCGTCGATGCTGGCCGAGGCGGTGCACTCGCTGGCCGATTCCGGCAACCAGGTGCTGCTGCTGATCGGCGGCAAGAAGTCGCGGCGCAAGGCCACCGCCGAGCACCCGTTCGGGTTCGGACGGGAACGCTACGTCTACGCGTTCATGGTGTCGATCGTGCTGTTCAGCGTGGGCGGCGTGTTCGCCATCTATGAAGGGGTGCACAAACTCCAGCATCCGGAGGCGGTGGAGAAGGCCTGGCTGCCGATCACCATCCTGCTGATCTCGATCGCGCTCGAGGGCTACTCGCTGCGGACCGCGCTGCACGAGTCGGCCGAGCACCGCCGCGGCATCAGCATCGCCCAGTTCATCCGCCGGGCCAAGGCGCCGGAGCTCCCGGTGGTGCTGCTGGAGGACATGGCCGCCCTCATCGGTCTGGTGCTGGCGTTCCTGGGCGTGGTGGTCGCCGTCATCACCGGCAACGGAGTCTGGGACGGGGTCGGAACGGTCGCCATCGGCGTCCTGCTGGTCCTGGTCGCGTTGATCCTGGGGGTGGAGGTGAAGAGTCTGCTGGTCGGCGAGGGCGCGTCCCCGGCCGATACGGAGGCCATCGTCACCGCGGCCGTCGCCGGGGAGGACATCGAGAAGATCATTCACATGAAGACGCTCTATCTCGGTCCGGACGAGTTGATGGTCGGGATGAAGGTCGCGGTCGCGGCGACCGACTCGGCCCGGGATGTCGCCAACGCCATCGACGCGCTGGAGCGTCGGGTCCGCGCGGCCGTCCCGATCGCCCGCGTCATCTACATCGAGCCGGACGTGTACGACCCGACCCGGGCCGACTCGGCCCCCTTGCCGACCGAGACCTGACCCCGGCGCATACACAACGGCCCGGCGCCTACAGTTCTGCCCAGATCGGCGTCGAACCGCACTGATCCGGGCAGAACTGTCTGCGCGCCGACCGCGGCGCCGGCTGGGAGGAGCACCATGCACCCGCTCGACCCGCTCAGCAGCGACGAGATCACGACGACGGTGGAGTTGTTGCGCGGGGCCGCGGTGGTCGGCGACACGTACCGATTCGCGTCGATCACGTTGGTCGAGCCGCCCAAGGCGCAGATGCTCGCCTGGCGGCCGGGCGACGAGGTGACCCGGCGCTCGCTGTCGGTGTTCTGGGACCGGCGGGACAACCTGGCCCGTGAGGCGATCGTGGACCTGGTGGCCGGATCGATCGAATCGGTCACCGAGATGCCCGGCGTCACACCGAATTTCACCGTCGATGAGTGGCACGACTGCGAACACGCGATGAAGGACGACCCCCGGGTCGTGCAGGCCCTGGCCGAGCGGGGCATCACCGACCTGTCGCTCGTCGTCATCGACGTCTGGACCTACGGCAAGGCGTTGATGCCCCCGCAGTGGGCCGACCGCCGGCTGGGCTGGGCCGACATCTGGGTGCGATCCACGCCCTACGGCAACCCGTACGCGAACCCGGTGTCGGGCATCAAGCTCATCGTGGACATGAACACGATGGAACTGCTGGAGATCGACCGGGACGACACGACCGACCCGGCGCCGGTGATGGGGGAGTACGAGCCCGATCTGGTACCCGGGCAGGTGCTGCGGGACGATGTGAAGGCGCTGCACATCACCCAGCCGGACGGCCCGGGATTCACCATCGACGGCAACGAACTGCGCTGGCAGAACTGGAAACTGCGAGTCGGCTTCAACTACCGCGAGGGTCTGGTGCTGCACCAGGTCAGTTACGACGACCATGGCACCGAGCGCGACATCGCCTACCGCATGTCACTGGCCGAGATGATCGTGCCGTACCGCGACTCCGGTTTCGACCACTACCGCCGGACGGCCTACGACATCGGCGAGTGGGGTCTGGGCTACATGACCACCTCACTGCAGCTCGGCTGCGACTGTCTCGGTGAGATCCGTTATCTGGACGCCACTCTGGCCGACAGTGCGGGCATTCCGTACGACATCAAGCAGGCCATCTGCATCCACGAGGAGGACAACGCGGTCCTGTGGAAGCACGTCGACAACAACGGTCGGTCGCAGGTGCGCCGGATGCGTCGGCTCGTGGTGTCGGCCCACGCCACGGTGGCCAACTACGAGTACCTGATCTATTGGCGGTTCTACACCGACGGCAACATCGAGTGCGAGATCCGGGCCACCGGCATCATGGTCACCACGCCGCTGGCTCCGGGACAGCCGACGCCGGCCACCGGCACCCTGGTCGACCAGCGCACCTACGCGCCGTTCCATCAGCACATCCTCGTCGCCCGCCTCGATCTGGACGTGGACGGGCCGCAGAACTCGGTCATGGAGGTCGACAGCTTCGCGGTCGAGACCTCACCGGACAATCCCTACGGCCTGGCGATACAGACCCGGGCCACCCTGATCGCCTCGGAATCCGAGGCGGGCCGGGACTACGACTTCGGGAAACAGCGGTCGTGGAAGGTGACGAACCCGAACCGGCCCAACGGGCTCGGCACACCGGTCGCCTACAAGCTCCTGCCCGGGGCCGCGATCCCGTCGTTGATGGCCGCCGGCGCCCCGCAGTACCGGCGGGCGCCCGTGATCGGGCACACCCTGTGGGTGACCAAGCAGCATGACGACGAGAAGTGGCCCTGCGGCGACTACCCGACGCAGAGTGAAACCGATGACGGTATGACGCGCTGGATCGCCGACGACGAGTCGCTGGAGAACACCGACGTGGTGCTGTGGTACGTCTTCGGCATCCACCACATCACCCGTCCCGAGGACTGGCCGGTGATGCCGGCCGACACGGTCTCGTTCTGGCTCAAGCCGTTCGGATTCTTCGACCGCAACCCCTCGCTCGACGTCCCCCCGACCCCCGCGGCCGACCACTGCCACTGACCGGGGGAGCGGGCGACGGCCACCTCGAGTGGGTCGTCGCCGGCGTTCACCAACCCGCGCCTGTCCCGTCGAACAAGAAACCAAGCCCGTCACTGTCAGTCGTGTATGGCCGGCTGGCGGCTCGGCCAAGACGTCCCGATGGGACGGTCTTCGCTGGTCAATGTGTACGTGGAGTAGGTTGTTCCGGCCCTGGAGCTGGTTACTCTGAGCCACCCCAACAGGTGATGTCGCTATACGTAGTCGCCTGCTACTGTCAGTGATGCAGCGGATAGTAGTCAGACCTAACTTACGGTAGCCAGGATGACGCGCGGCACCTCACCTTGGAGACCCATGTCTGCTCACGCGCGTCTGCATCGACTCTGCCCGAGTCGTGCCGTGCTGTCCCGGTTCGTACGTCCCGTGTCGGTCGGCCTGGCCATCGGTCTGGCCGTATCGGTGGCGAGTGCCCCATCGGCCGGGGCCTCCACCGTCGTCTGGGCTCCGGTGGCCACGGCCGTGCCGGTGCCGTCCGCCCCGTCCCTGGCGGTGGTCGCTCCGGTCACCACGGCCTTGAGTCCGTCCGACCAACTGGTGCTGAGTTCGCTGAACACGCAGCGATCCGCAGCCGGGCTGGGCACTCTCACCGAGGTCAAGGGCATCGACACCGAGTCCATGAACTGGTCGCGGAGCATGGCCACGGCCGGACAGCTGAGCCATGACGCGCTGGCCTCGACCGAGCTGCCGACATCCGGTGCCCCCGCTGCGACGGTGTACGGAGAGAACGTGGCCAGTTGGGTCGACTCGACGGTCGACGGCTCGGCGCTGGTCGCGAAGTACCTGACCAACGCGACCAACAGTGCCAACATCCTGAACCCGGCGTTCAAATACGTCGGCATCGGCACGGCGACCGCCGCTGACGGGTCGAACTGGAGCACCACCACGTTTGTCGACTCGGCCGATCCGACCCAGACGTACGACCCGGCCCTGCAGTCGATCCCGGTCGGGCAGTTGAATTCGGCCACCCTGGTGGGGAGCACGGTGCAGGTGACCGGATGGGGCTACGACCTGGACACGGCCACGAGTCCGATTCAGGTCCAGCTCACCGACACCGCGCCGAGCGGCGTGGTGACCTCGTCGACCGTCACTGCCGGCACCACGCGGACGGACGTCACCCAACTCACCGCCACCACCGGCACCTCCCACGGATTCACCGCCACGATGCCGGTCTCCGGGCGCGGGGTGCACCAGATCTGCGCGACGCTGGTCAATGCCGGCGCCGGAAGCACCAACCCGGCTCTTGGTTGTCTGCCGGTCGAGGTCACCGGGCCGTACGGAAGCCTCGACACGGCCGACGTGACGAGCACCGCGGTCACCGTCACGGGCTGGGCCGTCGATCCGGACGCGCCGTCGTCCGCGACCACGGTCACGCTGACCGACCAGAACGCGCAGGGAACCGTCACGCTGCCGACCGTGACGGCCGACCAGGCCGATCCGAACGTCGACGCCGCGATCCCGGGCGTCGGGTCCGGTCATGGCTTCGTGTCGACCTTCTCGTCCCAGGTCCCCGGAGCGCACACGGTCTGTGCGACCACATCCAGTGTCGCGGCCCCGACCCTGACCAAGGCGCTCGGATGTCGCACGTTCAGCGTCCGGTACCCGGCGGCCGGTGCGATCGGTGTGGTGTCGAGTACGACGTCGTCGTTGACGGTGAATGGTTGGGCTTTGGATCCGAACGTGGTTTCTCAGTCCTCGATGGTGCAGGTGACGGTGACGAGTCCGTCGGGTCAGGTGATCACTCCGGCGTTGCTGACGGCGGGTGGGGTCAGTGCGGATTCGTTGGTGCAGTTCCCGTCGGCCGGGTCGAGTCACGGTTTCGGTGTGACGGTTCCGACGACGGAGTTCGGTGTCTACAGGGTGTGTGCGGTGGCCAACTCTTTGGTGGATCCGTCGGCGTCGACGAGTCTGCCGTGCCAGTCGGCGACGATCACCAATCTGCAGGGTTGGTTCGATTCGGCGACGGTGGTGAGTGGGTCGATCAGGGTCCGTGGTTGGGGTTTGGATCCTGCTCATCTGACGACGAGTGTGCCGGCGTGGGTGACGGTGACCGGTCCGTCGGGGACGAAGACGCAGGCGTTGGCGACCAATGTGTCGCGGCCGGATATCGGTACGGCGTATCCGGGGGCGGGCAATCTGCACGGGTTCGACTCCACGGTGCCGTCGGCCGGGGTGGGCGTGAACAAGGTGTGTGTCACGGAGCAGGCGGTCGGGAACTCCACTACCCGCATGTTCCCCTGCATCAACGTCACCGTCTGATCGCACCAGGACTGAATGCACCAGGACTCACCGCACAGGGATTCACAGCACCGCGACGACCGGCAGCCCCCGACGAGCAATCGTCGGGGGCTGTCGTCGTCCCCGGTCGGGACGGTCACGGAGGTCCGGGGGCCTCGCGTCGGGCCGATCGCACTGACCTCGGCAAAAAAGAAAGCGACTATATATTGACAGTGACTACCAAAGAGTAGCTAGTATCGGATGACCACGAGCTAGCAACCAACGGGAGCTGTCATGTCTGAAGTCACGCCACGGCACGGCCACAAGCGGTGGTGGGCCCTCGCCGCCCTCGCGCTGGCCATGCTGACCATCGGCCTCGACACCACGGTGCTGAACGTCGCGGTGCCGACCCTGGCCACGGCGCTGCATGCGTCCAACGACCAGCTGCAATGGTTCTCGGCCGTCTACACCCTGGTCCTGGCGGCCGCCCTGCTGCCGGCCGGGACGCTGGGAGATCGATTCGGGCGCAAGAAGTTGCTCCTCGGCGCGCTGGCCGTGTTCGGGGTGGCCAGCGCGCTGTGCGCCTGGGCCGGCTCGGCCGGAATGCTGATCGGAGCGCGGGCCGCCCTCGGCCTGGGCGCGGCGTTCATGATGCCGCTGTCCATGGCCGTCCTGCCCACGCTGTTCCCGGAAGCCGAGGAACGCGGCCGAGCGATCACGGTGTGGGTCACCTCCACGGCGCTGGGGCTGCCACTCGGCCCGATCCTGGGTGGCTGGCTGCTCGACCACTTCTGGTGGGGATCGGTGTTCCTGATCAACGTTCCCCTGGTGGTGGTGGGGATCCTGGCCGTGGCCCTTCTCGTCCCGGAGACGTCGGCCGGTGGATCTCGTCCGATCGACACTGCGGGGGCGGTGCTGTCCAGCGCCGGACTGCTCGCCCTGACCTACGGGTTCATCGAGGCCGGGGCGCGAGGCTGGGGGAGTGCCGTCACCCTGGGCCTGATCGCCGGCGGCGTGGTGCTGTTGGCCGGCTTCGTCTTCCGGCAAGCTCGTACCGCCTACCCGTTGATCGACCTGAACCTCTTCCGGGACTCCGGATTCAGCTTCGGGACCTCGCTCGCCGTGTTGTCCAGCTTCGCCCTGTTCGGCTTGATGTTCACCCTGCCCCAGTACTTCCAGGCGGTGTTGCGTTCCGATGCCCTCGGCTCCGGGCTCCGGCTCCTTCCGATGATCGGCGGCCTGGTCGTCGGCACCCGGCTGGCCGGGAGGGTGTCGGGACGGTCCGGTCGTCGTGGCGTTCTGATCCTGGGGTGTGCCCTGCTGGCCCTGTCCATCGGGGCCGGTGCGTTCACCGCGGTCGGGACGGCCTACGGAATCAGCGCCATCTGGATCACCGGCGTCGGAGTGGGCCTTGGTCTCGCGCTGCCCACGTCCATGGCCATCGCGACCGACGCACTCGACCCGGCCACCGCCGGTTCCGGATCCGCCCTCCTCCAGGCCCTGCGGCAGGTCGGCGGCACGATCGGCGTCGCCGTGCTCGGCACCTTCCTGGCCTCGACGTACCGCCACCACCTGGATCTGACCGGCATCCCGGCCATTTCGGCGGATGCCGCGGCGTCGAGCGTGTCCAGTGGGGTCAAGGCCGCGGTGAAGCTCGACTCGGTGCCGTTGCTGGACACCGTTCGCAGCTCCTTCGTGCACGGTATGGACGTGGTGCTGCTCGTGTGTGCGGCGATCTGCGCCGGGGCATTGGCCCTGGCCTGGTTCTACCGCGAGCGGGTCGGGACGGCCGCGTCGACAGCGGGTACCGCACAATCAACGGATGAACTCGTCAGCTGACCCGGGCGCCCTGGGGTTGCGGGAGCGAAAGAAGATCCGCACCCGCAACGCGATCCGGGACAACGCCATGCGGCTGTTCAAGGAACAGGGTTTCGCCGCGACCACCGTCTTTCAGATCGCCGAGGCGGCTGATGTCTCACCCAGCACGTTCTTCCGGTACTTCCCCAACAAGGATGCCGTCGCGCTCACCGATGACATCGACGACCTCATGATCGCCGCGGTCCGCGGCGCTCCGGAGGGACTGAGCGCACTGGCCACCCTGCGCCACGCGTTCGAGACCACCTTCGACGCCATGACCGACGAGGCCATCGCCTTCGAACAGCAGCGACAGGAGCTGATCAGCAGCGTCCCGGAGTTGCGGACCGCGATGGTCGACGGGTTCAAGCACAACGTCGACCTGATTCGCACGCTGATGGCCGAGCGGACCGGCGTCGACCCGGATTCGTTGGAGATGAAGGTGTTCGCCGGCGCGGTCATCGGGGCGCTCCTGGCCGTGGTCGCCCCGGCGGCCGACTACCGGCGGGACGTGGATGCGGTGCTGGACCGTCTGGAGCAGGGGATCGAGCTGAAGCTCACCGGCCGGCCGGCGCCCGAGCACTGATCCGGGCCCTGCGCGGCCAGAAGCCCCCCGACGCGTCACGCGTCGAGGGGCTTTGTCGGGCTGGGCGTCCGGAACTACAGAACGATCAGACCCTTGGTCTTGTCGCGGGCGGCGGTGAACCGGGCCGTGGCATCGGCCCAGTTGATGACGTTCCACCAGGCCGTCACGTAGTCGGCCTTGACGTTCTTGTACTGCAGGTAGAAGGCGTGCTCCCACATGTCCAGCAGCACGATCGGGATCTGGGCGGCGGGCAGGTTGCCCTGCTGATCGAACAGCTGCATGATGTTCAGCCGCTGACCAAGGGTGTCCCAGGCCAGGATGGACCAGCCGGAACCCTGGATCGCGTTGGCGTTCGCACTGAACTGCTTGCGGAAGCCGTCCCACGAGCCGAAGAACTCGTCGATCGCAGCGCCGAGTTCACCGTCCGGCTTGTCGCCGCCGCCCGGCGCCAGGTTCGGCCAGAAGACGGAGTGGTTGATGTGCCCGCCGAGGTGGAACGCGAGGTTCTTCTCCAGCAGGTTGATGGTGCCGAAGGCGTCCTTCTCACGGGCCTCGGCCATCTGGTCGAGCGCCGTGTTGGCGCCGGCCACGTAGGCCGCGTGGTGCTTGGAGTGGTGCAGCTCCATGATCTGACCGGAGATGAACGGCTCGAGTGCGGCGTAGTCGTACGGGAGCTCGGGCAGGGTGTACTGGGCCATGGCGGCCTCCCTCACATTCGTTGGATGGCAGTGGACTTCAGGTGGGACAACTGCCGTCTGTGGATCTTCCACAGACCCTCGACCGACCCTATACCCGCTCATTTCGGGCCCGTTGGGGACCACCGGCCAGTACCCGTCACCGCCCGGGGTCACTCGTCACCCCCAGGACGGCAGCCAGGTCTCGGCGGTAAGCCGTTCCGGGGTCATGGGTGACCCGTCGAGCATGGGCAGCAGCCAGATGAAGTTGGCCACCACCAGCCCGACGTACAGCGCGACGATGGCGTAGGAGAGGTAGCGCCGTTCGATACCGACGTGCCTTCGGCCCAGGATGTCGCCCAGCACCAGGCAGATGCCGATGATCAGGAACGGCGCCAGCGGCGTGACGTAGAAGAAGTACATCTGCCGGTTCAGGTTGGTGAACCACGGCAGGTAGTCGGCGCCGTAGGCGACCAGCACGGCGGCGTACCGCCAGTCGAAGCGGGTGAAGGTGCGCCACAGTGCCCAGACCAGCACGAACAGCGACAGCCACCAGAGGGCCGGCGTCCCGATGATGAAGATGCGTTCGACGCAGTCGGTGCGGCCGGCTCCGCAGCCGGTCTGCCCGGCCGGAGGGGCGTAGTAGAGCACCGGCCGGGTGCCGATCGGCCACGACCACGGCTTGGACTCCCACGGATGACGGTCGGCCGGATTGCTCGGCGTCAGCAGGTTCGCGTGGAAGTCGAGCATCTTCCAGGTCCACTGCCAGAGGGCGTTGTGCCAGAGCGACGCCAGCTTGTGGAACAGGCCGGTCGGGTTGGCCCAGTCGCCGACATGGCTGGGATCGGCCATGAACGCATGACGCGGGTACGCGTTCTCCGAGAAGAACCAGGCCCACCACGACGCGATGTAGATCCCGAACGGCACGACGACCAGCGACCAGATCGACGGCAGTACGTCCCGGCGCAACGCCCCGATCACCGGGCGCCGCACGCCCAACTCGCGGCGCGCCGTGATGTCCCAGAACACCGAGAGCAACCCGAACGCGACGATCCAGTACACGCCGTTGTACTTGATCGCGAAGGTCAGGCCCATGAAGAAGCCGCAGCCGAACCGCCACCAGCGGGCGCCGAGCGCTGGGCCGGCCACATCACCCCAGCGGCGCCAGGCCCGGAACGGGCCGGTTCCCGGCTCGGGAGGCAGGAACGTGTCGTGGACGTGGGAGTTCAGCCGGGCCCTGGTCTGGTCACGATCGGCGATCAGACAGGCGAACGCGGCCAGGATGAACACCTCCTGGAACACGTCCAGCAAGGCCATCCGGGACATCACGAAGCTGACCCCGTCACAGATGATCAGGATGCCGCCGATGGCCCCGAGCAGGGTCGATCTGGTCATCCGCCGGACGACCCTGATGGTCAGGAAGACGACGACCGTGCCCGCGACGACGGACGCCAGCCGCCAGCCGGTCGGGTTGTAGCCGACCAGCTTCTCGCCCAGTGCGATCAGCTGTTTGCCCAGCGGGGGGTGGACGACGACCCCGTAGGCCTGGTTGTCCTCGACCCCGTTGTTGCGGATGACCTCGGCCGCCTGGACCGCGTAGTACTTCTCGTCGAACAGCGGGGTGCCCCCGTCGGTCGCGCTACCGACGTTCCAGATCCGGGTCAGTCCGCCGATGATCGTCAGGACGATCGTGGTGATCCAGCCGCGGAGCCGGTCGCTGGGCATCGGCGGGAGCTTCCGGCGCTCGGGCCGGATCGGCGCCGTGAGGGGCGGGATCTCCCCGATGGCCACCACGTCCGAGGCCGGATCGATGCGAGCAGAATGGGGATCGGAATCGTCGAAGTCGACGACGGTGGGACGCCCACCGACCGACGATTCCTCGTCGAGGGATTCGAGGCCCGGTCCGGACTCGTCACCGTGTTCGACGACGGTGGGCGGGGCAGTCATGGGGACGATCGTAGGGTGAGGACATGAGAGCCGAAGGCGTCACGGGCCGTTTGGTGCTGGCCGGAACGCCATTGGGCCGGACCTCCGATGCCTCGATCGGCCTGATCAACGCCCTGACCTCGGCTGACGTGATCGCCGCAGAGGACACCCGCCGCCTGCACCGGTTGGCCGCGGATCTGGGTGTCTCCCTGTCGGCGACCGTGTTGTCCTACTACGAGGCCGTTGAACAGGCCCGTATCCCCGGATTGCTGGAGCGGATCCGGCAGGGCGACGAGGTGGTGCTCGTCACCGACGCCGGAATGCCGTCGGTGTCCGACCCCGGCTACCGGCTGGTCGCGGCGGCGGCCGCGGCCGGGTTGACGGTGACCTCGGTGCCCGGCCCGAGCGCGGTGATCACCGCGCTCGCGCTCTCCGGCCTGCCGTCGGACCGGTTCACCTTCGAGGGGTTCCTGCCGCGCAAGACGGGGGAGCGCGGGACGGCACTGGCGGCCCTCGCCGGCGAGATGCGCACGATGGTGTTCTTCGAGTCGGTGCACCGGCTGTCGGAGACGCTGGCCGCGATGGCCGGCGTGTTCGGCGACGACCGGCCGGCCGCACTGTGCCGTGAGCTGACCAAGACCTACGAAGAGGTGCGGCGCGGGACGCTCCGCGAGCTGTCCGACGGCTCGGAGGGCGTGCGGGGCGAGGTCACCCTGGTGGTTGGCGGCGCCTCGTCGGATGCCGCCGGGCCGCCGTCCGACGAGGCGCTCGGATCGGCCGTGGCCGCCCTGGTCGCCGCCGGCTCGACCCGCCGGGATGCGGTGGACGCCATCGCGGCCCGGTACGGGTTGCCCCGTCGCACGGTGTATGCCGTCGGCCATCGCTCGACCTGAGGGGTTCGCGGCCGCCCCATGGCCGGTTACTCGGGCGCGTAACCCGGGCGCGCGGGGGTTCGCCGGCGCACTAACCTGGCCGGAGCCACCCCGACCGGGGCGGCGGCCGCGGTGGCCGCGGCCCGACGCGCCGATCCGACGCGCCGGCGGGGTCGATGTGAGGTGGAGAGATGTCGGAACTGAAGGCAACGTTGCGGTCGGACCTGACGGCGGCGATGAAGGCGCGGGATGCGCTGACTCTCGGCACGCTGCGGATGGCCCTGGCCGCGGTGACGAACGAGGAGGTCGCCGGCAGCAGTGCCCGCGAACTGACCGACGCCGAGGTGACGACCGTGCTGGCCCGAGAGGTCAAGAAGCGCAAGGAGTCGGCCGAGGCGTTCGAGAACGCAGGCCGGGCCGAGCTGGCCGAGAAGGAGCGGGCCGAATCGGCGGTGCTCCAGCGCTACCTGCCCGCCCAGCTGTCGGACGCCGAGATCTCGGCGTTGGCGCAGGAGGCGGTGGCCGAGGTGGCGGCTTCCACCGGCAGCGCGCCGACCATGAAGCAGATGGGTCTGGTGATCAAGGCCGCCCAGGCCAAGGCGGCCGGCCGGGCCGACGGCGCGAAGATCGCCGCCGCGGTGAAGGCCGCCTTGGCCTGACCGGCTCGAAGCCCGCCCGGCCCCGTGGCCCGGCGGCCGACCGCCCCGTAGTCCGGCGTGGATCAACTTCGCAGGCATGGACGAAATTGATCGATCCTGTCCCGCGCGTCCCAAACGATGGAAGTTGATCCATGCCGGGCGGCGGTCGCCGGACCGGGTTCGCCGGATCCGGGTTCGCCGGACCCGGGTGAGCCGGCCGTCGGCCCATACGGAAGGCTGGAGACTCGATACGCGTCCTGCGTAGCGCCGTTTTCGCTTCCGGAGGTCTGATAAATGTCCGACACCACTGCCACCGCCGACATCGGCGTGACGGGCCTGGCCGTGATGGGCTCGAACCTGGCCCGCAACTTCGCCAGCAAGGGCTTCGTCACGGCGGTGCACAACCGCTCGTACAGCAAGACGCGGGCCCTGATGGCCGATCACGGTGGCGACGGCCAGTTCGTGCCGTCGGAGTCGGCGGCCGACTTCGTCGCCTCGCTGAAGACCCCGCGCAAGATCATCATCATGGTCAAGGCGGGTGGGCCGACGGACGCCGTCATCGACGAGCTGTCGGAGCTGCTGGAGCCGGGCGACATCCTGATCGACGGTGGGAACGCGAAGTTCGCCGACACCATCCGACGGGAGGCGGCGGCCAAGGAGAAGGGCATCAACTTCGTCGGATGCGGCATCTCCGGTGGTGAGGAAGGTGCACTGCTCGGTCCGTCGATCATGCCCGGCGGTTCGGCCGAGGCGTACGCCTCGCTCGGTCCGATCCTGGAGAAGATCTCGGCCCACGTCGACGGTGCCCCGTGCTGCACCCACATCGGCGAGAACGGCGCCGGTCACTTCGTGAAGATGGTGCACAACGGCATCGAGTACGCCGACATGCAGCTGATCGCCGAGGCCTACGACCTGCTGCGCCGCGGCGCCGGGCTGGAGCCGGCCGAGATCGCCGACATCTTTGCCGAGTGGAATGCCGGCGAACTGGACTCGTTCCTGATCGAGATCACGGCCGAGGTGCTGCGTCAGGTCGACGCCGAGACCGGCAAGCCGTTCGTGGACGTCGTGGTCGACGCGGCCGGGATGAAGGGCACCGGCACCTGGACCGTGCAGACCGCTCTCGACCTCGGGGTGCCGGTTTCCGGCATCGCCGAGGCGGTGTTCGCCCGCGGTCTGTCGTCCTCGGCACTGCAGCGCTCCGGTGCCGGTGAGCTGCCCGGCCCGAACAATGCCTGGTCGATCAAGGACAAGGACGCCTTCGTCGAGGACGTCCGTCAGGCGCTCTACGCGTCGAAGATCGTCGCCTACGCGCAGGGACTCGACGAGATCGTGGCCGGGGCCGCCGAGTACAACTGGGACATCGATCTCGGTGCGGTGGCCCGGATCTGGCGCGGCGGCTGCATCATCCGGGCGGTGTTCCTGAACCGGATCACCGAGGCGTACGACGGAAAGGCCGAGCGTCCGGCCTCCCTGCTCTTCGCTCCGTACTTCACCTCGGCCGTCGCCGGGGTCCAGGACTCCTGGCGCCGCGTGGTCGCCGGGGCGGCGCAGTCCGGCATCCCGACCCCGGGTTTCGGGGCCGCACTCGCGTACTACGACGGCCTTCGCTCGCCGCGCTTGCCGGCGGCCCTGATCCAGGGCCAGCGGGACTTCTTCGGCGCCCACACCTACAAGCGCGTCGACAAGGACGGCACCTTCCACACCCTGTGGTCGGGCGATCGCACCGAGGTCCAGGCCTGACGGTCGCCCTCGGGTAGTCCGGGGCCTGGCGTTCAAGGCCACCCAACGGCCGACGCCCCCGCCCGGGTGCCGGATTCGGCACTCGAGCGGGAGCGTCATCGTGGGTCGACCCAGGCCTGCCGCCTCGGGCCGGTCACCGGCCCGAGGGTCTGCGGAACTCAGGCGTGCGCGGTCGCGGCGCGGAGTTCCTCCACGTCGGCGTCCAGTTCCGCTGTAGCCGCGTCCGGACGTCCGTCGAAGCTGGTCTCCACCGAGGCGGCGGGCTTCGGCTGCGGCCGGATGGCCACCAGGACCAGGATGACCGTGGCCGCCAGGAAGAGGGCGGCGATCAGGAAACCGCGATCGGCACCGACGACGAAGGCGTGCTGGGCGCGTTCGACCGCCGAGGCACCGGCCGGCGAGACCGCGGAGCGGGAAGCCGAACCGAACACGGTCACCAGGACGGCGAGGCCGAGCGCGCCGCCGACCTGCTGCATGACGTTGACCAGACCGGAGGCGGCGCCGGCGTCAGCCGGGTCGACGCCCCGTAGAGCGGTCGAGGTCAGCGGCACGAAGGCCAGGCCGTTGCCGATGCCGAACAGCACCAGCGGGAACAGCAGGGCGGTGTACCCGCTGGTGGCGTGGAGCTGGGTCAGCCACAGCAGCCCGATGGTGGAGAGCGTCAGGCCTCCGGCCATGACCGTCTTCGCCGGGACGCGACCCGTCAGCACCCGGGCGGAGATCTGCGAGGCGGCGAACAGCACCACCGTCAGGGGCAGGAAGGCCACGCCGGTGACGACGGCCGAGTAGTGCAGCACGTCCTGCAGGAACTGGGTGAGGAAGAAGAACATCCCCATCATCCCGGCCACCAGCAGCAGTCGCGCGACATAGGACGTGGCCCGATCGCGGTTGGCGAACAGCCGCAGCGGAACGATCGGAGAGCTGGCCCGCAACTCGACCGCGATGAAGGCGGCGAGCAGGACGACACCGGCCGCGAAGGCGGTCACGGTCACCGAATCGCCCCAGCCGTCGGAGGCGGCACGGACGAAGCCGTAGACCAGACCGGTCATTCCGAGGGTCGAGGTGATGGCGCCGGCCAGGTCGAAATGTCCAGGGCGCCTGGCGGTTTCGGGCAGTACGCGCAGGGCCACGGCGATGACGGCGAGGCCGATCGGAACGTTCACGAACAGCACCCAGCGCCAGGAGACCCACTGGGTCAGCATGCCGCCGGAGATCAGGCCAACTGCGCTGCCGCCGATGGAGACGGCGGTGTAGTACCCGATGGCCTTGGTGCGTTCCTTGGCGTCGGGGAACATCGTCATGAGCAGGGCCAGGGCGGACGGGGCGGCGAGGGCGGCGCCGACCCCCTGCACCGCGCGGGCACCGAGCAGCAGGCCCGCCGATGTGGCGAAGCCGCCGGCCAGCGAGGCCACGGTGAACAGCGCGATGCCGCCCAGGAAGACCTTGCGGCGGCCGAGGATGTCACCGGCCCTGGCGCCGAGCAGCAGCAGCCCGCCGAAGACCAGCGTGTAGGCGTTGATCACCCAGGACAGGCCGGTGGGGGTGAAGTCGAGGGCGCTGGAGATGTCGGGCAGTGCGATGTTCACGATCGTTGCATCGAGCACCACCATCAGCTGCGCCGTCAGGACGAGACCGAGGACGAGGAGGCGCCGGCGGGCGGCTGTCTTCTCCTCGTTCGGTGAGGACACGGACGTTGATGTAGTCACGGGCGGTCATTCCTTCCACGCCCACACCGGGCGTACTATCGGAAACGGATGGTCCCTCCGGATTGCATCCGGAGGCTGCCTCCGGTTAGAACTATACGGAGGTAGCCTCCGGTTTAGCAAGTGGGTTTGCCGATCTGTTCGCCGTCCGACTGAGGAGACTGATTTCGATGACCGCGCTGGACACGGCCGAGGGTTCTGCCGCGCCGGTCGAGAAGTCCGCCCCCGTGCCGGGTCCGACCCCGAGCGGTCCCTCCGAGCAGCCCGCGGTCCCGTCGGAGGCAGCCACGCCCCGTCGCCCGTTGCGGGCCGATGCCCAGCGCAACCGGGACAAGCTCATCGAGGTCGCCACCAGTGCCTTCGTCCGGGATGGATCGGACATCGCGCTCGAGGAGATCGCGCGACGGGCGGATGTCGGCATCGGGACCCTCTACCGCCACTTCCCGACCCGGGAGGCCCTGGTCGTCGCGGTCTACCGGAAGCAGATCGACGATCTGGGACAGCTGGCCCATGACCTGCCGCTGACCCACGGTCCGGCCGACGCCCTGCGCCTGTGGATGCAGGGTTTCGTCGAGTACGGGGCGGTCAAGCGGGGGTTGGTGGGCCTGCTGAAGTCGATGATGGAGACGGAGTCGGATCTGTTCGACCAGGCCCGCGCCACCTTGCGGGGATCCGCGGGGGCGCTGATGAAGGCCGCGGCGGAGGCGGGGGAGATCCGCCCGGACTTCGAGCCGGGCGACGTGATCCGGGCCCTTGGTGGTATCTGCATGGCCACGGATCGGCCGGACGCCGGGACCAGTGCGCTCGCGCTGGTCGACCTGGTCTTCGACGGCTTGCGCTACGGGGCGCCCGCTCGCAGTTGAGGGCGGGGCACGCGCGTCACCGGGGTTCGCGGGGCGCACTAACCTCTAGGGCATGAGTTCCATACTGACTGCGGTCGCCTGGCCCTACGCCAACGGTCCGCGGCACATCGGCCACGTTTCCGGTTTCGGCGTTCCCTCCGACGTCTTCTCGCGTTACCAGCGGATGGCCGGCAACGACGTGTTGATGGTCTCCGGCACCGACGAGCACGGGACCCCGATCCTGGTCCAGGCCGACGCCGAAGGCGTACCGGCCCAGGCGCTGGCCGACCGGTACAACAAGGTGATCGTCGGCGACCTGCAGCAGTTGGGTCTGGGCTACGACCTGTTCACCCGGACCACCACCCGGAACCACTACGCAGTGGTGCAGGAGCTGTTCCGCACCGTCTACCGGAACGGCTACATGGTTCCGAAGACCACCATGAGCGCGATCTCCCCGTCCACCGGGCGCACCCTGCCGGATCGCTACATCGAGGGCACCTGCCCGATCTGCGGGTACGGCGCGGCCCGGGGCGACCAGTGTGACAACTGCGGCAACCAACTGGATCCGATCGATCTGATCAATCCGAAGTCCCGGATCAACGGCGAGACACCGGCTTTCGTCGAGTCCGAGCACCTGTTCCTGGATCTGCCGGCACTGGCCCAGGCGCTCGGTGACTGGCTGAACACCCGCAACGACTGGCGACCGAACGTCCTGAAGTTCTCGATGAACCTGCTGGCCGACCTCAAGCCCCGCGCCATGACCCGCGACATCGACTGGGGCATACCGGTCCCGCTCGACGGCTGGCGGGATCGAGGGGACAAGAAGCTGTACGTGTGGTTCGACGCCGTCATCGGCTACCTGTCGGCCAGTATCGAATGGGCCCGGCGGTTCGGCGACAGCGCCGATGCCTGGCAACGGTTCTGGTCCGACGACGCGGCCCGGCAGTACTACTTCATGGGCAAGGACAACATCACCTTCCACTCGCAGATCTGGCCGGCCGAGCTGCTCGGTTACAACGGTCTGGGGGCCAATGGCGGCGAACCGGGACGGCTCGGCAAGCTGAACCTGCCGACGGAGGTGGTCTCGAGCGAGTTCCTGACGATGAGTGGATCGAAGTTCTCGACGTCACGCAAGACGGTCATCTACGTGGGTGATTTCATCTCCGAATTCGGTGCCGACGCGCTGCGTTACTTCATCGTGGCAGCCGGGCCGGAAAATCAGGACAGCGATTTCACCTGGGACGAGTTCGTGCGGCGCAACAACTCCGAACTGGCCAACGAGTGGGGCAACCTGGTCAACCGTTCGGTGTCCATGGCGCACAAGAACTTCGGTGAGATCCCGGCGGCCGCCACGCGCACGGAGATGGACGTGGCGTTGCTGCAGGCGTCGACCACGGCGTTCGACACGGTCGGAGAGCTGTTGGGCCGCAGCCGGTTCAAGCAGGCGATGGGTGAGGCGATGCGGGTGGTCTCCCTGGCCAACAAATACATCTCCGACACCGAACCGTGGAAACTCGGAGAGGACAGGGAGCGTCAGGCGACCGTGCTCAACACCGCGCTCCAGGTCGTGGACGACGCCAAGACCATGTTGACGCCGTTCCTTCCCCATTCCTCGCAAGGCGTCTTCGAGGCGCTCGGCGGTTCTGGGGTCTGGGCCGCGCAACCGGAGATCGTCCAGGTCACCGATTTCGACGACGACGTCGAGGGCGTCGGCGCACCCGCCGTCCGTGACTACCCGGTGATCACCGGGGACTACCGGAACCAGCTGGCGACCTGGGAACGACGGGACATCGTGGCCGGGACCAGGCTGGCCAAGCCGAACCCGTTGTTCGCCAAACTCGACCCGAAGCTCGGGGAGACCGGCCCGGAGTGGGCGCCGATCTCATGACGGTGCACCCCGCGGTGCGCGACCGGGCACCGGTGCCCGCTCCCGAGGCGCTGGCGGCCCGGGTGGCGGACGCGCACACCCATCTGGACGCATGTGGGTGTGAAACCCCGGCCGATGTCCAGGCAGCGATGGCCAGGGCCCACGCGGTCGGCGTGACCAGGGTGGTGACGGTGGCCGACGATCTGGACTCCGCCCGCTGGGCCGCTCAGGCCGCCACCTGGCATCCGGACCTGTACGCGGCGGTTGCCCTGCACCCGACCCGGGCCGATCGGCTCGACGAATCGGCCCGGAGCGTCCTGGAGGAACTGGCCGGCCATCACAGGGTCGTGGCGATCGGTGAGACCGGTCTGGACCACCACTGGGAGGCGGCGCCGCACGACGTCCAGGCCGAGGCATTCGCCTGGCACATCGACCTGGCCAAGCGCACCGGCAAGGCGCTGATGATCCACGACCGCAACGCCCACGACGCCGTGTTCGACGTGCTCGACTCGGAGGGCCCGCCCGACCGGGTGATCTTCCACTGCTTCTCCGGTGACGCCGCGATGGCGGCCAAGTGCGCGGATCGCGGCTTCGTGATGTCCTTCGCCGGACCGGTCACGTTCCGCAACGCCGTCGATCTGCAGGCCGCAGCCCGGGTCGCACCGGCCGATCTGCTGCTGGTCGAGACGGACGCGCCCTTCCTGACGCCCCATCCTCACCGCGGCCGCCGCAACGAGCCGTACGCGTTGCCGTACACCGTGCGAGCCCTGGCCGGGCTGCGCGGACAGGGAGTGGTGGACCTGTGCGAGCAGGTGAATCGGACCACAGAGGCCATGTTCGGCATTCGGGTGAACTGAGCACGGATCTCGAACTTTTCCGTGCTCCCAGGCAACCCCGAGCAAGTCTGTGAACGTTCCAGGGTTGCCGTGCCGTGCTCTGGCCGTTACTGTCCTGTGACAACAGCCGGGATGGGGAAGTTCCGGGTGCATCGGGGCAGGTGCTGTCCGCGGGTCGATCGGACTCGCTCCAACGCCTGCCTTTCGTGTGTCCCGCACCAGGTGCGGATCTGCGGAGATGACGCCGTTCCCCTGCCCGAACGGTACGACGTACGGATGTGACTTGGCTTCCAGCGACGACGTGTTCGACTCGACCCCCGAGCCGACGCAGGCCTTCTTCGACCAGTTCGGAGACCACCGCGACGCGGATGGCTCCGACGCTCTCTCCGGTGCCTCGGAGGTGGGATCGGTCGAGGACCTGCCCCCTGCGCATCCGACGGTGTCCGCCGAGGACGCTGATGACGAGCAGCCCGGGTCGGAAGTCTCGCCGGAACCGGAACCCAACGCCGCCGGGGCTGAGTCGGCCCCGACCGCAGCGGAGGCCACCGCGGTGGCCCTGCCCGCGGCGAAGGTCGCGAAGGCCCATCGCTATCGCAAACCCGCCCTGGTCAGTGTGGCCGCTCTCGTCTGTGCCCTGACCATCGGCGGCGGGGTGATCGCGGCCAAGACGAAGACCGTCACCATCTCGGTGGACGGCACCCAGCGCCAGATCACCACGTTGGCCGGGTCGGTCGACGGCGCACTGGCCGCCGCCGGCATCAGCGTCAGTGCGCACGACGCCTTGGCTCCGGCCGGCAGTGCGGCGATCGCTGACGGCTCGCAGATCGCTCTGAACCGTGGCCGCCTGTTCACCGTGACGATCGACGGCAAGCAGCAGACCATCTGGACCACCGCCCGTACCGTCGATCAGGCGATGGCCGAGATCGGCCGGAACCCGGCGGACTACCAGCTGTCGGCCAACCGGTCGCGGGCGATCCCGCTCAACGGACTGACGGTCGCCGCCTCGACCTTGCACACGGTGAAGGTCGGGTGGGCCGGTCGGAAGATGGCCAGCGTCACCTCGCCGGCGACCACGGTCGCTGCGCTGCTGGCCCAGCAGGGCATCAAGATCGGTCCCAACGAGCGGGTGTCGGTCCCGCTCAACACCGTGCTGTCCGACGGCGTACAGGTCACCATCCGCACGCTGCCCACCGTTGTCATCGCGGACGGGGCCAAGAAGGCCGATTCGATGGTCTCGGAGCTGAAGACGGTCGGCGACCTGCTGAAGTCCGAGGGCATCAAGGTGGGCAAGGACGACGTCGTCACCCCGGCCCTTGGGACCCAGCTGAAGCAGGGCCTGAAGATCAGCATCACGCGGGTCGGGTACCAGCTCGTGACGAAGAAGCTGACGCTCCCCCAGCCGGCTGGACAGACCGTCGACGACGACACGATGGACAAGGGCACTACCTCGGTCACCCAGCAGGGTCATGCCGGCGTCGTCGAGGTCACCTACCGCGCCAAGGTCGTCAACGGCAAGGCCGGGCGTCCGCAGGAAGTCGCGCGCAAGACGGTCCAGCCAGCTGTGGCCAGCATCACCCACGTCGGCACCTACGTCGCGCCCGTAGTGGTGACCAGCACGCCGACGCCGAGTTCGACGTCGGCCTCGACGTCGACTCCGCCCAGCAGTTCCGCTCCGCAGACCTCGTCCTCTTCGTCCTCCTCCTCCTCGTCATCGGGGAGTGGTTCGGGTGCGTCCTATTACGACAATCCCAGCCATTGGAGCGTCAACTGGGACGCAATTGCTCACTGTGAGTCGACCAACAACTGGGCCATCAACACCGGAAACGGATATTACGGCGGTCTGCAGTTCGACATCGGGACCTGGTTGAGCAACGGCGGCGGTCAATACGCGCCCCGAGCTGATCTGGCCACCAAGGACGAGCAGATCGCGGTGGCCGAGAAGGTCTACGCGTCACGTGGACTGCAGCCCTGGGCATGCGGGTACGCGGCCGGCTGATCGACCCGATCCGATTGCGGCACAACGTCATTCAAGTACCTGGGACAGCCCCCACCCGATATCTCCGGTGGGGGCTGTCTTGCATTTTTTTGTACGGTCCGTCCAATAGTTGCCCCTCGCAAATCCGTCGACAACCCCTGAGCCTGTTGCTTATTCGTTCAAATCCCGTTACTATTCTGTGATAACCGCCGGGATGGGAACGTTCCGGGCTGGTGTCGCGAGGTTCGCCACGCATCCATCGTGGAATTCCCTCATCCGCAATCGTGTGATCAGACGCACAAATTGTGGGGATGCCGCCCGTTCCTTGCTCGGACGTTTCGATACATCGGATGTGACGTGAGCAAGCACCACGCGGTGGAAGAAGAGCCGCAGTCTTCGGACATGTCGTGGATCAGAGGGCTGTCCCAGCCCGATGCGACCCCGGCCTCCCCGATTCCCTTCTACTCGGCGCTGGTTCCGCGCGCCCCCCGACATGCCGACCCGTCGGATCGAGACCTCGACGACACGTCGCCCGCGTCTCGGACCGCGCCCATCCGGCGGATCTCCGCCGAGCAGGTCGACACCTTGATCGGCCACCTCGACGCGGTCGGCTCGGTCGACGCCGAACCGGCCGATTCTGGGGTCGATCTCGGACTGGCCCTGTTCGATGCCGATGCTGCCGCCGTGGCCGAGAACCGGCCCGCCGACGAGTCGCCGGCCGAGGACGACTCAACGGGTGATGACGGCCATGGTGCCGATCCGGCCGCCGACCACGAGTCGCACAGCAACGCCGTGACCCCCGAATCTCCCGCCTCGACCGACGACTCGGCGCAGGTCACGGCGCCGACCGACACGGACGACACCCCGACCACCGTCGTCGATGCTCGGTCGGAGGCACAGGAAGAGGCACCGACCCGCGTGACGCCGCGTCGCGGACGTCTGCGCAAGCCGGTTCTGGCTGGTGCGGCCGCTGCTCTGTGCCTGCTGACCCTCGCCGGCGCCACCGTCACCACCGTGAACAACAGCAATGCGGCCGTCCCGGCCAAGACCGTCTCGGTCGTCGTCGACGGCCAGGCCCAGAGGGTGACGACCTCGTCCGACTCGGTCGAAGGCGCTCTGGCGGCAGCCGGGATCACCCCGACCGGCCACGACGTCATCGCCCCGGCCGTGACCGTACCGATCTCCGACGGCTCGACCGTTGTCGTGAAGCGCGGGCGGATGCTCACCCTCACCATCGACGGGCGCACGCGGCAGATCTGGACGACGGCCACCACCGTCGAGCAGGCCCTGTCCGAACTCGGAACCCGGACGGCGAACCTGTCACTCTCGGCGAACCGATCGCGAGCGATCCCGCTGACCGGCCTCTCGGTGACCGGCTCGACGCTGCACACCGTGGATGTTTCGGTGGGCGGCGCCAAGTCGACGTCGTCGACCACCACGGCTCGAACGGTCGGCGACCTGCTCGCCGCGGACGGGATCGTTCTCGGCCGCCGCGACACCGTCAGCCCGGCGCTGACCACCAAGCTGTCCGACGGGTTGGTGATCACGGTGAACCGGGTGCTGGTCAGCACCGGGACGAAGACCGTGGTCCTGCCCGAGCCGGCGGCGAAGACGGTCGGCGACGCCACCCTGGTCAAGGGCCAGTCCAAGGTGGTCCAGCCGGGAACAACCGGTCGCCAGCTGATCACCTACGCCGTGACCACCGTGAACGGGAAGCGAACGGCACAGACCGAGACGTCGCGGAAGATCATCGCCGCGCCGGTCGCCAAGGTGACCCACGTCGGCACCAAGACGACGTTCACCTACGTAGGCAACGAGGTCTTCACCAACGACACGTCGTTCGGCGTCAACTGGGACGGCCTGGCGATGTGCGAGTCGACCCACAACCCGAAGGCGGTCAACGCCAACCCGTCGGCCGGTCTGCCGACCTACGGCATGTTCCAGTTCGACATCCCGACCTGGGCCACGGTCGGCGGCAGTGGCAACCCGATGGACGCGAGCCCGGAGGAGCAGCTGATGCGGGCGAAGCTGTTGTACCAGCAGCGTGGCCTCGAGCCGTGGGCGTGTGCCTACGCGGCGCACTGAGCGGTTCAACTGTCGTAGTCAGGGGCCGGGCCCGGAGAGAGAACTCTCCGGGCCCGGCCCGTTGTCGCGTCCCGGGCTCCGGGCCGCTCGTGTGAGGATGGTGGTCGTGAGCGACACGAACCCGATGCCCGACCCAACGGGTGACGTCGCCGCCCACGGTCGGATCACGCTGCTCGGTGCGGCCGAGATCCGGCGGCTGGCCGCCGAGCTGGACCTGCGACCCACCAAGCAGCTCGGCCAGAACTTCGTCCACGACGCGAACACCGTCCGACGGATCGCCGCGGCCGCGAAGCTGGACCGGGCCGGGCACACCCTCGAAGTGGGACCCGGCCTCGGCTCGCTGACCCTGGCCCTGCTCGAGGTCTCGGAGAAGGTCACCGCCATCGAGATCGACCAGCGGCTGGCGTCCCGTCTCCC
The DNA here is from genome assembly GCF_900104535.1 of Nakamurella panacisegetis. NCBI lineage: Bacteria > Bacillati > Actinomycetota > Actinomycetes > Nakamurellales > Nakamurellaceae > Nakamurella > Nakamurella panacisegetis. The sequence continues at coordinate 640,908 of NZ_LT629710.1, read as the reverse complement.
GGCCACCGTGGCAGCACACGCCCCGACCCGGACTGGCGATCTCACGGTCATCACGGCCGATGCGATGGCCGTGCGTAGCCACCACATCGAGGGCGCCCCGACCTCGCTGGTGGCCAATCTGCCGTACAACGTGGCCGTCCCCGTCCTTCTGCATCTGTTGGCCGAACTGCCGTCGCTGCAACGGGTTCTGGTGATGGTGCAGGCCGAGGTGGCCGACCGGCTGGCGGCGCCACCGGGTTCGAAGACCTACGGGTCGCCGAGTGCCAAAGCGGCCTGGTACGGCTCCGCGCGGCGGGCCGGCGCGATCGGTCGGTCGGTGTTCTGGCCGGTACCCGGGGTCGACTCCGCGCTGGTCGCGTTCGACCGCCGTCCCGTTCCGAGGGTGGGAGACCGGATGGCCGTGTTCGCCGCCATCGACGCCGCATTCGCCCAGCGTCGCAAGACGTTGCGAGCGGCGCTGTCGACCTGGGCCGGATCGCCCGTCCGGGCCGAGGAGATCCTGCGGGCCGCCGGGGTCGATCCCGGGCTGCGCGGCGAGATGCTCGACGTCGACGCCTTCGCCCGCATCGCCGCCGCGAAGACCGAAGCCGACGCCAAGGCGCTCGCGTGACGAGGCGGTCCTCGCAGACCCCCGGGCCGGTGCGGGTGCGGGTCCCCGGCAAGATCAATCTCCATCTCTCGGTCGGTGACCTGCGCGCCGACGGTTACCACGACCTGGTGACCGTGTTTCACGCGGTCGACCTGGTGGACGAACTGACCATCAGCCCAGCCGAGCGTCACACGGTCAGTACCGAGGGAGCGTCGGCCGCGGTGCCCACCGGAGGCAAGAACCTGGCCGGGGCGGCGGCCCGGCTGCTGGCCAAGCGGACCAAGGCCGGTGGCCCGGTGGCGATCCAGATCAGCAAGCAGATCCCGGTGGCCGGGGGGATGGCCGGCGGTAGTGCCGATGCGGCCGGTGCGCTGCTGGGCTGCGCCGCGTTGTGGGGGCTCGAGCTGACTCGAGATCAGCTGTCCGAGATCGCCGCCGAACTCGGGTCCGATGTGCCGTTCGCCCTGGCCGGAGGCACCGCGGTCGGCACCGGACGCGGGGAGCGGCTCTCGCCCGTCCTGGCTCGCACCCCGCTGCACTGGGTGCTGGCGCTGGCCGATGGTGGCCTGTCCACGCCGGCCGTGTTCGCCGAACTGGACCGGTTGCGCTCACACGCCGACCCGCCGCGGGTGGCCGGGGTCCAGGACATGCTCACCGCTTTGAGCAGCGGTGATCCGGCGCAGGTCGGCGCCGCCCTCGGCAACGATCTGCAGGCCGCGGCCATCTCGCTACAGCCCGGCCTGCGCCGGACGTTGCGAGCCGGGCTGGCCGCCGGTGCGCTCGGCGGCGTGGTGTCCGGGTCAGGGCCGACCGTCGCCCTGCTGTGCGCCGACCCGGCGGCCGCCGCCGAGGTGGCCGCGGAGTTGGCCGGATCCGGGACGTGCCGCTCGGTGCGGGTGGCCTCCGGGCCGGCCCCGGGGGCCCGCGTCATCGGTTGACCGGGAATCTGGTTGTTGCCGCTGCCGTTCCACTATTCGTCAGACCAGGGTCACAACGGGCCCGAACCCAGCTAGGAGACGTTCCGCCCCGATGGCCAATCTCGTCAATCTCGAATCCGCCACCGTCATCCACGGTGTTCGCGCCGTCCTGGACCAGGTGTCCCTCGGCGTGCAGACAGGCGATCGGATCGGCGTCCTCGGGCTCAACGGTTCGGGCAAGACGACGCTGCTGACGGTGCTGGCCGGGCTGGTTCCGCCGGATTCCGGCCGGGTAGCCACTCTCCGCGGCGTCAACATCGAGGTCGTCACGCAGTCGGACCGGCTGGAGCCGGGCGCCAGCGTGCGGGACATCGTGCTGCACACCTTCGGTGAAGGGGATCACGGCTGGGCCTCGGACTCCTCCGTGCGGGGGATCCTCGACGGTCTCGGCCTGGCCGGAATCGGCCTGGAGACACTGGTCGACAACCTTTCCGGCGGGGAGCGGCGGCGGGTGGCGCTGGCCGCGGCCCTGGTCACCGACGCCGACCTGCTGATCCTGGACGAACCGACCAACCACCTCGACATCGAGGGTGTGGCCTGGCTGGCCGATCACCTGCTGGCCCGACGGTCGGCCCTGGTCGCCGTCACCCACGATCGCTGGTTCCTCGATGCCGTCGCCACCACCACCTGGGAGGTGGTGGACGGCACCGTGCACATCCGCGAAGGCGGTTACTCGGACTGGGTTTTCGCGCGGGCCGAACGGCTGCGGCTCGATCGCGCGGCCGAGGAGACCCGGAAGAACCTGGCTCGCAAGGAGTTGGCCTGGCTGCGTCGTGGGGCGCCGGCCCGCACGTCGAAGCCGCGGTTCCGGATCGAGGCCGCCGAGGCGCTGATCGCCGACG